>JAFGPY010000148.1 GCA_016935955.1 Planctomycetota bacterium
CGCCGCCGCCTTGGAAACCGTTACGGCCTCCGATGCGTTGGGCTGGTTTATGTCTTGTGGCTACACTCAATCGTGAAGTGCTCTAGGATAGCGGGGGGCTGCCTGAGTGCCGCGCGGTCCTGCAGAGAAAGTGTGAGACAAAGGAACGGCTTAACATCCGGCTTTGCCATGACTTAAGCTTGGTAACGAGGTTTCCTGCAAGTTTTTCTCCGTTCCGCTTTACGAATTGGCCCTTCGCCGGGAAATAAGTTGTTAGAGGGGCAATGGTGCCCCCGCAACCGTGTGCAAGGAGAAGCGAGTATGACGCGAATCGGCCTGACGTTCGACGAGTACGTGGACCTCAAGGTGAAGCCGCATGAGGGTGCCGGCTGGGCCTCCCAGGAAGCCGCCAGGATGCATGTGGAGCAGATGTTCCCGATGACCCTGCTGGGGGCGTCCAGCCACCTGCGGTCGCGGGGCTACGACTGCCGCCCCGAGATGCTGGAGCTGCTGGTCAACAACGGTGTGGTGACGCCCGCCAGCGAGGACGCCTGGTCACAGGCCGACGTGGATGCCGCCGCCGAGCACTTCGAGGACTGCGATCTCCTGACGCCCTACGCGGCGATGTGCCAAACGCTGGGGTGCAGCTACGCCGACTTCGTGCGGCCGCTCAAGGAGGCTGCGGAGCGCGAGTCGGCCAAGTACGGACGTCGGTTGCCGGATGACGACCAGTACTTCGTCATGCATCGCGAGCCGCCCCGCGGCGTGACCGGCGCGGACGGCAAGCTTGAGGTCCAGCCAGCGGTCATCACCTTCACGCTGTGCGACGACATTCGGGAGCGCATCGAGCGTGGCGAGGAGGTCTGACTATGACCTCCGAACCACAGGAATTGGAGCTGACGGCCGACCTCTTGGAGTATGCCAAGGCGGTGGCGCTTGAGAAGGCCCCCAAATACTGCCCTCGGCGTCTTGGAAGCCCCAGGGGTGTGCCGTCCGACCTCGATGAAGGGCCTTACGACGACGTGGTGCAGCAGGTCATGCTGCAGCTGCTGAGCCGTCCGCCGAAGTACGATCCGTCGCGGGGGGCCAAGCCCAAAACGCTCATCTACACCATCGTGGTCAGGGCGCTCATGAAGTACGGGGGCCGCGAGAAAAGGCGGGCCGGGCGTTACCCGCAGATGCCCGAGACGGTCGAAGTGTCCGAGGCCCTTGAGGAAGGCAAGAGCGAGCAAACATCGGCGGTTCACCAGGTCAGCCAGCGCCGCCATGCCGACTTGACCCGGAGCGGCTGGAGCATGGACGACATCCTCCAGTACGTTGACAGCGAGGACAGTCGGGACTTGTGCGAGCTGGTGATCGAGTGCGACGGCAACGTGAGCGAAGCGGCGAGGCGTATGGGGTGTCGGAAGGGGCGGTTCGCCACCGCCTGAAGATGCTGGGGCCGAAGCTGCTGGCGGCCGGGTTCGACCCGTTTTCGACGAAGGAGGAGACATGACGGCGATCATGGAGGACGTTCTGCTCGAAGCGGCCGTGGACATGCGGAAGCTGCCGTCGGTGAGCATCCTGGCCTACACCGGCGGGATCATGCGGATACCGGCCTGGGGCAACATTGTGGTCGATCTGGCAGGCCTCGATGTCTCCGATGGCGTGGCCATCCTCTCGGACCACGATTCGAGTCGTCGCGGCGTCGTCGGCCACGGCACTGCGGAGATACGGGACAACCGCCTGGTGGTTACCGGCTCGGTCAGTGCCACCGGCCAGGCGGCACGGGAGATCGTCGATGCCTCGAAGAATGGCTTCCCGTGGCAGGCCAGCGTGGGCGTCGAGGTGATCGAACGCCGCCAGGTCCGCGCCGGGGAACGAATCGACGTGAACGGCAGGAGCATCAAGGCCCCGGCGGGCGGGCTCACGCTCGTCACCAGGGGGCGGCTTCGTGAGGTAAGCATTGTGGGGCTGGGCTGCGACAACGGTACGGCGGTGTCGATTGCGGCATCGCGCAACAGAAAGGAAGCGAGCATGACGACGGTGGTTGAGGGCAACGAGGTGGTGGAGAAGCAGGCGGGCGGTGGCGACGTCGAGGCGACCGAGCGGACGCGCGTGGCGAACATCGCCAGCATCTGCGGGCCGAAACACGAGGCAATCCGGGCGCAGGCCATCGAGGAAGGCTGGGACGAGACGCGGACCGAACTGGAGGTTCTGCGGGCCAACCGGCCGCACGTGCCGGCCGTCTGGTCGCGGCCGACGGTGGCCACGGAGTCGGTGCTGGAGGCGGCTCTGCTGGCGCGGATGGGCAAGGCGACCCTCGGCGAGAAGGTGCTCGGCCCGGTGGCGATGGAGCGGGCCGAGGATCTCGGCGCGACGAACATGATTGACCTCTGCAGGGCGGCCCTGGCCGTGGACGGCATGCCGGTACCGAGCGGCCGCATGGAACTCGTCAAGGCGGCGCTCTCGACCTATTCCCTGCCGACGGCCTTGGGCAACGTGGCCAACAAGGTACTGCTGGACAGCTACGCCGAGACGCCTGCCAGCTGGCGGGCCTTCTGTGCGGTGCGCTCGGTGAGCGACTTCAAGCCGCACACCGGGGTGCGGCCGAGCTTTACCGGCCAGCTTGAGCAGGTGGCTCCGGGCGGCGAGCTGAAGCATGGCAGCGTGGCCGAGGCCCTCGTCGGCTACCAGGTCGACACGTTCGGCAAGATGCTGAGCATCGACCGTCGCGACGTGATCAACGACGACCTGAGCGTGTTCGAGGACGCCGCCGCCAGCTATGGGCGAATGGGCATGCGGAAGGTCAGCGACCTGGCCTTCGATGTCTTGCTCACCAACGCCGACAGCTTCTTCTCGGTCGGCAACGGCAACTACCTCTCCGGTGCCGACAGCGCTCTGGGCATCGACTCGCTGGCCAGTGCCATCGCGGCCATGCGGACGCAGCGCGACGATGAGGGCAACGACCTCGACCTGATGCCTGCGACGCTCTTGGTGACGCCCGAGTTGGAGCCCGTGGCCCGGATGCTGCTGGAGAGCGAGTTCGTCCAGCGGGCTGAGGACGTGCCGACCGGCAACAGCCTGCGGCGGGCCGTCAACCTGGAGGTCGAACCGCGATTGAGCAACACGGCCAAGTTCGCCGCGAAGGCCAGCACGAAGCACTGGTACCTGTTCGCCAAGCCGAACGCGGTGCCGATGATCGTCGCCTTCCTCAACGGCAAGCAGACGCCGACCGTCGAGTTCTTCGGCCTGACGCAGGACGTCAGCCGCCTGGCCGTAAGCTGGCGGGTCTACCACGATTTCGGTGCCGCCCTCGCCGATCCTCGTGCCGCCGTCCGCAGCAAGGGCGAAGCGTAGTCTCTTCCATAGGAGGGGCGTGTGGGTTTGGCGGCCCCGCGTCCCTCCGCTCCTTTTGCTCTCCGTCGCACCCGTAGACCACATCAGTTGGAGACCCGCATGGTTGCCCTCCCCAATGAGGCCGCAGAACGTGTCGGCAGGTTCGAGATGAGCGTCGGTGTCGCCGATCGCACCGCCGAAGCAGATGAGCGGTGGCAGAACCGCAGCCACGTCCTGGCGGCTTGGCTGCGCGAGAAGTGGCAGATGGAACGCGGCCGCCTGCGTCGTCCGCACACGATGAGGCCCCGCCGGATGGCGGAAAGGAACTGACGATGGCGACCAAGCGACGAGACCCTGTCCCACAGGGGCACTACGAAGCGCGGATTGTCCGCTCTCAGTTCGTTGGGGACCGCCTCGACCTGGACGTCGAGATCATCGGCGGCCCGCACGACGGCCGAGTGATCACCCGGAAGCTGTATCTGCACAGTCCCGACGCGAACACGAAGCGGCGAGACATCAGCGACCTGGAGCGAATCTGCCGGGCCGTGGGCGTGCTGGCCCCGAAGGACAGCAGCGACCTGCACGACATCCCAATGGTCGTCCACATCGGGGTGACCGGGCGACGCAACACGCTCTTGGCGTATTCCCGCAAACCGAGGCCCATAAGCCCGGCTGCGGCCCCGCCGGCTGCCGCCGCGGGCCTCGCCGGGCCGAGCATCGTGCGCCTGAGCGACGTCGAGCCCGAACAGGTGCGCTGGCTCTGGCCAAGCCGCATCGCCACGGGCAAGCTGACGCTGGTTGCCGGTGATCCAGGATTGGGCAAAAGCTTCCTGACTCTGGACATCGCCGCCCGTGTTTCCACGGGTGTGGGGTGGCCCGATGCGCCGAACGTGCCCTTCGAGCCGGGCGACGTGGTCCTGCTCAGCGCCGAGGACGATGTCGCCGATACGATCCGCCCGCGTCTGGATGCAGCCGGTGCCGACGTGGCCCGTATCGTCGCCATCAATGCGGTTCGGGCTCCCGACAAGCAGGGCAAGGTGTCCGCGCGGCCCGTCGACCTGAGTCAGGACGTCGAGTACGTCGAGGCGGCGATTGGCCAACTGGCAAAGCCGAAGCTCGTGGTGGTCGATCCGATCAGCGCCTACATGGGCGAGACCGACAGCCACAACAACGCCGAGACGCGGGCCAGGCTGGCCAAGCTGGCCGACCTGGCCGTGCGACGCCAGGTGGCCGTGGTCTGCGTCTCGCATCTGAACAAGGGTGCGGGCCGCTCGGCCGTCTACCGCGTAACCGGCTCGCTGGGGTTCGTGGCGGCGGCGCGGACGGTCTGGAGCGTCAGTCGCGACGAGCACGACCATGAGCGGCGGCTGATGCTGCCGATCAAGAACAACCTCGCCAGGGACACCGACGGGCTGGCCTACTCGCTCTACGCCCCCGAGGGGATCGCCACGCCACGCGTCGCCTGGGAGGATGAGACGGTGGCGATGATCGCCGACGATGTCCTGAATGCCGGTGACGATGAGCGCAGCAAGACCGCTGTGGAGCAGGCCGCCGAGTGGCTGCGTGAGACGCTGGCCGCCAGGCCGGTCACGCCCGCCGATGTCATCACTAGGGCGCAGGAGGCAGGCTACTCGGAGTCCACAGTGCAGCGGGCCAAGCGTCGGGCGGGCGTCGAGTCCATTGCCCAGCGCGATGACGACAACAAGATGACCGGCTGGGCATGGCGGCTAAGGCAGCCAGATGGCCAGGTGGTCTCCTAGAGACATTAGATGATGATGTGGAGTATCTGGACTATCTGGACCATCTGGCTTTTCGAGGGCGTAAGGGCGGTTTTCCCACATAGTCCACATGGTCCAGATGGTCCACATCACCAAGCGTATCAGGCTGGGCATGTGGTTTGACCAAGGTCTCAGATTGACACCTTGAAACTCGGCGTAGGTACTCCAGAAAGACCGGCCTTTCCCGAGGCCACGGGAACCAGTCGCGGTCCTAGACAGAGTTGCTTTCCGTGGGTGTAGATTCTGCCGTAACGCGCACCGGGCCGGAGGGTGGCCACCATGTTCATTCTGAC
>JAFGPY010000149.1 GCA_016935955.1 Planctomycetota bacterium
CGCCGAGGCGAAGATCGTGTCGGCCGGGGGCTCTTGTGAGGTCGTCTAATCGATGATTCGACAGGTCGCCAACATCTTCAGCATCCCCGAGCTGCGCAAGAAGATTCTCATCACGCTCGGGCTGCTGGCCATTTACCGTTTGGGCATGTATGTGCCCATTCCCGGAACCAGTCCGGAGTTCCTGAGGGAATTTACCGCGCAGCTCGGCGGACTGGGCAACACCGAGAGCTACCTCGGCTTCATCAGCGCCATTACCGGCGGCTCGATGCAACCGTTCCTGTTCTGCCTCGGCATCATGCCTTACATCTCGGCGTCGATCGTCCTGCAGCTCTTGACGACGGTCGTTCCGGCCCTGGAGAAGTTGGCCAAGGAAGGTGAAGCCGGCCGCAAGAAGATGCAGGAATACACCCGCTATCTCACCGTGCTGCTGTGCATCGTGCAGGGGGCGGTCATTATCGGCAATGGCATCACCAGCGGCTGGGCCGCGCCGCAGATGGTCAGCAGCACGTTCTACTTCGTCATCGCGATGATGTCCATCACGGCGGGCACCATCTTCCTGATGTGGCTCGGCGAGCAGATCGACGAGTTCGGCATCGGCAACGGCGTATCGCTCATCATCATGGCCGGCATCGTCGACAAGCTTCCGGCAATCTACCTTTACCTGCAACGGAGCACCACCTGGAGCCTGACTGACACGGCCTCGGGCGGTGTCTCGCTCGGCACCGTCATGCTGCTGGCCCTGATGTTCGTCGGCATCGTCTTCGGGACGGTTTTGATCACCCAGGGTCAACGTCGCATTCCGATCCAACAGGCCCGTCAGATTCGAGGGCGAAGGGTCTACGGGGCCATGCAGCGACAGTATCTGCCCCTTAGGGTCAATCAGGCCGGCGTCATTCCGGTCATCTTCGCCTCCAGTCTGATGATGATTCCGGCCTGGGTTTTCGGCGCCCTGCTCAAGTGGCTCGACTGGGGATGGCTCAGGGAACTGCAGATGGCTTTCAGTGCCGGCGATGCCGCGATTCCGTACATCATCGTCTATGTCGCCCTGATTATCGTTTTCTGTTATTTCTGGGTGGCTATCCAGTTCCAGCCGAACGAGATGGCCAACAACCTGAGGGACTACGGCCACTTCGTGCCGGGCATGCGGCCGGGAGGCCGCACCGCCGAGTACCTCGAAAAGGTCATGAACCGGATCACCTACGTCGGCGCCGCCTTCCTGGCCGGCATCGCGATTGTTCCGATGCTGCTCTCGAAAGCCACCGGCGTGAGCATCATGCTGACCGGGTTTCTCGGCGGCACAGGATTGCTGATTGTCGTCAGTGTGGCTCTCGATGTCGTCCAGCGGATCGAGTCGCACCTGATCATGCGGCACTACGAGGGTTTCCTCTCCAGCGGTCGCGTCAAGGGACGCCAACGCTAGGATTGCTCGTGGATGATATGGGGACGGCCCCCGCGGCACGTGGCGGCCCGAACCGACTGGAAACATGGGAGCTGCTATGAGAATCGTCTTGCTCGGACCGCCGGGGGCTGGAAAGGGTACCCAGGCCAAGGACGTCAGTGAGAAGCTGTCCGTGCCGCACATTTCCAGCGGCGACATCTTCCGCGGCGAAATGAACGCCGGCACCGATCTGGGCAAGAAGCTTAAGGAATTCGTCAACGCCGGCCAACTGGTGCCGGACGACCTGACGACCGAGATCGTGGTCAACCGCCTTGGTCGCGACGATTGTGTCGGCGGTTACCTGCTCGACGGTTTTCCGCGGACGCTGGCCCAGGCCGAGAGCTTGGACCGTGAGCTGAGCGCCAAGGGGCAGAAGCTCGACGTGGCGCTGAACCTTGACATTGCGGCCGAGAAGATTGCCGCCCGCATGGCGGGGCGGAGGATGTGCCGGCAGTGCGGCGCTTCGTACCACGTGGTTACGCTCAAGCCGAAGACCAAAGGCGTGTGCGACCGGTGTGGCGGCGAGCTTTATCAGCGTGACGACGACAAGCCCGAGACGGTCAAGGAGCGGCTGGAGGTCTATTTCAAGAGCACGGCGCCCCTGGTGACCTACTACGAGGCCAAGGGAGTCCTGAAGCAGGTAGATGCCGATGGAACGCCCGACGAGGTTCGCACGCGGGTCTTCGCGGCACTGGGAGTCTGAGGGAGTCCGGCGAGACCCGTTATGGCGATAAGCCGCAAAAGTGCTGCTGAGATCGAGGCCATGAGGGCCGCAGGACGGGTCGTCGCGGAGATTCTGACGCAGTTGGCGTCGATGTGCGTGCCCGGCACGCGAACGATGGATTTTGAACTGCGCTCGGCCGAGATTATTGCGGCCCGCGGCGCGGTTTCGCTCTTTAAGAACTATCCGCACTATGGCGGGGGCACCCCGTTTCCGGCGACCGTATGTGTCTCGGTCAACGATCAGGTTGTCCACGGCATTCCGGGCGAATTGACGGTCGCCGAGGGCGACATCGTCTCGTTCGACGTCGGAGTGCGTGTCGACGGATTCTGCGGCGACGCGGCCGTCACGGTGCCCGTCGGCAAGGTCAGCGACCGCATGCAGCGGCTGATCGACGTGACGAGAGAGGCCTTGGCGATTGCCGCCGAGACGATACGTCCGGGTATCCTGTGGTCGGCCGTGGCCGGCAAGATGCAGCGGCACGTTCAGGCGGCAGGTTTCTCGGTGGTGACCGATTTTGTGGGCCACGGCATCGGGGCCGAGATGCACGAGGACCCGAAGTTGCCAAACTATGTCTGCCGCGAGTTGCTCCGCCAGGACATCCTCCTGGAGGAGGGCATGACGCTGGCCGTCGAGCCGATGGTCAACATGGGGACCCACAAGGTCGCGGTCCTGGCCGACGGATGGACCGTCGTGACGGCGGACCGGAAGCCGTCGGCGCACTTTGAGCATACGATCGCCGTCGTGAGCGGCGGTTCGGACGTCCTGACGCAGTAGGATCATCGACATCGCGGCAGGAAACGGACAGCAAGGAGCTATGGGTAAAGACGCAATCAGAGTCGAGGGAGTCGTCAGGGAAGCGTTGCCCAACGCCATGTTCCGCGTGGAACTGGAGAACGGGCACAAGATTCTGGCCCACGTGTCGGGCAAGATGCGAATGCACTTCATTCGCATTCTTCCCGGTGACAAGGTGACGATCGAGATGTCGCCTTACGATCTGAGCAAGGGCCGGATCGTCTACCGCGGCTGACGGTCCCAGGTAGAGACTAGTTCACCGGCCGCGGCGCGATAGCGGCGATGCGGCGGGGAAGGGGAGTTGGTATGAAAGTTCGCACCAGCGTGAAACGGATTTGTGAGAACTGCAGGATCGTGCGTCGCAAAGGCGTCGTGCGCGTTATCTGCACCGACCCGCGGCATAAGCAGCGGCAGGGATAAACGAAACCGGAGGTGAAGGATGCCACGTATTGCGGGCGTCGATATTCCGAACGAGAAATGCATTTCGATCTCCCTGACCTACATCAGGGGCATCGGCCACACCACGGCCAAGCGGCTGTGCGAGGAAGCCGGACTCGATCCGAACCTCAAGGCCAAGGATCTGACTGACGACCAGATTTCCAATCTGGCCGGCATCATCGACCGCACGTGCGTCGTCGAGGGGCATCTGCAGCGGCAGGTGGCCCAGAACATCGCGCGGCTGCGCGACATCGCCAGCTATCGCGGCCTGCGGCACCGCCGCGGCCTGCCGGTGCGGGGCCAGCGGACACGGACCAATGCCCGGACGCGCAAGGGCAAGAAGAAGACCGTGGCCGGTAAGAAGGGCGTCAAGGAGAACAAGTAAGTCCATGCCGGGCCGCGGGGCTTCATGGCTCCGTGACGCTCGGCGACAGTCAACTGCTTGGGGACATGCGTTATGGCGAAATCGAAGAAACGCGCTCGTCGCAGCCTGGCCAAGGCGATCGTCAGTATCAAGGCGACGTTCAACAACACGATCGTCACCGTTTGTGATCCGAACGGCGAGGTCATCTGCTGGGACAGCGGCGGCACGGTTGGCTTCAAGGGCAGCCGCAAGAGCACTCCGTTTGCGGCCCAGCGTGCGGCCGAGGCGTGCGCCGACAAGGCCAAGAAGTCCGGCGTCAACGAGGTCGAGGTCCGCGTGAAGGGGCCCGGCTCGGGTCGCGAGTCGGCCATTACGGCTCTGCAGGCGGCCGGCCTTCGGGTGGTCAGCATTGAGGACGTGACGCCGATCCCGCACAACGGGTGCCGGCCGAAGAAGCGGCGTCGCGTGTAAGCGGCCCTGCCGGAGCGTGCGTTCAAGAGTTCTTTGTGGTACGTGTGAGGAACAGAGAGATATGGCAAGATACACAGGTCCTTCATGCCGGCTGTGCCGTCGCGAGGGCATGAAACTCTATCTCAAGGGAACGCGCTGTGAGACGGCCAGGTGCGCCATGGAGCGCCAGTGGCGCAACCAGCCGCCGGGACAGCACGGCTTCACCCGCGGTAAGCCCAGTGAGTACGCTGTGCGACTCCGCGAGAAACAGAAGCTTCGCCGCTACTACGGCGTGCTGGAGCGGCAATTCCGTCGCACGTTCTCCGAGGCCTCCAAGGAGACCAACACCGGCGAGGCCCTGCTGACGCTCATGGAACGGCGCCTGGATAACGTCGCCTATCGCCTGGGGTTTGCGCCGAGTCGGTCGGCCGCGCGGCAGATGGTCAGCCACGGCCACCTTCTGCTGAACGGAAAACGCGTGACGATTCCGTCAATCACGGTGAAGTCCGGTGACGTGATCAAGCTTCGGGACCGCGAGGCTACCAAGAAACTGGTCGAGGCCAACCGGCAGCTCGCCGCCGGTCGGACGCCTCCTCAGTGGTTGACGCTCGATGAGACGACCCTCGAGGCGACCGTGGCGGCCCTGCCGACGCGGGAAGACGTCTCGATCCAGATCGACGAGCAGTTGATCGTCGAGTTCTGCTCTCGCTAGGTCCAACAAAGGAGGCCTAACATATGCGTATCAGGTGGAAAGGCTTGGAGCTGCCAAGCAAGGTTGTGGTCGAGGACAGCACCGGCGAACCCGTCGACTACGCCAAGTTTGTCGTCGAGCCATTCGAACGCGGTTTTGGCGTTACGGTGGGCAACAGCCTCCGCCGCGTCCTGCTGTCGGGCCTTGAGGGCAGTGCCGTCACCGGCATCAAGATCGACAATGTGCTCCACGAGTTCTCGTCCATCGAAGGGGTGCTCGAGGACATCACCGAAATCGTGCTCAACGTCAAGAACCTGATCGTCAAGCTCGAAGGGGACGATGCCCGAACCGTCGTCCTCGAGCGCGGCGAAAAGGGCGAGGTCAAGGCCGGCGCCATCCAGACCGATCCCAACGTCGAGATCGTCAACAAGGACTTGGTGCTCTGCACCCTGACCGCCGACATCGACTTCCGCATGGAGCTGACGGTGGAACGCGGCCGCGGCTACGTGACGGCCGAGGAAAACATCCGCGAAAGCCAGCCCATCGGATACATCCCGGTCGATGCCCTGTACAGCCCGGTCAAGCGGGTGCGGTACTCGATCGAGGAGACCCGCGTCGGGCAGCGCACCGACTACGACAAGCTGATCCTGGAAGTCTGGACCAATGGCATCACGAGCCCCGAGATGGCTTTGGTCGAGGCCTCGCGCATCCTGCGCAAGCACTTCAACCCGTTCGTCTACTACGGCGAGCCGGGCGAGCCCATGGCCATCGAGCCGGGGGCCGAAGAAGTCGAGACCGAGAAGGAATACGTCAGCGAGCTGGAGCAGAAGATGGCCCTGTCGGTCGATACCCTCGACCTGTCGGTTCGGGCCTCCAACTGCCTGGCCTCCGAGAAGATCACCACCATCGGGCAACTCGTCCAGAAGACCGACGAGGATCTGCTCAAGGTACGTTCGTTCGGCAAGACCAGTCTGCGAGAAGTCAAACGCAAGCTCGCCGACATCGGTCTTTCGCTGGGCATGGACCTCCAAGGGACCATGGTCACCAAGAAGGAATAAGTCATGCGGCA
>JAFGPY010000150.1 GCA_016935955.1 Planctomycetota bacterium
CGCATCAAGGCCTTCCAGGCCGGGGCCTGTGAGTGCCTGACCCTCGACCTGCCGCCCGAGGAGTTGAAGGTGCGGCTCGATATTCTGGCCTCGACCAAGGGACGGTTCGACCAGATCATCGACCAGAACATCCGCAACATTCTCCTGGCCCGCGAGATGCGCAAGAGCGCCGAGCGCATGAACGAGGAACTGCAACTGGCCCGCCGCCTGCAGATGGACTTTCTGCCGCGGACCATGCCCGAGATCGGCCGCACGCGGTTCGCCGCGCGGCTCTATCCGGCCGGCTGGGTGGCCGGCGATTTCTACGACGTCTTCCGCCTCGACGAGAACCACGTCGGGTTCTACATCGCCGACGCGATCGGCCACGGCGTCCCGGCCGCACTGCTCACGATCTTCGTCAAGCACTGCCTGCACACCAAGCGCATCGCCGGCAACAGCTACGAGTTGATCCCGCCGCACGAGGCCCTGGTCCAGCTCAACGCCGACCTCGTCAGCGCCGACCTGCACCAGTCGCCGTTCATCAGCATGCTCTACTGCATCGTCAACACCCAGACCGGCCACCTCCGCTACGCCCGCGCCGGCCATCCGCGGCCGCTGCTCCTGGAGGGCAGCGAACCGCCGCAGGAGCTTCCCGGCGACGGGCCGCTCCTGGGCGTCGTCAAGGATCCCACGTTCCAGGACGCCGAGGCCGAGATGCGACCGACGCAACGCCTGCTGCTCTACACCGACGGTGTCGAACGCTGCAAGATCGACGACTGCGAGGGCACCGAGGCCTTCCTGACCTTGGCCGCCGAACAGAACGGACAGTCGCTGCCGGTCTACCTGCAGGCGCTCCTCGACGTCGTCCTCGCCCCACGCAGCCAGCAACCCATCTACGACGACGTCACCCTCGTCGCCATGGACCTCGGCGACTAAGCGGCTCGGACAAGCGTTCTCTTAATTGGGTGCCATGGCTGCCCCGCAGCCATGCGTGAGGCAGGAGCTATTCGGCATGCCTGCAGGAGCAGGCATGGCACCCACCACAGCCTCCCAAGAGATCCATGCAATACGACTCAGGTCCTGTTTGAAACCTGCGGCATGGGCGTCTTGTTCATAATCGCCGCGCCACACCGACTCACACGCCGCAGGCCGGCACAAACGCCCTTGTCCGCGCAGCCGTCGTCGGCTACACTCGCGGCGTGATCCCATGAGACGCCACGGCATTTCATCCTCCGCGATTCTCCTCGCCGCGATCCTTGCCCTGGGCGGCTGCGCGAAGAAGCAGCCCGACGTTCGGCTCACCATGGCGACGGGCCACACCAGCCGCATTGTCCGCGACACCGAGACGATCACCCTTCCGATCTACGAGCAGGAGGCGAACGGCTTCAAGCCCGACGACCTGACCTTCCGCACGGTCACGGTTCGCGAGCGGCACAGTGCGGCCCAGCCGGCGCGCTGGTCCGTCACGGCGGCAGGCACCGGCCCGCGCGGGCCGACCATCGGCCTGGTCGTGACGTTGCCGCCCGAGGCGTCCAGCCCGCTGCTGATCGAGGCCGACCTCGACTACAACGATCGCCCGCAGAAGCTCACGGCCACCCTGACCCGCACGAGCGTCGGCAGCCGCCGCGTCTGGCTCCTGGCCGGCGGGGCCATACGGCCGATCGACCGTTGACCCGAGACGCGGTGACCCGCGATGGGTGTCATGCAGGATTTCGCATGAAGAAAGCCGGGGGGGTGCCACGCTTCTGCTGTGCAGAAGCGTGCCGGCCGGCCAATGACCCGCGAGCACGCCAAGTTCGTGCCAAGTTGGGAGAGCACGCCGTGACGCCCGAAGGTGAACAGTTCGTCAGCGAGGAAATCCAACCGGCCGCAGGAAGCTTCGCCGCGGCCGCCATGGCTCGCGGCCAGCCGGGACTGCCCGAGCAGTTCTCATGGCGCGGCACGGAGTACCGCGTCGTCGAGCTCCTGCGACAATGGAAGACCACCGGCCCCTGCCACAGCGGCAGCGACGAACTGTACGTGCGACGGCACTGGTTCCACGTTCGCGTCGAGCCTGCCGCCGAGATGACCCTCTACTGCGACCGGCAGGCCCGAAACACCCGCCGACCCAAGGCCCGATGGTGGCTCTACACCATAGGCAAGTCGCGGGAAGCAGGCTACGAAACCCGCAACCATAACAGAGAGACGCCCTGAAGCAGTGCGGCGGCAACGCGCGGTTGACCGTCTATCCCGAGGCCGGGCACGACTCCTGGACCGCAACCTACGACAACGACGAGTTGTACAAGTGGCTACTGGAGCAGAAGCGGACCGCGCCGCAACCGGCCGAATCGATGGCGACCATGCAGAGCGTGCCGTAGCGCGGACGCCTCAGACGACCATCCAGAAACCGTAGCCTTCCTTGGGAGCGGCCGCCAGGCCGAGGGCCTCCCACAGCGGATCGAGCCGCGCCACCAGGTCGGCCTGCTCGGCGACGTAGGCGTTGGGCATGAGAATCTCGGTCTGCTCGCCGCGGGCCAGCAGGTAGACGGCCAGCAGGTACTGCTCGCTGTAGAACCGTCGCAGGGCGCCCTGCGGGTAATCGTACGGTAGCGAGACGTCGTGGATCTGCACGATGACCCCCGGCGCCAGTCGCGGCAGCACCTCCAGGAAGAAGACCGTCACGTCCGAGTTCGGGAA
>JAFGPY010000151.1 GCA_016935955.1 Planctomycetota bacterium
GGGCAGATGCCGCCCGTCCAGGCCAGCACGCAGTCGCCGCAACCCCGGCAATACTCCTCCCACATGCCGCCGCTCACGTTCGACGCCAGGAACGTCGTGTTCATCCCCGGCAGGATCGGCACGTCCGGGTAGAGTTCGCTCATGTATTGCACGCCCGCGCCGCAGGCGATGCTCAGCACGGCGTCGTACTGCCGCGGGTCCTCGTTCAGGTTGTCGAAGAACTCGCGCTCGCACTGTCGGGTGATGCTGTCGAAGGTCGCTTTGATAGTGCGTCCGGCCTGCCGCGCCGCCAATCGGAGTTGGCTCGCCAGTAACTCGGCTTGCTTTTCGCCGCCGGTCAGGCACACCGTCACGCAACCGCCGCAACCGAGCACCAGCACCTTCTTGTACGGGGCCAGCATCTCGACGATCTCGTCCATCGGTTTTCGTTCGGCTACAATCATCTCCGTCCTCTCCTGTCGCCGAGTCGGGCTACCGCCCAATCGTGACTACTCACCTCTTCGACGGGTGCCATGGCGGCCGTAGTCTGCCGCCATGTCGATCCCGGTGCCGCGCTCCTGCCGGTCAAGGGGTGCCATGCTTGTGCTCGCACAAGCATGCCGAACGCTCCCAGGGCCTCGCATGCTTCTCCTTGGAGAAGCATGGCACCCGAACTTGGGGTGGCATGGCCACGCTCGCGTGGCCATGAGCCCCCGCCTATTCCCCGGCCGCAATCTTCGCCGCCGCATCGGCCACGGCTTGCCGCATGGCCTCGCGACCCTCGGCGGCGCACTCGACCAACTGCACGCACTCGGGACTGATGCCGACCTCGGCCAGCATCCCGCGAAGTTGCTCCACGCGCATCGCCATTCGCTGCCGCGTCGTCGGATAGCGGTCGCCGCCCAGGTACCCGGCCACGACGACAATCCCGCGCGCCCCGTCTTCAATCGCCCGCAGCATCTCGGCCACACCCAGCCGACTCACGCTCGGCAGCCACACCTCCAGCACACCGGGCAGGGCATCCTCGCTCGCGCCGCTCCAGGCCGCCGCCGGGGCATGATACCCGTTAATGTACGCCACCACCGCGCCGTCGCCGGCCGCAGCCAGCCGCTCGCGCGTCCGATCCATCTCCTGCCGCGTGTCCCAACTCCGCGACACGATCGCGTTGGCCGGACACTCGACGATGCACATCCCGCAGGCCTGGCACAGCGACGACTCGATCCGGGCCACGTCGGTGACCACCGGAATGTCGAACGGGCAGACGCGCAGGCACGTCAGGCAGGCGGCGCACTTGTCGACCAGCACTTCGGCCCCGCCGCCGCAACCCATGCAACGTTGCGCCTCGCGCATCGCGACATCGACCGCGTAATTCTCGTCGATCGGCTGATTGTCGCCGCGCCGCTGTGTCCCGGGCCTCTGCGGCACCGGGTTACGAGTAACCTTCGTTACCTTCTCGGCCGTCCCCGGGGCGATCTCGTCAATCGCCGGGGGCAGGGCGTCGTCGATCCGGATCGCCTTGCCGCTCAGGTACAGGTCCACGGCCCTCGCCGCCCGCTGGCCCGACGCACAGGCCTCGACCACCGAACCCGGCGCCGTTACGATCTCGCCGCAGGCGAACACTGCCGGGTCGCTCGTCTGGTGCGTCGCCGGATCGTACTGCAGCCGCCCGCGACCGTCAGTCGCCAGGCCGCTCCCGGCGGCAAAGCCCATGTCGGCCATCTGCCCGATAGCCATGATCACCGTATCGCACTCGACGTCGGTCACGTCGCTGTCGTCGTACTCGGGAGCGAAGCGGCGGTCGGCGTCGAACACGCGCGTTACCTTCCGGGCCTTGACGCCGACAATGCTCCCGCCGCGAACCACGATCTCCGTGGGACCGCGGCGATGAATGAACGTTACGCCTTCCTCGGCCGCCTCGTCGCGCTCCCAGTCCCAGGCGGGCATCTCCTCTTCGTTCTCCAGGCACATCGCCCGCACCCGCCCGGCCCCGAGCCGCGCGGCTGTTCGCGCCGCGTCCATGGCCACGTTGCCGCCGCCAATCACCAGCACGTCGCGACCGACGGGCAGCGGCTTGTCGAAGCTCGCCGCCGTCAGGAAATCCAGCACCGCGTATACCCGCTCGTGGTCCGCGCCGGGAATCGGCAGCGTCCGCGACCGGGCCAGGCCCGTGGCGATGACCACCGCCTCGAACCCGTCGGCCTTCAGGTCGGCCACGGTCTTGTCCTTGCCGATCTCGACACCCGTGACCACCTCGACGCCGTGAGCGCAGATCCAGTCGATGTCCTGCTGCAGCACGTCGCGCGGCAGGCGGTACTGCGGGATGGCCGTCGCGGGAATGCCGCCAGCCACGGGGAATTTCTCGAACACAGTCGGCCGATAGCCGGCCAGCGCCAGGTCGAGCGCCGCCGCCATGCCGGCAGGACCGGCTCCGACGATCGCCACGCGGGCCTTGTCCTGTTTTGCGCGGCGCACCGTGGCCCCCGACGCGCCCTGCTTCTCGCTGACGAACCGCTTGACCTCGCGAATGGCCACGGCCTCGTCCACGTCCTGGCGACGGCAGTTGGCCTCGCACGGATGGTGACACACCCGCCCGCAAACGGACGCGAACGGCAGCCGCTCGCGGATCACGTCGATGGCCTCGCGCCACCGGCCGCGCGCCGCCAACTCGATGTACGCCCGCACGTCGGCGTGCACCGGGCAATTGTAGCGGCACGGCGCCCACTGCCGCTCCATCAGCAAGCGGTGGTCGCCAAGACGCTTCAGTTCAGCGGATGTCAGATCGTTAGCCATGAGACTCCATCTGCGGCCGGGGCCTACCGCCGAGACAGCGTTGCCCGGATCGCGGCGGGCAGAGCAGGGGATTGCCTCCCCGAATCTGTTCCCGCCGCAACGTGCGGCAAAGAAACAGGCGTCGCCCCGTTGCCGACGCCCGTGCGAATTATAGAACCCCTGCCGTCGCTAATCAACCGATAGCCTGCGACCGCTGACTCACGCGCACGTGCCATGCATGAGGAGCACGCCCCCACGCAACGGCCTGTTGCCGGGACACGACCTTAACCGACGGCACGGCGATGCTGGGTGACTGGAGTCACACCGATCGCGGAATTCGGGACCGCGGCGGTCCCGCTTTGGTCATGGGACGATATGCAGCGCTTGATTTCGTCTGCCGGCGCCTTATAATGCGTCCCGGTTCATGGGCCGCGTGGGCGCTTAGCTCAGTTGGCTAGAGCGCTACCCTTACAAGGTAGATGTCACAGGTTCGAGTCCTGTAGCGCCCACTTCTTTGCAATGCACGGACGCGAAATCCGGTGAAGTGTTCTGAGAACCAGGGTTTCCGTCTTGGCGGTTCTCTATGTTTCGCACCAATTCAGTAACTTGCTGCGCCGTTTTCTGCGCCGCTTCTTCCGCCCCGCGTATCGCCTGTGTGAAATGATCTTCTGTTGTCTGCAGGTAGTGCCGTGCCGCCACTTGCGGGCTGTTGCCAATCCAATCGCAGACCACCTGTACGGGAAACTGGTTGGCGAGTTCCGTTTCCCGCGTCGAGCGGCAATTCTGGAACAACTTGGGCCACGGTTTCACCCCGGCTGCCTTGATGGCCTTCCTGACAATCTTGCCATACATCTGCCCGGCGAACCGCATGGGATACTGCGGACAGCAATGAACTTCGCCTGGTTCAGCCGCGTCAAACGCTTCCTGCAGGTATCCGAGCAATTCGGGAAAGATCGGCACAATACGGATACCGCCGTCGGCGTGGTGTTCAGTCTTGCTGGCATGGACCGTGAACCGTTGCCGGTCCCATGCTATGTCGGCCCACGTCAACCGCACGATTTCCGACGGACACCGCAAGCCGCCATAGCGGGCCAGGGCAAAGACCAGTCGCCACTTGGCGTCGGGCAGGGCAGCCAGGACCGCGTCGGCCTCGGCACGCGCCACAAAGTACATGCGTTTCACGTTCTCACGAACGGTCACGGTCTGCCCGTCAAAAGGATTGTCAGCCAGCAGTTTCCTCCGCACGGCCGCACGGAAGAATTGCTTGGCAATCCCGAGCCGTCGCCGCACTGTGTTCTCGGCAAGCCCCTTAGCCTTCGCGCCCTTGGCAATTTCGCTGTTGGCTTCAGTTCGCAGATAGACCGCGAAGCGGTCCGCGTGGCCAGGCGTGATGGCGTCAAGCCGCTTGTCGGCTCCAAAATGCTCCAGCAAGTTGCGCCGCGTGTGCCCGTAAACTGTCCGCGTCGACTCTTTCACATCCTCCCGTGCATCGAGGTATTCATCAAGCCACTGGTCCAAGGTCGGAACACCGGCTCGGACACAGTCCTCGGCCAGTTTGCAAACCACAAGCCGTTTCCACAACTTGTCGGGCATGTTGGCAAGCCATTCAACGGTTGATGGGGGCAGGGCGGAGCCGTGTGTCCTGTGGTTGGCCAGATGCTCGATGTGCCGTTTCACCTCGGCTGCCTGGGCCTTAGAAACTATCTCAAAAGCCCTCGTTTTGCCGATAACCATCTGCGGACCTCTGGTGAAAGGAGATGCAGATGGGCAGACGACGA
>JAFGPY010000152.1 GCA_016935955.1 Planctomycetota bacterium
CCCTGCTACGAGAAGATGATGCTCATCGTGCCGCACGTCGCCGAGCAACTGGGCGACGAGGTGTTCGCCCAATGGTTCGACGCCACGTGTCCGGCGGATGTGCGTCAGCTTGCCATGGAGGCCGATACCGAAGGACGGTACGAGTCGGCGATCGAAGTTCTCAAGACCGTGCAGTCGCTGGCGGAATCTCGCAAGCTGAAAGGCGCGAAGGCCGTCGCCGAGGACGTCGCGGGACTGGAATTCATGAAGCAGATGCTCGACGCCCGCAAGCAATACGAGGAGGACGTCAAGACGCCCGGCGACCGCCGCCAGGCCCACATCTTCCTGGGCATCATGGCCCTGACCCGCGACGCCGACATGGACGCCGCCCTGCAGCACTTGAGGGCCTCCGAGGAACCGAAGGCCGCACAACTGGCCGATCGCCTGACCGGCTTCAAGTCCAACCTGTCCAACACGGAGAATGCCTACCAACTGGCCCAGGCGACGATCGCCCTGGCCGACGACCTGGAGGCGGCCTACCTGAAACTGCTGCTCTACAAGGAGGCCGAGGGCAAGCTGGCCGCCTGCCTGGCCGAACCGTCTTTCGCCAACAGGAACGCCCGGCAGATTGCGGCCCTGCAGCAGCGCACGTCGGAGAAATCGCAGCAGGCCATGAACCAGCTGCCGCCGCTGGTCCGGGATCGCCTCAAGACCGTCCGCCAGGAGGCCAGCACCGACAGCGAGTACGTGCAGACGTTCTTCGGCGTGCCGCTGAAGAACGCCAACAGCGTGGTCTACGTGGTCGACAAGAGCGGCTCGATGACCGACTCCATCATGTACTGCAAGGAGGAATTGCTGCGAGCCGTCTACTCGCTGAAGGACAAGCAGCAGTTCCAGATTCTGTTCTACTCCACCGGACCGGCACTGGCCATGGGCAACGGCGAACTGACGGCGGCCACCGAGGAGAACAAGAAGACGGCCAGGAAGTTCGTCGGGTCCGTGATGCCGGTCGGACAGACGGATCCGTCCGATGCCCTGCGGCGGGCGTTCCGGCTCAGGCCCGACACGATCTACCTGCTGACCGACGGGGAATTCGACAAGAGCATTCCGAAGTTGATTCGCGGCATGAACTCGGCCGGCAAGGTGACCGTCAACACGGTCTGCTTCCTCTACAGCAACGGCGAGCCGATGCTCAAGGAGATTGCCCAGGACAACAACGGCACCTACCGCTACGTGAGCGAAGACGACCTCTCCAATCTCAAGCAGATGAACCAGCCGCCGTAGGCCTCGCTCCGAGGGCTCGCAGCTTCTGAAAAGCGGGAAGCGAAGCGTACCGTCAGAGGGAGTTGACCGGTTCGCCAAGGAACGTCAGGACATGGTCCGGAGCGTCACAGCGGAACTCGCCCGTGGCGCTGTTGTACCACCAGCCCTGGTTCATGTCGGGCGCCGGAACATACTGGGCCTCGGGATCGGCCACACTGAAAACGGTCGTCTGGCCCGTCACGGGATTCGGCGGCAGCCGCAGTAGGTACGGACCGAAGCGGAACTCATTCGTGTAGACCTCGCTGGTCTGACCCTCTGCATTCGTGTAGAGCGTCAGTTGCCGCACGAGGTCGGTCGGATAGGCCTCGCCGTGCTGTACGCGGTAGAGCATGAGTTGCGAACGCATGACCTTCAGGTTCGACATGGTGGACGAAACCGCCATCTCCTCGGCCCAGACGATGTCCGGTCTGCTCTGCGGCTCGGCGATCTGAACGGGCGGCGCATCCTGCATCAACGCTTCGCCGTAAGAAGCCGCCGGCAGTTCGGAGAACGCCGGCTCACCCTCCGCGGCAGCGCCGCCATCGGGCAGGACCGTGCGGCAGTTCGCCGCCGCCTCGTGCCCCTGGTCCGTAGCGGCCCGGGCGCTGCGCGGGTCATCGTGAAGAGCCAGCACACAGAGCACAGCCACAATGGCCATGGCCACGGCGAAGGCGGCCAAGGACTCGGCAAAACGTCTCACGGATGCGACCTCCGGACTGTCGGTGATAAGGAGAGACGGGCTCAAGCCCACCCATTATTTGTTATCGGCCCGCCGGCGAGAAGAACTTGACGCAATGGAACTGTGAAGGATCATGGTCACGCCGGCGCGACCATGCCACCCGGCCGGAGAATTGCCGTGTGATGCCCCTCAGCCGTTGAGGCAGAAGTTCACCAGGTCGTCCAGCGCGGCCGTGGCCACACAGACGGTGGTGTCCGAGGCGCCGTAGTAGATCTTCACCTGACCGTCGTCCTCCACGACCGCGCCGCACGGGAAGATGACGTTGGGCCGGTAGGTGTTGGGCAGGAAATCCGGCGCGCACTCGTAGTCGGTCTCGGGCTCAATCAGCGGCCGCAGTTGTACCTTCCGCACGCGGGTCGGGTCGTCCAGGTCCAGCAGCATCACGCCGCCGCGATAGGTTTTCTTCCAGGCGTGCGTCCGCTCGGGATAGACCTGGGCGCCGTGGAAGATGCACAGCCAACCCTCGTCGGTGCGGATCGGATTGCAGGCCGGACCGATCTTGTCGTGGCCCCAGGGAATGTCGCGCGAACGGATGAGGACCTTCGAGCGGCCCCAGAACTCCAGGTCGGGCGAGAACGAGATCCAGAGATCGAAACCCTCGTGCTGCGTCATGCGGAACGGCCGATCGAGCCGCACGAACAGGCCGCCGATCTTCTCCGGGAACAGGGCCCCGTTGCGATTGTCGGGCTCCGAGAGACCGATGCGGCGGTAGTGGATGAAGTCCTCGGTCTCGGCGATGCCCAGGCGGATGCCCACGCCCGTTTTGTCGGCCGAGTAGGTCAGGTAGTAGCGGCCGTCGATCTCCTGCAGCCGCGAGTCGGCCACGTGGGCCCCCTCCTCCTCGTTCGGCGTGAAGACCAGCTCCGGGTGCATGGTCCAGCGGTAGCCGTCGTCGCTCGTGGCCAACCCCAGGGCCTGACCGTCGGGCTGAAAATCAATCCGCGGCACCATCCAGTACTTGCCGCGAGCCTTGATCACGGCGGCATTGTAGATCAGGTCGCACGGATACGGCACGTCGGCCGGCGCGAGGATCGGGTTGCCTGCGTAGCGTTTGACGAAGTCGGCAGGTGCGAGAGAGTCGGCCATCAGCGTGCGTCCTTTCGTCCGTCGTGCCCCGGGGCGGGAACGCTGCAGGGCCGCAAGGCGAATCGTCCACGGATAAACCTGTTGCTCCCGGCCGAGGGCGGCCGGGCTACACGGACCTTCTTCGGCGGCTCCGCTCAGAGCTTGACGTTCTTGAACTGCGGCAGCCGCTTGCGATGGGCGGCAAACAGGTCGCGGACCATGTCGCGAATCTGCGGCAGCGTCAGCAACGCGCCGGTCAACGGGTCCATCGTCACGGCCTGCAGCACCTTCATCGGGTCGCCGGTCTGTGCGGCCTCGACGGCCAGCCGCTGCACGGCCACGTGCTGCAGGTTCATGGCCGCACACTGCGACGGCAGCGGACCCGGGCTGGTCGGCTGGATGCCGTTGCGGTCCACCAGGCAGGCCACCTCGACGCAGCAGTCCTGTGGCAGATTGCCGATCAGGTGCGCCGCCGGGGCTTGCCGCACGGACCCGGGCGGACCGTAGTTCGGCACGTTGCCGTAGATCACGGCCTTGGCGTCGGTCTCCATGGCGTGGACGATGCGGGCCCCATACTCCTCGCTGGCTTCCAGGGGCGACTTGAGCAACTCCGTCACCCGGGCCCGCTCCTTCTCGGGCGTATAGATCGTGCGGCACAGTTGCAGGTAGTCCCAGCGCTTGCGGATGTAGGCCTTGATCAGTCGCGGGTTCTTGCGGAACCACGCCACGTACTCGCTGCCGTGGTGCGACGATTCGGTGTGGAAGTAGCCGAACGTCCGCATGATCTCCGTGCGGACCGTCTCCTGGTGATAGTGGTCGCCGTGATCGACGGCCAGCTTCGAGGCGCCCGGAGCCACGGCCACCTTGCCCCCGCAACCCGAGGCCACGGGCGACGGGAACTTCGCGAACATGGCCTTGCGCACGCGGTCGTAGACGTCGCGGCCGCCGCAGCGGAACTCCGTGAACCAAGCCTGGTGGTTGATGCCGTAGCACTTGAACGAGCAGCGGTCGTAGTCCAGCCCCGCCATCTCGGCGAGCATGCGGCTCGTGCCCTGCACGCTGTGGCACAGGCCCACGACCTTCACGCCCGTCTCGTTGACGCCCCAGCAGTTCATGGCCATCGGGTTGGCGTAGTTGATCATCAGGGCGTCCGGGCAGAGCCGCTTCATGGCCTCGGCCACCTTCATGTAGGCCGGCCAGGTGCGCAGGAAGCGGAACACGCCACCGGGACCGTGCGTGTCGCCGACGCACTGGTCGATGCCGTAGCGACGCGGAATCTCGACGTCCGGCTCGTAGGCCTCCAGACCGCCGACCTGCCACGTGACGATCACGTAGGCCGTGCCCTCGAGGGCCTCCTCCAGGCTGGTCGTCGTGACGATCCGCGCCGGCAGCTTCTTGGTCTTGACCAGATCTCGGGCCAGACGCCCCGTGCGGTTGACGCGGCTGGCGACGATGTCCATCAGGACGATCTCGCTGGCCTGCAGTTCGGGAAAGCTCAGCAGGTCCACAACCATACGAAGCGGGAAGGCGTAACCGCCCGCGCCGAGAATTGCGATACGGGCCATGCGACCAGTCTCCTTCAGGATTTGTACTGACGGACGAAACGGGCGTAGTCTTCGGGCGTGTCGATGCCGCAGGCGTCGTAGTCCACCTCGGCCACGAGGATCGTGTGACCGTTTTCCAGGGCCCGCAACTGTTCGAGCGACTCCAGTTCTTCAAGCGGCGTCTGGGGCATCATCGGGAAGCGCATCAGAAAATCGCGACGGTAGGCATAGAGGCCGACGTGCTTCAGGTAATTGGGGGGAGCAACGTTCTTGCCCGCCAGGTGAGCGGCGCGGTCGAACGGAATGGCCGCCCGCGAGAAGTACAGCGCCCGGCCGTCCCTCCCCACCACCAACTTGACGACGTTCGGGTTGAGCACCTCGTCGGCGTCCTTGAACCGTGCGGCCAAGGTGGCCATGTCGGCGTCCGGACGGCCGGCCAGCAGGTCCACCAGCCGCTGAAGCAACTCGGGCCGCACCTGCGGCTCGTCGCCCTGCAGGTTGACGATAATCTCGGCATCCAGGTCGGCCGCCACCTCAGCGATGCGGTCGGTGCCCGAAGGATGGTCGTCGCGGGTCATGCGGACCGTGCCGCCGAAGCTCTCGACGGCCTCGAAAATGCGGCGATCGTCCGTGGCCACGATGACGCGGTCGAAGCAGGCCGCCTCGGAGGCACGTTCGTAGACATGCTGGATCAGGTACTTGCCCGTCTCGCGGACCAGCGGCTTGCCCGGAAAACGCGTCGAGGCGTAACGGGCGGGAATAACGCAGGCGGCTTTCATCTCGGGCGGTTCCTCCACGCACTGAACCGCAGCAAGATAGGCCTGCCGCGGGGCAAAGTCAACTTCGTTTCGCGATCGCGAAGAAACGTGCCATTCCCTTGTTTGACTCCGGCGTCGGCGGTCGCTAGAATGGGCCCGTTGTCGGGAACTCTCGGTCGAACCTGCCCCCGGATAGACTCAGGAAGGTCCATGGACTCCTCAGAACTGCTTTCCAGCCTCAGCAATGTCAGCGACGAAACCGAATTCTACACCCCGATTCCCAGCGGCTACACCAAGGGCCAGGTGAAGTACATCATCGTCACCGGCACGGTGATCAGCGGCCTGGGCAAGGGCATCTTCTCGTCCAGCCTGGCCAAGCTGATGCAGAACAAGGGCCTGCGCGTCACGCCGATCAAGCTCGAAGGCTACCTGAACATCGACTCGGGCACGCTCAACCCGTTCCGCCACGGCGAGGTCTTCGTGCTCGACGACGGCATGGAATGCGACATGGACCTGGGCACCTACGAGCGGATGCTCGACCAGGATCTGACCCACGCCAACTTCACCACCAGCGGCCAGATCTACACGAGCGTCCTCGGCCGCGAACGGCGCGGCGAGTACCTGGGCCGCGACGTGCAGATGATTCCGCACGTGACGGCCGAGGTCAAGCTGCGCTTGCGTCAACTGGCCGTCCAGAGCAAGGCCGACGTGGTCTTCGTCGAAATTGGCGGCACGGTCGGCGACTTCGAGAACGGTTACTACATCGAGGCCATGCGTCAACTGGCCTACGAGGAAGGCCCGTCGAACGTCCTGTTCGTGGCCCTGACGTTCATCCTCGAACCGCCGAGCCTGGGCGAACAGAAATCCAAGGCGGCCCAGCTTGGCATCAAGCAGTTGCTGCAGATGGGCATCCAGCCGTCGATCATCGCCTGCCGCGCCCAGAAGGAAGTCAGCGAAAAGGTCCGCGAGAAGATCAGCGTCTACACGAACGTGCCCAAGGCCCGCGTCTTCAGCATGCACGACTGCGAGAGCATCTACATGATCCCCTCGGCCATGCGCGAGGCCCAGATCGACCAGCAGGTGGTCCACCTGCTGAACCTGACCGATCGCGTCAAGCCGACCGCCGAGCGGCGCGAGTGGAGCCGCTGGCAATCGTTCGTCGACAAGATCCTGTCGGCCAAAAGCGAAATCACGATCGGCATCACCGGCAAGTACGTCTCGGTCCGCGACAGCTACGCCAGCCTGCTGATGGCCCTGGAGCACGCCGGGGCTCACCTGAACACCAAGGTCCACGCCAAGTGGATCGACACCAGCGACGTCACCGACCGCAACGCGGCCGCGGCCCTGGCCGACGTGGACGGCATCATCGTGCCGGGCGGCTTCGGCATCCGCGGCACCGACGGCAAGATCGCCTGCATCCGCTATGCCCGCGAGAACGCCATGCCCTACCTCGGCCTGTGCTACGGGTTCCAAATGGCGGTCATCGAGTTCGCCCGCAACGTCTGCAAGTTGCCCGACGCCAACTCGACTGAGATCAACGCCAACTGCAAAACGCCGGTCATCGACATCCTGCCCGAGCAGAAGAAGATCGAGGGTCTGGGCGGCAACATGCGGCTGGGCGGCCGCGACGTCCAGGTTAAACCCGGCACGCTGGCCGCGAAGATTCTGGGCGGCGCGAAGTCAGTGCGGCTGCGGTTCCGTCACCGTTACGAGGTCGATCCGAAGTACATCGAGCAGATCGAGGCGGCCGGCATGGTCTTCAGCGGCAAGGCCCCAGACCAGCCGATCATGCAGATTCTGGAATTGCCGGAGCATCCCTACTTCGTCGGCACCCAGGCCCATCCGGAACTGACCAGCCGGCCGCTGCATCCGAGCCCGTTCTTCGTCGGTCTGGTGGCGGCCGCTATGGGCCGCGAGGCCGCCGGACTGAAGGAGACTCTCGGCGGCGCCGGAGCCTGACATCCCGTTGAAGAGATGTAGCCCGGCCGCCTTCGGCCGGGGACACGAGCTTCAGCGGTCGTCTGCAGCCTTATGTCACGCCCGAGGACGGACGTGCTACATAGGCTCTGACTTCTTCAACGAGTTGCCACGACTCACCTTCGCCCCCTCGTCGGATAGCCGAGTTGTCTCGCTGCGCCCGCCCTGCACCTAACGTGCATCAAATCCCCGATCCAGGGTCTTGGCTCTGTGCGCCGGTTGCGTTAGAATCCATTCTGACGACTTGATCATCCGTGCAAGCAACACGTCTGACACAATGCGGAACCGCCGTGGAGGCAATCGATGACCGACGAACAGGGCAACAAGCAGGAACTCCACATCGACCAGGACTGGAAGGCCCAGGCCAAGGCCGAGAAGGAGCGGCTGGACCGCGATCAGCGGCAGAAAGACGCCGCCGACAGGGCCAACCAGCGAAAGCGCGCCGAGGGCATTCTCGACGGCGAAGCCGAATCCGGCGCGGACGACTCGCGCGGCCCTTTGCCTCCGGCCGATTTCTCCATGCTCGTCAACAGCCTGGCCGCACAGGCCCTGATGTTCATGAGTCCCCAGGCCGATCCCGAGACCGGCAAGAGCGTGAGGAACCTCGACCTGGCCAAGCACACCATCGACCTGCTTGGCGTTCTGGAAGAGAAGACCAAGGGCAACCTAACCGGCGACGAGAAATCGTTGCTGGACCGTGTGCTGTACCAGATGCGCATGGCCTACGTCTCGGCCACTCGGACCATATAACGCGGAGGTGAGCGATGCGACGCGCACGATGGACGGCTGTTGTGGTGGGCCTGTTGCTGGTCGTGTCGGCGGCCGGCGGCTGCTCGACGAACCCCGTGACGCAGGAGCGCAACCTGATGTTCCTGTCGCCGCAGCAGGAAGTGGCCCTGGGGCTGGAGGCATCGCCGCAATTCTCCGAGGAGTTCGGCGGCCC
>JAFGPY010000153.1 GCA_016935955.1 Planctomycetota bacterium
GTGGCGTCCGCTCGCCGATTGGCGTGGCCCGAAGTGGGGTTCTGCTGACAGCGCTCCACTTTTTTGTTTTCGTCCACTGTGGACGAGCGGTCATGGATGAATCAGTGAGGAGAGGTGAGGACATTCAATGAACGGCGACATGTTGCGCCTGATCGACTCGATCGCACGCGAGAAAAACATCGACCGTAGCGTCGTCTTCGAGGGCATCGAAGGCGCGCTGCTCAGTGCGGCTCGCAAGCAATACGGACAGAACGTCGAGATTGTTGCGGCCATCGACCGCATGAACGGGACCATGAACGTGACCGTGGACGGAGTGGCCGTCGATCCTCGGCGGCTCGGACGCATTGCCGCCCAAGCCGCCAAGCAGGTCATGATCCAGAAGAACCGCGAGGCCGAACGCAACAGCATATTCGAGGAATATGCCGGCCGCCAGGGCTCCATCATCTCCGGACAGGTCTCCCGCATCGAGGGTGGCAACGTCATCGTCAACCTCGGCCGCGCCGAAGGATTCCTGCCGCGGAGCGAGCAGATTCCCGGCGAAGCCATCCACGAGGCTGATCGCGTCCGGGCCTTGGTGTTGGAAGTCCGCGAGAGCGGCAACCAAGTCAAGATCGTCCTGTCGCGCACGCACGCCGACTTTATCCGCCGCCTGTTCGAACTGGAAGTGCCCGAGGTCAGCGATCGCATCATCGAGATTCGCGGCATCGCCCGCGAGGCCGGTCAGCGGACCAAGATTGCCGTCTCCAGCATCGATACCCGCGTTGACGCCGTCGGAGCCTGCGTCGGCATTCGCGGATCGCGCATTCGCAACATCGTTGACGAACTGGGCGGCGAGAAGATCGACATCGTCCGCTTCAATGAGTCGTCGCAGGTTTTCATCGCCAACGCCCTGCGGCCGGCGGAGGTCGAGGACATCTTCCTGAATCACGATCTGGGCCGGGCCACGGTCATTGTGCCGGAGGACCAGCTCAGTCTGGCCATCGGCAAACGCGGGCAGAACGTCCGTCTGGCGGCGCGGCTCAGCGGCTGGGACCTCGACATCATGATGGCCGAGGAGTTCCAGCAGCAGCGGAACAACGCCACGGAGATTCTGGCGGAGGTTCCTGGGGTGACTCCGGAACTGGCCCAGCGCATCGCCGGGGCGGGCTTTGTCAGCCTCAGCGACATCGCCCAGTTGGACGTCGAGTCGTTGACTTGTTTCGACAGCGTCGACGAGGAACTGGCCCGGGCCATCATCGCCTTTGCCTCGGAGTACACCCGACAGATTCGGGCCTCGGAGCAGGAGGCGGTCGAGGGGGGCGAGAGCGGGGAAGCTGACGCCGAGGGCGAGGCCGACGTGTCGGACGTCGCCGCGGAGGCAGTCGATGGTGACGAGGAAGCGGCCGCTGAGGACGCGACGGAACAGGTCGCGGAAGACGTGGCTGATGAGCAGGCCGTCGAGGAACCGGAATCGGGTGACGGCACCGAGGAGCCCGAAGAGCAGGAGCGGGCGGACGGCTAGCCATAAGCCGCGCCGCCACATTGCCGCAAACCGATGTACGAGCGTACGGAGGTTTCGGGGAGGCGTTTCTTGAGTATTCGAGTCTATGCCCTTTCCAAGGAAGTCGGCGTGCCCAGCAAAACCTTGCTGGAGTACTGCCGCCTTGAAGGCATCGACGTCAGCAGTCATGCCAGTACGCTGACCGAGAGCGAGGCCGGCAAGCTGCGAGCCCGCGTTGAGGCTGAGACCAAGGCTCAGACGGAAGGGGTCGCCCAGGCCGACGAGTCGCCGGCCGAAGCTGCGCCGTCGCCACACGTGGCCTTGCCGCCGCGCACCAAGCCCGGCCAGTTGGCCTTTGCGCCCAAGCGGCGGGCCATTCGTCCTCACCCGCCGACCGAGGCCGTTCTGCCCGGAGCGCCGGCTGAAGAGCCAAAGGCCGAGGCCGAGGAACCGGCCGAGGCTGTCGCTGAAGTGCAGGCCGACGTTGCTCCCGAGTCACCGGTCGTTGAGGTTCTTCAGGAACCGGCCGAGACGATCGCTTCCGTCGAGGGCGAGCCAACGATTGCCGAATCTGAGCCAAACGAGCCTGTGGACGAGGCTCCGGCCGCTGAGGCCGTGGCGGAGAAAGAGCCGGTGTCCTCGGGGGTCGATGATTTTGTCATCGATATCCCCAAGGCGGTTGGTCGCATTGAGGGCATCGTACCGAAGGAGATTCCTCCTCGCCGCAAGGGCAGGAAGGGCAAGGAGAAGGAATCGGAGAAGGGGCAGGAGAAGAAGCCCGCCGCGAGGTCGCACCCACAAGCGATGGGCTTGTCCCCGGAGAATCTGTCGGCATTGGGCGAGGCCGGACGCAAAGCCCGTGAGGTTGCTTCGCGTGCGATTCGCGAGAAGCAGGGCCAGGCCGGCGACAGCCAGAAAGGGCTCGTTGCCGACACGAATCGTCCCAAGGCCGGTCGCAGTGCCAGTGCCGGCGGCCGTCGGCGCCGAGCCGCCGATGAAACGGTCGAGCCCGATCCCGAGTCCGAGGAACGCAAGGTTGCCCGCCCGCAGAAGAAGGGTAGCCAGGGACGCCGCGAGAAGGATCGCGTGGACCTGGACGCGGACGTCAACGTGTTGGGCACAGGACACGTCAGGCTTGAACGCGGCGAGTCGGTTCGACGTCCGCTGGGCGAGCGTCGTCGTCGCGTCCGGACGGAACGGAAGAAGCGGGCCGACGAAGCGGCGGCCAAGGGCCACGCCGTGGAAATCGAGGAGCCCATCACGGTCAAGTCGCTCTGTTCGGCGATTGGCGTGCAGGCCGGGCCGATGATCTCGCACCTGATGCGCCGCGGCATGATGATCAGCATCAACGAGGCGATCAGCGCCGAACTGGCCGAGGAAGTGGCCGTGGAGTTCGGCGTCGAACTGAAGGTCAAAGCGGCGCTGGACATTGAAGAGGCGATCAAGGCCGAGGTGGACGCCATGGATGGGCCGACGACCGAACCGCACGACGCGGCGAGGGCTCCCGTGGTTACGTTCCTGGGCCACGTCGACCATGGCAAGACGAGTCTCATGGACTGCATTCGCTCGACCCACGTGGTGGACGGCGAGTCCGGCGGCATCACCCAGCACATCGGCGCCTACCATGTCGACATCGGCGAGCGCGGCGTGACATTCCTGGACACGCCGGGCCACGAGGCCTTCACGGCCATGCGGGCCCGAGGTGCCAAGGTGACGGACATCGTCGTGCTGGTGGTTGCAGCCGACGACGGCATCATGCCACAGACCGAAGAGGCCATCAACCACGCGCGGGCCGCCGAGGTGCCGATCGTCGTGGCTCTGAACAAGGTGGACCTGCCGAATGCCAACGTACAGCGGGTACTCGGGCAATTGGCCGAGCGTGACCTGGTGCCCGAACAGTGGGGCGGCAAGACCATCGTCGTCGAAACCAGTGCCACAACGGGGCTGGGCATCGACACGTTGCTGGAGTCGCTGCAACTTGAAGCTGAACTGCTCGAGTTGAAGGCCGACCCGACGCGCCCGGCGCGCGGGGCCGTCATCGAAGCCGAGATGCGTGAAGGCCTGGGTGCCGTGCTGAACCTGCTGGTGCAGGACGGCGTGCTGCGGGTCGGCGACATTCTCCTTGGCGGGTTGGCCGTGGGCCGCGTGAGGGCCATGACCGACGACAAGGGACGGACCATTGATGAAGCGGGTCCCAGCATGCCGGTTAGCGTCAGCGGGTTGTCGGTGCTGCCGGACGCGGGTGACCAGTTCTACGTCTTCAAAGACCTGCAGAAGGCCCGCGAGTTCGCCGACCAGCGACATGTCCGCGAGCGGCAGGAGTCCCTGGCCACGCGCAAGCACGTGACTCTGGAAGACCTGTTCGAGCAGATGGAGGCCCAGGAGGTCAGCGAGCTTCGCGTCATCATCAAGGCCGACGTGCAGGGATCGGTCGAAGTGCTGAAGCAGTCGGTCGGCGACTTCAAGCATCCGGAAGTGAAGGTCAAGGTGCTGCACGCCGCCGTGGGCGCGATCAACGAGAGCGACGTGCTGCTGGCCGACGCCAGTGACGCGGTGGTCATCGGGTTCCACGTGATCGTCGACACGGTCGCCCGGGCGCTGGCCGAGCAGAAGGGCGTGGACATCCGGCTGTATAGCGTGATCTACCAGGTGCTCGACGATCTGAAGATGGCTCTGGAAGGCATGCTGGCTCCGGAGACCAAGCAAGAAATTGTCGGACACGTCGTGGTGCGACAGACGTTCAAGGTGTCGCGTCTGGGCACAATCGCCGGTTGCTATGTGACCGACGGCGTGATCCGGCGGACGAACACGGTCCGTGTGAGTCGCCAGGGTGTGGTCGTTCACGAGGGCCAACTGGACTCGCTAAAACGGTTCAAGGACGACGGCCGCGAGGTGTCGGCGGGCATGGAATGTGGGCTGAAACTCATCGGCTTCGACGACGTGAAGATCGATGATGTGATCGAGGCTATTCAGACCGTCCAGATCAAGCGTAAGCTCTGACGTCGTGGTGAAGGACGATGGTTGTCGGCGTGCTGGAGTTTCGCCTCTTCATACGCGAGTCGCAGTCGCTGAAGGACAAGCGGCGCGCCGTCAAGAGCCTTAAGGACCGCATCGCCCACCGTTTCCCGGTTTCCATTGCCGAGGTCGACTCGCTGGACAACCGGCAACAGGCACACCTCGGTGCGGCTATCGTCAGCAATGATCGCCGTCACGCAGAGGAAGTGCTGTCGAAAGTCGTAGAGTTCGTTCGCCGGTCGCTCGTGGCCGAGTTGATCGATTTCTCCATCGAAACGTATTGAGAAGGCAGGAACCGGGTAGAGATGGCGACGCGTCGCACCCTGAAAGTGGCTCGGGTGATCAAAGAAGTGGTCAGCCGCGTGCTGATGTTCGAATTGGGCGATCCGCGCGTGGGTTTCGTCACCGTGACCGACGTGGACGTGTCCGACGACATGCGGAACGCCACGGTTCGTATCAGCGTCATGGGCGAGCCGAAGAAGGCCGAGTTATGCCTGAAGGCCGTGGACCACGCCCGGTCGCACATTCAGCACGAGGTTGCGTCTAATCTGACAACAAAGACCGTGCCGCGGCTGACATTTCAGCTTGATGACACGGTCAAGAAGAGCGTAGAAATCTCCAGGCTGATCCATTTGGCCATCGACGAGGACACGGCTCGGCAGCAGGAGACCGGGCGGCTCGACGATTCGCAGGGCGATCCTGAGGAGCAGGCGGAATGAGTTCATTCAGCGAACGGTCTGCCGGGTTGCGGAAGGTCTACCGCACCCTGCGCAAGACATACGGCAAACAGACCTTCGATCCGGCCGACGACGTGGCCATGGAGCTGCTGAGGTTCATCCTCACCGAGGAGACCGACCAGGTGTCCGTGGACAAGGTGCTGCGGCGCTTCGAGCAGGAGTTCGTGGACCTGAACGAGATTCGCGTCAGCTTCCCGCGCGAGATCGCCGAGGCCATGCCCGAGGTCTCGCACGCCGAACAGAAGGCCTCGCGGCTGACGCGGGTCTTCAACGCCATCTTCCTGAGCCATAACACTATGACCTGGGACTTCCTGCGGACCATGGGCGTCCGCGAGTTGCGGCAGTACTTCGAGAAAATTGACGGCGGCGGCGACGTGCTGGGAGCGGCCGCGGTGATGCTGCTCTCGAGCGGTCATGCCGTTCCAGCCGATACCGACGTCAGCCGCGTATTGGAGCGGCTGGCCCTGACAGCCGAGGGCGAGGACACGGCCGCCCTACAGGCTTTTCTGGAACGGGCCGTGACCCGCGAGCAGGGTTACGAGACCTGGGCCTTGCTTCATCGGCTGGCCGAGGCGGTCTGTCTGCCCACCAAGCCGCAGTGCAAAAAATGCTCCTTGAAGGCCATGTGTCCGACTGCCAAGGAGGCTCTGGCCCCGAAGAAGCCCGCAGCTAGGACGGCGAAGGCCGGTGGCGGCAAGTCGTCGACCAAGGCGGCCGGAAAGGGCAAGGGCACAAAGAAGGCGTCTTCGATCAGGACAACGGCGAAGGTGTCGCGTAAGAAGAAGTCGTCGGCCTCAACATCGAAGAAAAGCGCCAAGGCGACAAAGCGAAAGAAATAGCAGGCGTCAAGCCGGCGTGGCCGCGCGATCGGTCTCGCGGAGAGGGTCAGCAAGAGGAGAGTCGTTCGATGTCACAGATACTGAAGCTCGGCATTCCCAAGGGCAGTCTCCAGGA
>JAFGPY010000154.1 GCA_016935955.1 Planctomycetota bacterium
CTCCTGGTTCAATGGGTTGGAACGTCCACATACCCCCATTGTGCCACCAGAGGGCCCTCTTGTTTACCACAAACGTGACGTGCACCCAATGCCCTGCCCGCAATGCGTTTTCGCTTGACCGACCGCACGGCCGTCCATAGAATCTCGTTTTTACAGACGTTCGTCGGCTCGCCAAAGCCGAGCCGTCGATTGGTGGAGGATTCTTAGCGCATGGGTTTCAGCGGACACGGCCAACCGAAACGTTTCGGTCCCTGCGGCGCCGCCGTTACCCTGCGCCCAGGCATCATCGTGCGACCCTAGCACGGGGTGCCGAACCAGCTTTTCGAAGTTCTTGTGCCCCGGCGGTCCGTTGACGACTGGCGGGGCTTTTTGCTTGGCCAAGAACCACCTGGGACCGTCGCAACCTGCGGCCCCACAAAATAATACGAGACAGAAACGATGAGCGATAAGAAATCCTACAAGGACACCCTCAACCTGCCGCAGACCAGCCTGGCCATGAAGGCCAACCTGGTTCAGCGCGAACCTGAGCGTCAGAAGCAGTGGACTGCGGCGAAGCTCTACGAGAAGATCGTGGCCAAGGCCTCGCCGGGCGGTCGCTACTTCCTCCACGACGGCCCGCCCTATGCCAATGGCGACATCCACATGGGCCACCTGATCAACAAGGTCCTCAAGGACATCGTCGTCAAGTACCGCGCCATGGCCGGCCACTGGTCACCCTACGTGCCGGGCTGGGACTGCCACGGCCTGCCCATCGAACAGACGTTTCTCCAGAACGCCGGCAAGAAGGTCGAAAGCCTCAGTCAGCACGAAATCCGCCGCGAGTGCGAGAAGTACGCCGCCAAGTGGGTCAAGACCCAGAGCGCCCAGTTTCAGAGGCTCGGCGTCTTCGGCGACTTCGAGAAGCCCTACCTGACCATGACGCACGAGTACGAGACGGGCATCATCGAGTGCTTCGCCCGCTTTGTCGACCGCGGGCTCGTCTATCGTCAGAAGAAGCCGATCCATTGGTCGTTCGGCTGCAAGACCGCCCTGGCCGAAGCCGAGCTGGAGTACAAGGACGTCGAGGGGCCGAGCGTCTACGTGAACTTCCCGGCCACGCGCGACCTGGAGTCGCTGGTGCCCGAGCGCAAGCCCGGCGAGCCGCTGCACCTGATGATCTGGACCACCACGCCGTGGACCTTGCCGGCCAACCTGGGCGTGATGGTCGATCCGACCTTCACCTACCAAGCGGTGCGCTACGAGTTTGACGGCGAATCGCAGATCAGCTTCATCGCTGCCGATCTGGTCAAGAAGGTCATGGCCGCACGGGGGATCGAGAACTACCAGATCGTCACCGAGGTCAAGGGCCGCGAACTGGTCGGCAAGCATTACAACCACCCGTTCGTCGATCGCACGGGCGTGGTCGTCGAGAGCGAGTACGTGACGCTGGAAGACGGCACCGGTTTGGTCCACACCGCGCCGGGCCACGGCCAGGAGGACTACGTGGTCGGCCTGCGCAACGGCTTGGAGCCGTATTCGCCGGTCAATGAGGAAGCCCGTTTCGACGACACGGTGCCCGAGTGGCTGCGCGGCCTGTTCGTCTTCGACGCCGATCCTAAGATCTGTGAGCGCCTGGAGCAACTCGGCCTGATGTTCCTTCAGGGCAAACAGGTTCACAGTTACCCGCACTGCTGGCGGTCGAAGACACCGGTCATCTTCCGGGCCACCGAGCAATGGTTCATCGCCGTGGACAAGCCCATGGACGGCAAAGGCCCCACGCTGCGCCAGGCCGCCATGGACGCCGTGGCCAAGGTCCGCTGGATCCCCGCCTGGGGCGAGAACCGCATCATGGGCATGCTCGAGTCGCGGCCCGACTGGTGCATCAGCCGCCAGCGGTCGTGGGGCGTGCCGGTGCCGGCCTTCCGCTGCGAGGATTGCGGCGAGAATCTGCTGACGGCCGAGAGCGTACGCAAGGTCCGAGACCACTTCGCCCAGCACGGGGCCAACAGTTGGTTCCGCAACTCAGCCGCCGACATCCTCGGCACCGAGGCCCGGTGCCCAAAGTGCGGCTCGGCAGCACTCAAGCAGGAATCCGACATCCTCGACGTCTGGTTTGAGTCGGGCTCATCGTGGTATGCCGCTGCGGTCGGACGCGAGGGCCTGGAGGCCCCCGTCGAACTCTATCTCGAAGGCAGCGACCAACACCGCGGGTGGTTCCAGTCGAGCCTGCTGATCGGCGTTGCGGCCACGGATCAGGCACCGTTCAAGACCGTCCTGACACACGGTTTCGTCGTCACGGCCGAGGGCTACAAGATGTCCAAGTCGCTCGGCAACGCCGTCAACGTCCAGGACGAGGTCGCCAAGCTCGGGGCCGATGTCCTGCGGCTGTGGGTCAGCTCGGTGGACTACCAGTACGACATCCGCACCAGCGAGCAACTCATCAACCAACTCCAGGACGCCTACCGCAAGATTCGCAACACGTTCCGCTTCCTGCTGGGCAACCTGGCCGACTTCGACCCGGCCACGCACAGCGTACCCGTGGCGAAGATGGAGCCCGTGGATCGCTGGATCCTGGCCTGCTGCGCCGAGGTCGTCCGCGATGTGACTGCGGCCTACGAGAACTTCGAGTTCCACCGGGTCTATCAACTCGTGCACGGCTTCTGCAACAACGAGCTGTCGAGTATCTACCTCGACGTGCAGAAGGACCGCATGTACTGCGAGCCGCCCGACAGCCCGCTCCGCCGCAGCGGCCAGACGGCCATGTACCTGGTGGCCCACCGACTGGTGCGGCTGCTGGCCCCCGTGCTGGCCCACACGGCCGACGAAATCTGGGAGCATGTTCCCGGCGCCAAGGTCGAGGCCGACTCGATCCACCTGGCCAATTGGCCGCAGGCCGACACCGAGTGGCTCGGCCAGGACGTGCTCGACCGCTGGCAGACCCTGCTGGCCGTCCGTTCGGCAGCCCTCAACAAGCTTGAGGGACTACGGAGCGCCGGAACGATCCAAAGCAACATGGAAGCGGCCGTCACCCTGCGACCGACCGACGACAAGCTTGCCGCCCTGCTCGCCGAGACCGGTGCCGACGAACTGGCCCGAACGATGATCGTGGCCAGTGTTACGATCGAGCCCGACCTGGGCGGCGCAGCCGATGAAGGCACAGGGTTGCCGCTGAGGGTCGAGGTGGCTCGCAGCCAGTCGCCCAAGTGCGCCCGGTGCTGGAACCTGCGCGACTCGGTCGGCACAGTGGCCGAGCACGCGGACCTCTGTGCCCGTTGCGCCGCCGCCATGACCGGCCGCCAATGACGGGGTGGCATTAGCCGCGCCACTCGTCTCGTCCGGCATGGGAGAGGTTTGAACAAGCCCGCAGCACTGCGGCGGGATACGCAGGCTTGAAGACGTTCGATCCCTCGGCAGTGCCGAGGGCTTGTTGAGGTGTCGCGAGGCGGAGGGTGGCGTAAGCAGAATGAAGGATGGGTACCCCGCACCCACCGCCAAACATGCATCCGCGTGGGTCCGGTAGACCCACCCTACAATGCCGGTCGTGGGAAGTATCCCGGAGTCAGACGATGACAAAGAAACTGCGTCTTGGCGTGATGCTCTCCGGCGGTGGCACGACGCTGCTCAATATCCTGGACCGCATCGACGGCGGCACGCTCGACGCCGAGGTGGTCGTGGTGGTCTCGTCGCTCTCGAAGGCCAAGGGGAAAGAGCGGGCCGAGAAGCGCGGCATTCCGACGCACGTCGTTCGCCGCAAGGACTACGACTCGACCGAGACCTTCAGCGAGGCGATCAACCGCGTGCTCGACGAGGCCGACGTCGACCTGGTCTGCCTAGCCGGTTTCATGGTCATGTGGCGGCTGCCCAAACGATACCTGGGCCACGTGATGAACATCCACCCCGCCCTGATTCCGAGCTTCTGCGGCCACGGCATGTACGGCCACTTCGTGCACGAGGCCGTCGTGGCCAAGGGCGCAAAGGTCAGCGGCTGCACGGTCCACTTCGTCAACAATGAGTACGACGCCGGGCCGATCATCGTCCAGAAGGCCGTGCCCGTCCGTTTCGAGGACACACCCGACGACGTGGCTAAACGCGTGTTCGAGAAGGAATGTGAGGCCTACCCCGAGGCCATCCAACTGTTCGCCGAGGGACGGCTGAAGATCGAAGACAACCGCGTGAAGATCCTGCCGGAGAGGAAATAGGTCCGTCCCGGGCATGACGGAGACGCTCGCGGCACTGCCCCTCAGAGTCACACGGGCCACCACACAAGCAAGATTACAGAGCAGCCAATCAGGCTGACCACCCGGAGTGACAGGTCAAGCTTCGTGTGTCGCGCAAGCATCCGCCCAATGTAGTCCTGATGCTCCAAGTTCGCGAGGACCAACACACAGGGCCAGGGCCGCAACGTCGTGCTTGTCCAACGGCACCACAATCGACAGGCCTTTGTCGGTGGTGAAGCGAACGCGAGGCCGGCCAAAGAGCCACGGGGACGTCTTGTATCCCATTCGCATATAGTGCACTTCGCGCACATCCCGCCAGGAGTATCTGCGGACGAAGAGGGGAAACCTTACGCGCAGCCCGTCGACGGACAAGTCGACCGACCAGGGCGTGATCAGAAAGGCGTAGACCACCCTGGGGAGCAGCGGGACCCACAACAAGGCGAATCCGTAGTCACTGACGACTCTGACTCCGACCAGCACGACCAACGCGACGCACACGGCCACGCCCGCCAGCAATACGCCAAGACCCACGAGGTTCAGAACAACCTGCACCTCGTTGGTCAGGCGAACGAGACTGTCCGTCTCAGACAACCGGTCGTCGCTCACGTGGTGCCCCGCACAAGGCTACGTGTGGTAGTCAGCGTTGATGGTGACGTAGTCGCGGCTCAGGTCGCAACCGTAGCAGGTGTAGTCTTCGGTGCCCACGCCCAGGTCCACTCGCAACAGGACGCGCGGCTCTTTCATGTGCCGCTCGCAGGCCGCAACGTCGAAAGCGGTCGGCGTTCCGGCGTCGAAAACCAGTTCCTCGCCGATCCAGTGTTTCATGCGGCTGACGTCGATCTTGGCCCCACTGCGGCCCGCGGCCGCCACCACGCGGCCCCAGTTCGGGTCGCCGCCGTGCACCGCGCATTTGACGAGCGGCGAATCGACGATGGCCCGCGCCGCCGCACGGGCGTCCTGCTCCGTGGCGGCCCCTTCCACGCGAACCTCGATCACGCGCGTCGCCCCTTCGCCGTCGGCGGCAATCTGAAGGGCCAGGTCCAGGCACACGCTACGCAACATGGCCGAGAAGGCCACGTACTCGTCGCTGCCCTGCTCGATCTCGCGGCCGCCGGCCGCACCGCTGGCCAGAGCGATCACAGTATCGTTGGTCGAGGTGTCGCTGTCGACCGAGACCAGGTTGAAGCTTCCGGCCACGGCCGTGCGCAGCGCGGCTGCAAGGGCACGCGATCCGATGTTCGCATCCGTCGTCACGAAGGCCAGCATCGTGGCCATATTCGGAGCGATCATGCCCGACCCTTTGCACGCGCCGCCGATCGCGACTTCGGTCGCGCCGATTTTCTCCCGCAGACCACAGGTCTTGGAGACCAGGTCGGTGGTCATGATCGCTTCGGCAAAATCCTCGGCCGCACGATCGCCGCCCTTCAGGGCCTTAGCGGCCGCACGAATGCCGGCGGTCACCTTGTCCATCGGCATCGCGGAGCCGATCTTGCCAGTCGAACAGACCAGTACCTCGTCGCCCTCGGCGCCGATGGCCTCGGCTGCAAGGCGAACCATTTCGCGGGCGTCGGCCATGCCCTGATCGCCGGTGCAGCAGTTGGCGTTGCCGGAATTGACGACGACGGCCCGCGGCCGGCCGCGTTTGACCGTTTCGCGGCTGACCAGAACCGGGGCGGCGGCCACCAGGTTGGTCGTGAAGACGGCGGCGGCCCCCGTGGCCTGATCGGCTACCAGCAGGCCGACGTCGCGTTTGCCGGCCACGGACTTCAGGCCGCAGGCCACGCCTGCGGCACGGAACCCTTTCGGGCTGAGAATCGACAGGTTGGACATGGTTAGTCTCCGGGCAGGAGTTGTTTCGGCATGGCGGCACACCAGGCCGTCATGGCACCCAGTTCGTTACGTGGGTTCCGGGGGACATCTGCGGGCACGGCAGGCCGTGCCCCTACGACAACTCCCCGGGCGACACGCAGCGTGTTTCCGTCTCGCACGGCGGGACAAGACCCGCCGTGCCACAACAAGTAGAGCGGCTGCTTGCAGCCGCCAATTCCAGCCGGCAGCGTGGCTGCGAGCAGCCACCCTACGCCCTAGCACGCTTCTGCAAGCAGAAGCATGGCACCCCAAGGAAGCGGTCACAGCAGCGCCTTGGTTTCCTCGAATCCGCAGACAAGGTTCATGTTCTGCACGGCCTGGCCGGCGGCGCCCTTGTTCAGGTTGTCGATCGCACAGAAGACCAGGATCTTGCCCTGCGTGACGACCGGGCAGATGTGCGCGTAGTTGGTCGCGACGACATGCTTGGTGCTCGGCGGCACGTCGCAGACCACGACGAACGGCTCATCGTCGTACATGTCGTGATAGAGCTTCGCGACTTCGGCCTGGCTCAGGTCGCGCATCGGCCACGTCCAGATGGTCGACAGGATACCGCGGTCCATCGGGACCAGGTGCGGCTGGAAATGGACGTCTACGTCCACCCGCCCGATGCGCGACAACTGCTCGGCCATCTCCGGCTGGTGGCGGTGCCCCGCGGCCGCATAACCCTTGTAGCCCTCGTTGACCTCGCAGAACAGGAAGTCGCGTTTGACGGATCGCCCCGCCCCGCTCGTGCCCGAGGCCGAATTGACCAGCACCTGGTCGGGCCGGATCAGCCCCTTGTCCACCAGCGGGGCCAGACCCAGGATCACGCTGGTCGGGTAGCAGCCGGGATTGGCCACCAGGCGGGCCTTCTTGACCTCGTTGCGGTACAGTTCCGGCAGACCATAAACGGCGTGGGCCAGGTTCTCGGCGTCAGGCTTGTGGCCGTACCATTTCTCGTACAGGCCTTCGCGCTTCAGGCGATAGTCGGCCGAGAAGTCGATGACCTTGATGCCCGCCGACAGCAGGCCCGGCACGTACTTGAAGCTGACGGCGTGCGGCAAGGCGCAGAAGGCCACGTCGCATAACTTGCCGAGCGACTTGCCGTCGTGCGGCTGCACGTCGAGTTCCAGCCGTCCGGCGAATTCGGGATAGATGGTCTTCAGCGGCCCGCACTCTTCGGGCAGCGCCCCCAGGGCGGTGATCTCGACGTCGTCGTGCCGCAACAGGATGCGCATCAGTTCCGCGGCGGCATAGCCCGTCGCACCGAGAATCCCCACACGAAGTTTCTTGGCCATGTCAGAGTCCTCCAGAGGTCGCGGCAATTATAGACAGCCGCGCCAAGACGGGTAAGAAAAAAGCCCGACGCCACTGCGGCGCCGGGCTCTTGGTCTCGATTGCAGTGGGTCTAACGTTTGCTGAACTGGAAGCTCCTGCGAGCGCCGCGACGGCCGTACTTCTTGCGTTCCTTCATGCGGCTGTCACGAGTCATGTGCCCGCCCTCGCGAAGGGCATCGAGCTTCTCGGGCATCAGCCTCAACAGGGCGCGGGCCAATCCCATGCGGACGGCGCCGGCTTGCCCCGTGTATCCCCCTCCGCTGACGTTGACGTAGACGTCGAACTTGCCCACCAAGTCGACCGACTTCAGCGGCGCGACGACCGCACTGCGGTCTTTCACTTCGCTGAAGTAGTTGTCGACTTCGCGACCGTTGATTTTGATCTCGCCCTTGCCTTCGGCGATGCGGACGCGGGCGACGGACGTCTTGCGACGGCCGGTGCCCCAGGTGTACTGGCGTCCCTGCACCGACGGCGTCGAGGCCGGGCGCTGCGGCTTCGCGGGCACGATGGGCTGATCCGCGACGGGCTCGCCGCCAGCGGGTTGCACTTCAGAGGCCTTGGTTTCTTCGGTGTCGGCCACGTACTGATCCTCCCTAAGTCAATTCGGCCCGACTCACAGTTCGAGCTGCTCGGGCATCTGTGCCTGGTGCGGATGCTCCGACCCGGCGTACACTTTCAGTTTTGAGAACATCGAACGAGCCAGCTTGTTCTTGGGCAGCATTCGCCGCACGGCCCACTCGATCGGCCACGTGGGATGCTTCTCCATCACCTTGTCGTAGGTGTACCAGTGGCGACCGCTGTGGTATCCAGTGTACCACTCGTAGATCTTGCTGGTCCGCTTCTTGCCGGTGACTCGCACTTTCTCGGCGTTGATAACGATCACGAAATCGCCCACGTCGACATGGGGCGTGTAGATCGGCTTGTGCTTGCCCATCAGAATGCGGGCGATCTTCGTCGCCAGCCGTCCCAGAATCATATCGGTCGCATCGACCACATACCAAGCGGCTTCGGTCTCACCCGGCTTGGCAAGAGTCGTTTTCATCGTCTTAGTCGCCATGACGTCTCCAGGCCACAAAAATCGCTTCACAGCATCAGTAGTCGCCGCGTCACGGGGCGGCGCAGACTGGATACTATAGAAAGCCCTACCGCGTCTGTCAAGGTCAAAGGGCGGGCTTGGGGGCCTGAAAAAGCCCTTTGGCTGCCAGGAAGGCCACGGTTTCGGCCTGCCGGGGGCCGAGACCCGCGATTTCAATGAGCCGCGAGGTCTCCCCGCGGACCGTCAGGCGGACGTCGTAACGCTCGGGCGGCAGGGCTTCGGGCACCCGGTCGGCCCACTCGACGACGGAAAGCCCGTCGTCGTAAAAGGTTTCGTCGCTGCCGATGTCACGCATCTGGGCACTGTCGGTCAGGCGGTAAGCATCGAAGTGGTAGACGGTCAGCCGGGCCTCGTAGGTCTGCATGAGGACGAACGTCGGGCTGGTCACCTCGTCGGCCGCACCGCCCAGGCCGCCGACCAAGCCCTTGGTGAAGTAGGTTTTGCCGGCCCCGAGTTGGCCGTACAAGCAGACCACGTCGCCGGCAACGAGCCGCTGAGCCAGGGCGGTGGCGAAGCGCTGCGTTTCGCCGATGCTCTCGCAAAGACATGATGCCTGAGCCTGGTTCACCGCCAATGCTCGTAACCTCCCGGCTTCAACTCCGTCGCCCTGCCCTGCGAATCGACAATCGTGCTGCCCTGGGCGATCTCGACGATGCGGCCGACCTGCGTCACTTCGACGCCCAGGTCGAGGTCAAGAACCTTCGCGACGTCCGCCTCGTCGACCGTGAAGAGCAATTCAAAATCCTCGCCGTCGTTCAGGGCGTGGTCCAACGGCGACCGGCCGTCGCGCGCGGCCATCTGCTCCGCGGCATCGGACACGGGGACACGCGCCGCCTCGATGCGGACGCCCACGCCGCTCTCGCGGCAAATGTGCCCGACGTCGCTCGACAAGCCGTCGCTTACGTCGATCATCGCGCCGAGCCTGACCGTTTCGGCCAGACGCCGCGCCTCGGCGATTCGCGGACGGAACGTCAAGTGCCGCCCCAAAAGCGAGCCGCCCAGCCGCCCCGTCACGAAGACGCATTGGCCGACTCGGGCGCCGCTACGGCGCACGGGCCGCTCGGCGTGGGCCAGCACCGTCACCGTAATGGCCAGCCGCTGGTCCCACGAAGTAATGTCACCGCCGACCCACGAGCACTGGAACTCATCGGCACAGCGCTTCAGACCGGCGAATAGCTCGCGGCCCTGCTCGGCCGTGAAGTCGCGCGGCACGGCCAGCGTACCGACGGCCCCGACGGGCACGGCGGCCATGGCCGCAACGTCCGACAGGTTCTCGGCCAGGGCTTTCCAGCCGACGTCCGCCAGCCGATCACGGCGACTGTCAAAGTGCGTGCCGTCGAGAATCGTATCGGTGCCGACCAGCACGCGGCCGCCGTCGGGCAGGCGCAGTTCGGCCATGTCGTCGCCGACGCCGATCGAGACGCGGGAATCGTCGCTCGCCAGTTGCGAGCGGATCCAGCGGATGAACGCGAATTCGCCGCGCGGTTCGGTCATGATCGTTCCGTGGGTCTAGCGCACGTAGTGCTGCAGAAAGAGCAAGGCCTCGTCGGCCACCTGGCGGGCCGTCGACTCGTACGGGTAAAGCTCGACGGTCACCCAGCCATTGTACCCGATGTCGCGCAGGGCGCGGAACACCTTGGCGTAATCGATGGCCCCGCGGCCGGGCACCAGGTGGCGGTGCTCGCGGTTCGGCGCAATGTCCTCGATGTGCACGTGGCGAATCCACGGCGCCAGCTGCCGCGCCGCCTCGGCCGGATCGTCACCCACGCAAAAAAAGTGGCCGACGTCGAAGTTCAGCCCCACGTTGCCGTGTGGCACCGTGCCGATGAACTCCAGGAAATCGTCGGCCGATTCGAGCAAGAGTTCGGGCTCGGGCTCGATCAGCACGGTCACGTCGAGCTGGCGGGCCAGCGGGTAGACCATCTGCAGGCCCAGGCGGAAGAACTCCATGGCCTGGCCGCGCGTGAGCTTGGGCGAGACGTGGCCGCCGGGCTCCGTGCTGATGCAGGTGGCGCCCAGGTCGTGAGCGAGCCGCAACGAGTTTTCCGTGTGCTCGACACGTTGGGCACGGACCTTCGGCGACGGGTCGACCCATGAGGGGTTCCACGTGTCGCCGAGGGCGAAGAAGGTGAAGGCGTTGATGTTGCTGACCTCGAGCCGCAACTCCTCCAGTTGCGCGACGATGGCCTTGGTGCGTCGGCGGCTCATGTGCGGCGGGTAGGCGTGCGGCACGTCGGCCATGATCTCGACGCCCTCGTAGCCCGCCTCGGCAATCTGCTCCAGCGACTCTTCGAGGCCCACCTTCTTGAACGCATTCGTGCTGAAGGCCAGTCTCACCGTCGGTTCTCCTTCACTCCGTCGTCGGGCGCCCTTACCGGCGAGGAATATACTGTCCGCGGGGCAGCGATTCTAGCGCAAACCGAGCGATTCCAGAAACTCCCGGGCCGCAAGCATGTCCTCGGTGTCGTAGTTCGTGCCGACCTCGATAACACAGGGAATGTCGCGATGGGCAACGCGCCGGGCGACCTCCGCCAGCGGCAACTCGCCGGTGCCCGGGGGGCGATGGTCGCTTGTGCCGATCGCGTCGTGCAGATGAACGCCGAGCACGCGGTCGCCGTAACGGTCGAACCAGCTTAGTTCCGAAACGTCGCTGAAGAGCTGTTGCATGTGGGCGTGGCCCATGTCGTGCCAGTAGCCGACGCAGTCGCTGCCGATCTCACGCCACATGTGCTCCAGTTCGTGCGGCAACGGGAAATCGATACTGTTGTAGGGCGTTTCCAGACCGATGGGGAACTCGCCCACCCGTCGGAGCACGTCGGTCACGCTGCGGACGGTGCGCTCGATGTATGCCGGCGATTCCGACTCGCGCTGGCGGTGAATGGCGGCCAGTTCCTCACGCAGTTCGTCGGTCGGCCCCTCCAGGTTCCAGCGTTTCAGAAAGGCCGACCACCTTTTCCGCAACGGGGTATCGCTGAGGCCGCCGGCGTGGAGGACGACGGCCCGAGCGCCGAGACGCCGGGCCCGTTCCACAGTCAGGCACAGGGCCTCGACCGTGCCCAGCCGATGAGCGGCATCCGACGATCCGACATCGCCCGTCCAACTGCTGATGCCCGGCACCGTGTGAAAGTCGGTGACGGCATGGACGCTGCTGACGGCCACGTCACCGGCGCGGACGGCTGCGGCGATGACGGCCTCGTCGTGATGCAGGGCGGCCGCCCATTCGATGGCCCGAAAACCCAGGCGGCGCACCTCGGCCAGAATGTCTTCGGTCCGCATCGAATGGTCGCGGAACCAACACGTGCTCAGTGACAGCACCGTCTACTCCTTCCCAGCGCGGTTGCGACTCAGAAAGTCCCGGCAGGCTTCCAGCGTGCGTCGCTCAACCAGGGCATCGGCCTCACGCATGGCTTGCGCGACGGTCACGCCGTCCGCGACCAAGCTTCGGGCATCGAGGATGCCTTCGCGGCGAAATGCGGCTGCATCCCCAGCAGCCGAACCCGCTATGACGATGCACGGCACGCCGGCGTCGCGGGCGCGTCGGGCCACGCCGACCGTCGCCTTGCCGTGAAGGCTCTGGGAGTCGAGCCGCCCTTCGCCGGTCAGGACAAGGTCGGCCCCGGCTAGATGGTCATCAAACTTCGTGGCCTCCAGGACCAGGTCGATACCCGGACGCAACTCGGCCCCGAGCAAGGCCATCAGGGTGGCGCCGAGACCGCCTGCGGCTCCGGCTCCGGCGGCGAACTCCACGTCGCGACCCAGGTCTTCCCTCAGCCGCACTGCCAGATTGTGAAGACCACGGTCGAGCATGATGACCTGTTCCGGCGTGGCCCCTTTCTGCGGACCGAAGACCGCGGCTGCGCCCTCAGGTCCGGTGAGCGGGTTTTGCACGTCGCTGGCAATCAGGATATCGCTTTGGGCAATGCGAGGATCGAGCCTTTCGACGCTGACGTGCGCGATGCGGTCGAGCGGTCCGCCGCCGCGGCCTATCTCGCATCCGTCGGCGTCGCGAAACGACACGCCCACGGCCTGGGCCATGCCCGCGCCACCGTCAACCGTGGCGCTGCCGCCGATGCCGATCAGGATTCGTCGCGCCCCGGCGTCCAGAGCGGCAAGGATCAGTTCGCCGGTGCCGTAGGTGGTGGTCAGCAGCGGATTGCGTCGCTCGGGCGGCACGAGGGGCAGGCCCGAGGCGGCGGCCATCTCGATCACGGCCGTGCGACCGTCGCCGAGCATGCCCCAGGCAGCCTGCACTGGTTCGCCCAACGGTCCAGTTACGGTGGCGGTCATGCGGCGGCCGTGCGTTGCGGCGACAAGACATTCGACGGTGCCTTCCCCGCCATCGGCAATGGGAAGCTCGACCAGGACGAGCGGCGCGGAGCCTTTGCAGGCCTGCACGACGCCGCGTCCCATGGCTCGGGCCACTTCGATGGCTGAGAGACTCTCCTTGAACGAATCGGGAGCCAGGATGATCTTCATGCTGAAGTCCTCAGGCGGCAGAATACGAACGCGGGCGGCTCACGAGCCGCCCCTACTCACTGATCGAGAGCAGTCGGGCTACACAATCCGAGACTTCCATCAGTGCCGAATCTCGGGTTTGCCGCGAACGGGGACGGAGACGCGGACGGCGTAACGGCCGCGAACCACGCGCATGGTCACCTTGCCGTCGCTCGGAAGGCGGGCCAGCACGACAGCCAGATCGTCGAGCTTGCGGACGGACTGCGGGCCGACCTGGATCAGCACGTCGCCGGCCTGGAAACCGATCTTTGCGGCCGGACTGTCTTCCTCGACGCCGGTCACCAGGGCCCCGTAGTCCACGGCTGTGCGGAACCGCTTGGCTAGTTCCTCGGTCATGGCACTGACGTGCAACCCGATCCGTTCGAGGGCCAGCTTGCCGCCGTCGCGCTTCGGGGCCTCGCCCAGAGTGACGGTCACCGCTTTCCGGTCGTCGCCGCGACGGATTTTGAACTCGACTTCGTCGCCCACCTCGCGTTTCAGCAACGCGGTCTCGAAATCGACGATTGATTCGATGACGCTTCCGTTGATGCCGACGATCACGTCACCGGCCTGGAGGCCGCCGGTGTCCGCGGGACTCTTGGACTCGATTTCGGTAATGCGCAGTTCGGCCAGCCACAGGCCGTCGTCGCCGCGACGGCCGTCGGCCTTCACATCCAGCCCGAGCCAGAGTCGCTTGGTGTTGCGGGCGCTCAGGAGGCCGGCCAACTGGTTGCGAACGTGGTCCACGGGAATGGCGAAGCTGAGCCCCTCGGCGTCGGCACGGATGGCCGTGTTGATGCCAATGACCTCGCCGTGAATGTTCAGCAGCGCGCCGCCGGAGTTACCCGGGTTGATGGCCGTATCGGTCTGGATAAGCCCGGAGTACGTGACGTCGCCCGAGAATTCCAACGTGCGGTCGGTCGCACTGACGATGCCCGCCGAGACGGTGTTGGCGTAGCCCAGCGGGTTGCCGATGGCGATCACGGTCTCGCCAATCATCAGGTCCGAGCACGTGCCCAGCCGCGCGAACGGCAGCGGCTTGTCGTCGCTGATCTTGATGATGGCCAGATCGTTGTCAACATCGGCCGAAACCAATTCGCCGTCGAACTCGCGTTTATCAGCCAGGACGACCTTGATCTGATCCGATTGCTGCACGACGTGGGCGTTGGTAACGATGTAGCCGTCATGGTGAATGAGAACGCCGGAGCCGAGGCTGCGGCTGACGCGGCGCCGCTCGAACATATCGCGAGGCACATGCCGCAGGAAGATGTCGGGCAACCCCAGGAAGAAGGGGTCGCGGTCCATGGTCTCGCGCTGGGTGGCAATATTGACGACGGCCGGCGCGCATTGCTGGACGGCCCGAACGATGGGCGTGCGACGGTCGAGCGGGGTCTGCGGCTCGTCGGCACGAAGCCGGCTCGCCACGGACACCTGCACCGTCAGCAGAAGCGATGTTGCCAGGAGTATGCTCTTCATGGCCAAACGAACCTCCAGTCTAATCGTGTCCGACGATCTGGACAAGACCCCAGGCCTACCCCAGCCGGCAGTCTTCTTTGTCTCTTGTCAGACGAAGTCAACCAACCTATACTCATTTCTGTCGCGTGCGGCCGCAGCGCACCATTTGTCTCCGGGCCAGGTGAAGCTCTCATGAGCGTTGAACCGACAATTCCTCACCAGGTGGACGAAGCCTCCCTGCACAAGGTGCTGGAGATCGCTCGCCGCATGGGCAGCGAGCAGGCCCTGGACCCGCTGCTGACGCTGATCCTCGACGAAGCCACGAAGCTGCTGGACGCCGAGCGGGCCTCTCTGTTCTTATACGACGCGCGAACCGACGAATTGTACTCGAAAATCGCCCAGAAAAGCGAGATCGGGGAAATTCGTTTTCCGGCCGACAAAGGCATCGCGGGTTTCATCGCCCACAACAAGGCTTGCGTGAACATTCCCGATGCCTACCAGGACCCACGGTTCAATCCGGAGCCGGACAAGAACACCGGGTTCCGAACAAGGAGCATCCTGGGCTGCCCGATGCTCGACCTGGAGGGCAACCTGGTAGGCGTGCTCGAAGTGCTCAACAAACACGGCGGTCCCTTCACGCTGGCCGACGAGTACCTGGTGGCGGTGCTCGGCAGCCAAGCGGGTGTGGCCCTGGACCGCGCGCGGCTGCAGGACGAGTACCATGCCAAGATCGAGATCGAGCGCGACCTGGACGTCGCGCGGCGGATTCAGAAGGCCCTGATGCCGAGGGAGGTGCCCGACGCGCCGGGGTTCGACATTGCCGGCTGGAGCGAACCGGCGGATCAGACCGGCGGTGACATGTACGACCTGTTCGCCACGCCGACCGGCGAGGTGGGCTTCCTGTTGGGCGACGCCACGGGCCACGGCATCGGCCCGGCGCTGATGATCTCGGAGACCCGCGCGGCCATCCGAGCCGTGGCCAGCGACTGCAGCGATCTGGCGAAGATTCTTGCGGTGGCCAACGAATTGCTGGTCAACGACGCTTCCGACGGGCGATTCGTGACGCTGCTGGCGGGCCTGCTGGACGGACAGACCAAGCGCATCCGCTATAGTTCGGCCGGCCAGGGACCGACGTTCCTGCTTCGCCGCGACGGCGGCCGCGTGGAGAGCCTGGAGCCGACCGGCCTGCCGCTGGGCATCATGGTCGGCCCCGAGTGGCCGGAGGTCGAGTTGACCATGACGCCGGGCGATCTGTTGCTGGTCGTATCGGACGGCATCCTGGAATGCGCGAACGCGGCTAACGACATGATTGGCGCCGACCGTTTCGTGGCCGAGGTGCAGCGCCACCGCGATCGCTCTGCCGCCGAGATCGTGGAGGCCATCGCCAGGATGACCGAGGACTTTGCCGCGGGAGAGCCCTTCCGCGACGACCGTACGGCCATTGTCATCAAGCGAACCGAATGACCGCCATGAACGAAACGCCGAATATCAAGATCACGACGCAGGCCCAACCGCCGCAGGACAACGCCCATAGGGACCGGGCCGTCGAGCCGGAGTATGCCGCTGTCAGCGTCATGGCCATCCTGGCGCTGATCCTGGCGGGCATTGGGGCGCTGGCCCTGCTGCCGAAGCAGGCCTACGTCCTTATCCCGGGTCTGCCCTACAAGGCCCCGATCCTGCTTGTTCTTCCGGTGGCATCCTTCTTCTTCGCCCTGCTGGCCCGCCGGAAGATCGTCTGCAGCGAAGGAACGCTGGTCGGCCTGCGTGCGGCCAATACGGCCGTGATGCTCTCGGCGGCCTTTGTGCTCGGGTCCATCGGCTTGCACGGCTACCTGCAGCACCGCCAGTACACGTTGAACGAAGCGATGCTGGCCGATGCACAGCATTACCTCGACAGGATTCTGCAGGACGACTACGAGGGTGTCTATAACGAGATGATGGCCAACAATCCGGCTCTGGCGGCGACCGGCTTGTCGCTCAAACGTTTTCGTTCGGAGATTCGCGGCGTGCTGAACTCGGGCGGCGATTACTATGGCCGCAACTTGCAAAGCCAGGATGTGAGAGTGCCCGACGACCCGAGCCAGCCGGCGGAGATTCAGGGGCGTGTCGTCCACCGATTCCACTTCAAGAAGGGCGCCGTCGACCTGACGTTCGTTTTCGCCCAACGCAACGGCCAGTGGAAGCTCATGGTAGTCGGCCAGACCGTGACTGCCGAATTCCCGAAACCGGGCAGCGTCCCCAAGAAACGCTACGAACTGTAATCCTATTCTCTGGGCAATTCGCCCGCTGGCTGCTCCTTGCGACGAATGTCGGCCCCGAGCTTGCGGAGCTTGACGTCCAGGTTCTCGTAACCGCGGTCCAGGTGGTAGATGCGGCGGACCTCGGTCTCACCGTCGGCAATCAGGCCGGCGAGCACAAGTGCGGCCGAAGCCCGGAGGTCACTGGCCATAACCGGCGCACCCGACAGTCGTCGCACCCCGTGGACGATGGCCATGTTGTTCTCCTTGCGAATGTCGGCGCCCATGCGGTTCAACTCGGCCACGTGCATGAACCGGTCGGGGAATATCTTCTCAGTCACCACGCTGATGCCGTCGGTCAGGCACAACAGGGCCATAAGCTGGGCCTGCAGGTCGGTCGGGTAACCCGGAAAAGCCAGCGTCGTCACGTCAACGGGCTTGAAGCGTTTGCGACCGACGACGGCCACGGCCTCGCCATCGCGGGAGACCTTGACGCCCATTTCCTGGAGTTTGTGCAGCGGGGCCATGAGGTGATCCCAGCGGGCGTTCTCGACGGTGACGCGGCCGCCCGTGGCCGCACCGGCCATCAGCAACGTGCCGGCTTCGATGCGGTCGGGGATGACGTCGATGCTTGCAGCCTTAAGCTTGTCGACGCCGGTGATCTCGACGCGCGGCGTGCCGATGCCGTTAATGCGGGCTCCCATGGCCACGAGCATCTGGGCCAGGTTCTGCACTTCGGGCTCGCAGGCCGCCGCCTCGATGATCGTCGTGCCGTGGGCCAGCGTGGCGGCCATCATGATGTTGGCCGTCCCGAGGACGGTGCTGCCGAAAGCGCCGCCCAGGTAGAGTTCGCGTCCCTTCAGACCGCGCGGCACGGCGCACTCGAGGTACCCGTGCTCGGTCCGGATGCGGGCCCCGAGAGTAGCCAGGCCCTTGACGTGCAGGTCCACGGGCCGCGAGCCGATGTTGCATCCGCCGGGCTGGCTGATGCGGGCCTTGCGCCGCCGGGCCAGCAGTGGGCCCATGACACAGATGCCAGCACGCATCGTCCGCATGATGTCGTACGGAGCCTCGACGTTGGACTCGTCGGTGACCTCGATCTCGAGCGTGCCGCCCTTGCGCTCGACCTCGACGCCGAGCACGCGCAGGAGCTTGCTCATGGTGCGGATGTCCATCAGGTCGGGCACGTTGTGCAGTTGCGTCCGTCCTTCGGCCAACAGGGCTGCCGCCATCATCGGCAACGCGGCGTTCTTCGAACCTCCCGCACGAACCGTTCCCTGAAGCGGCTTGCCGCCGCGAATGACCATCATGTCCATAAAGCCGCTCGCTCCAATTGCTGGTGTGTTGGGACTTGACCCTGACGGTCCGCTAGCCTACTACGTGCACCGAAAAGTTGCAAGCGTGAGGGCGCCGGCGGTCTCGATTTGCCTTGACGGCGGCAGAGGTCCGTCGTCGCCGCCCCGACATCATGCTATCATGAACCTGTCAGCAAATCCGTTTTGTCTGGAACACGGTGAAGGAAAGCGCATCCAAGAATCACGAGCAGCCAATGCGGAAAGTCTCTCTACGGACTGAAAGGAGCCGGATGATGACCAGGAATGCAATGATCCTTCTGTTGTGCCTTGCCTGCGGCGGACTTGCGGCATCGGCGGCCCGGGCCCAGGGCGAGCCCGGGGTGGCCGTGACGGTCTACAACCAGGGCTACGCGGTAGTCAAGGAGGACCGCGTGGTGGAGATTCCCGACGCCGAGTCGGTGATCAAGTTCACGGACGTGGCCCAGTACATCGACCCGACGAGTGTCTACTTCAAGAGCCTGACCGATCCGGACGGCACCGGCGTGCTGGAGCAGAACTACGAGTTCGACCTCGTGAGCGCCGACAAGCTGCTGGCCAAGTACATCGACCGGTCGCTGAGCGTCTGGACGACCAACGGCAAGAAGTACGAGGGCTCGCTGATGTCGTACGACGCCGGCCAGCTGGTGCTGAAGACTCCCGACGGCATCGCCATGATCCAACGGGCGAACAACGTCCAGGACATTCAGTTCGGCGCCCTGCCCGAGGGGCTGCTCACAAAGCCGACGCTGGTCTGGAAGGTGGCCGCCGGCAAGACCGGCCGGCACCTCGTACGAATGGCCTACCAGACGACGAGGATGGACTGGCGGGCCGACTACAACGTGGTCACGGACAAGGACGACACGAAAGTGGACGTGGCCGGATGGGTGACGGTGACGAACAACTCCGGAGCCACGTACAAGAACGCGCGGCTGAAGCTCATCGCCGGAGACGTGCGGCGGGTCCAGCCGCCCGTGCCGCAGGCGCGTGCCTTCGAGGGGCGGGCGCGCGGTGCGGCAGCCCTGGATGCCGCGATGCCCGAGGAGAAGGCCTTCTTCGAGTATCACCTCTACACGTTCCCGAACCGCACGACGCTCAATGACAACCAGGTGAAGCAACTCCAGTTGCTCAGCGCTTCGAATGTGGGCGTCGAGAAGGTGTATGTCTACGAGGCCTCGACGGGCCGATACTGGGGCGGCACGTATACTGACCGCAGCTACGGGCAGTCGGGCAACAAGAAGGTCAAGGTGATGCTGGAAATCGCCAACACCAAGGGCAACCATCTGGGCAAGCCCCTGCCGGCCGGGAAGGTCCGCGTGTTCAAGCGCGACGAGGCTGACAACTCGCTGGAGTTCATCGGCGAGGACCAGATCGACCACACCAAGGAAACCGACACGGTGAAGCTCTACGTGGGCAACGCGTTTGACGTGAACGGCGAACGCGAGGTGATGGACTTCAAGGTCGAGACCGGCCGCAAGTGGATGCAGGAGAAGATTCGCATCACGCTGACCAGCGCCAAGGACGAGCCGGTGACGGTCAAGGTGGTGGAGAAGTTGCTGCGGGCCCTCACGTGGCGGATCACCGAAAAGAGCGACGCATTCACCAAGGAGGACGCGCACACGGCGCATTTCGATGTCGAGGTGCCGGCCAAGAAGGGTGACGAGCCGGGCAAGAAGGTGATCGAGTACACGGTGGAGTACACCTGGTAGGCCAGCATTGGCAGGACCATCTGACGGCGAACGAGAACCGCCCGGGGCAAGACCGCTCCGGGCGTCCTTTTGCGCCGCCGGCGGGCGGAAAGCCTTGCGCATCAGGCCGCCAAAATCGTAAAGGTTCTTGAAGCATCTCTTTGAGTTCGGCACAATACAGTCCTATGAGGACGGTGTAATGGACTGCGCCGATTTTTCTCATTTGTGGAACCTCCCACCCCCGTGGGCGTCTAAGAAAGCGACGGTGAGGCATGGCTCGTGTGGATGCTCAAGGTTGGCCGGCTGACGGCGAACTGGTTGAGCAGTGCCGCAACGGGAAAGCCGAGGCCTTCCAGACGCTGGTCGAGCGGTACCAGGACCGTGTCTACAACACGGCTTACCGCATGATCGGCTTCGAGGAAGATGCCCGCGACATCGTCCAGGACGCCTTTTTGAAGGCCTATCAGAATCTGGACCGGTTTCGCGGGGAGTCGGGGTTCTACACCTGGGTCTTTCGCATCGCCGTGAACCTCTGCCTGAGCCATCGCCGCAAGGCGCAGCGTTTGCGGCTGGTGATGCCGACGGACGATCCCGAAGGCATGGCCCAGGCCACCCACCAGGCGCAGAAACTGGTCGATCCACCGGAGGCGGCCATGGAAGCCGTGGAAACCGAACGACGTGTCAGCGAGGCGTTGCAGCACCTGGATTCGGATCATCGTGCCGCCGTGGTGCTTCGCGACATCGAGGGGTTGGACTATCAGACCATTTCGAGCATTCTTGATGTTCCGCCCGGCACTGTCAAATCGCGCATTCACCGAGCGCGGATGTTGCTGCGGGACCAGTTGAAAGACCTGATCGCGTAGCCGGGGAGTGGTTGAACGAGGACCGAATGATGTTGTGTGACAAGATTCAGGACAATCTCTCTGCCTATATCGACGGCGAAGCGGGACCGCAGTTGACCGCCGAGGTCGATCAGCACCTTCGCGAGTGCGGCCAGTGCCGGGCGATGCTCGAGCAGTTGCGCAAAGTCTCCAGCCTGCTCAACACGATGCCGCAGCACACCGCCCCGTCGACCCTGGCCGAGGACGTGCAGAGCCGCCTGGAGCGGCAGATGCTGATGGACGTCGGCAACGAGCCTGAACCGCTGGCCACGCATGCCGACCGTCGCCTGCCGCAACGCCGACCGGCCATGTGGCCGCGTGTGGCCGCCGTGGCCGCCTGCCTGCTCCTGGTGGCGGGAATCACGGCCCTGCTGACTCCCTTGGGCGATCACAAGGACACGCGAGCCCTGGCGCCTGAAGCCGTGAAGGACCAGAAGATCGCCTCCGCGGACAGTTCCAGTTTGGTGGACAAGGATGCCGTCTCGGCGAATGCCGCAAAACAGAACATCGACGATCTGGCCGGCACCCATCTGACCTACAAGAACGGCTTGACCTCCGACGGGCAGGCGGACTCCGGCATGAAGGAGGTTTACGGCTACCCGAAGAGCGCCCACGACGTCAGCGCAAGCAACCGCTGGAAAACATCCCGTGGGTCGGCCGAAGGTTCGCAGCAACTCGACATCACGGCCACCGGTGGCGGCGCGGGCGGACAGGCGAATCTCGAAGCGGTTACGGAAGGCCGTCGGCCGACGTCGCAATCGATTGCAACCCAATTGGGACAACTGCGACGTGCCCGGGCCGCCGCCGCTGGGGACAACACGCTGTACTTGGTGGCCAGCGACGCGGAACTAGGCGAGGAGGCCATCAACAATGCCCTGGCCCAAGCGGGAGTCCTCAACGCCAGGCAGTGGCGCACGGAAACGGCGCCACTGCAGGCAATCTCAGGCACTGTGCCGGGCGAGGCCGGTTGGACGATTCAACGGAGACTGAAGGATCGGAATGCCAAGAAAGCCGAGGCGGTGAACGAGAATACCGAATCCGTGGAAGTCATCACGATCGAGGCCGAGGTGGATGCCGCGCAGGCGGCCACGCTGAACCTGCTGGTGGCCAACAGCGACACCCTGACCGTGGGCGACCGGAGCAACGGTATCTTCGCTCAAGCGGCACCGACGCAACGGATGATGCAACAAGTACCTCGCGACGCGCGGTACCGGATGTTGGCCGACAACGAGATCATCCGAACCAACATGATGGAGCAGCAGAGGAACCTGCCCCACCGGGTGATGGAATCGAAGTCCGCTTTTCGGTGGACGGGCCAGCAGAAGGAACAAGCCAAGGCGGAGGGCCAGACCGCAACAGACCTGACCGTACGGAGGGACGGCGGCATACAGGGTAAGATGGCCACCGAATCCGAGGAGTCGGCGGCTGGTACGGCCACGGGCGAGACATCCCAGGCGGCCCAATCGCAGCAACCGTCACAGACGGCCCCGCAGGAAGTGCAACCGCCGAACGAACAAGGAGAAGCCGACTCTCTCAGCCAGCTTCGGCAGCAGGAACGCGAGAGCCAGACGCAGCCTGCGACTTCTCCGCAGCCCGTTGCGGAACCTGCCGAGGAGGCCATCGCGGCTGAGGAGAAACGGATGGCTCCTGCCGAAGGGACGGTCGACACAGACGTGGACAAGAAGACGGACGAGGATGGAGCCGAGGCCAAGGAGCCCCGCAGCCGTCCGGCCGCGGAGTTCTTCGCCGACGTGCCGCCGGGCGATGCGCCCGCCCGTCCTGAAGATGACACGTACAAGAAGCGGGCTGACACAAAACCGGCCGAGAGCAGCGAGAAGAGCACCGAAGAGGAGAATTCGATTCTCTCCGGCACGCGGCGACCTTCGGTACCGGCATCGCCAGCCAAGGGCGAGACTACTGCGAGGCAAAGCGGCGACGAGCCCCCTTCCGCCGCCATGCCGGCGCAGAAGCTGGCCGATACTCCGGAGGTGCGGCCGAATGTGGCCACGCAGATCGCCGAGGATCTGCCGGACCACGGGGATCAGGTGCCGAGGATGGGACTAGAATTGCCCGACCTTGGACAAAGCCAGCCGCAGAATCAGCACGATGCGGCCGGGACTCCGGCGTATGACAAGACCGTCGAGGGCGACGAGTGGGAGGAAGGCCGGGAAGGCGGTCTCCTGCTGCCGATCGTGATTCAACTGGTGGTCCACCGTGACGCCTCGCAGACCGCGGCGGGACGCCAAGCGGTCATGGGGGCCGAAGTTCATGTGGACGATGCCGCGGACATGTCTGCAAACGATGTGGATGCGACAGCCCGCCCGAATGCTGAGCCTGTGGAGTCTCAGGCCACACCTCAGGCCCCGTCCCACGAGAGCGAAATGGACCGGCCCACGCAGCCGTAGCGCGGCGTCAGGCCGAATCCGACGACCGAGGCTGGTGGCTTGGCGCGGTCATGGCCGTGTGCGCGAGGGAAGGAATGCGGGGAGCAGCCTTGCCCGAATCGGGGCGGTAACCGAACAGCCGCACCAATCCCCCCACTGCAGCAGGACAGAACTGCTTGCCGGAATTGACGAGGATTTCCTCGACCGAGTCGTGCTGGGAGCGTCGCGACCGGTAGGGGCGCTCCTGGGTCAGAGCCACATAGGCGTCGGCGACGCCGATGATTCTTGCCCCCAGGGGAATCTCCTTGCCCTTCATGGCCCTGGGATATCCCTGACCGTCGTACCGTTCGTGATGGTGCCGCACGGAGGCGGTAATTTCGGGATTCTGAAACAGGTTGTTGACAATCTTCTCGCTGATGGAGACGTGCGTCTTGAGGTGCTCACGTTCGTCGCAGGTAAGCTGCTCTCTTTTATTGACGACTTCGTCGCGAAGGGCAACGCGTCCCACGTCGTGCAACAGTGCCGCGACGACGATCTCCTTGGAGGTGCGGGACGGAAGCCTGAGGACGTGGGCAAGTCGGCTGGCCAACAGCGCAACGTCCTTTGAGAACCCTGCCAGATACTTCTCCTTGGCCTCCACGGCGGCAATCAAAGCATGAATGCTCCGCAGCATCGCCGGGTTGGTTTTTTCGTTGCGTGAGAGTTCCTTGTGCCAAACGCCGTCCCAGTGAACCGCAGCCTGGACCACATCAACAGGCCCGAACGGCCAGAGCAGGACGTCGCGAACCCCTGCATGCATCAGCTCCTGCAGGAGTTTCTCGTCGGACCTCTTCGCAAGAACAACAAGAATGGGGCTGCCGTGAACGTGGCGAAGCGCCTGCATGCCTTCGAAGATGGACCGGTCCGGAACGACGATATCGGCGAACTCGGCCGCATCGACAAAGACCACGGTGGGCTTCATGGGCAAAGAGATGTTTACGGCCTCGGCCAGGGAGCCCGCCACGAAGCACTCCCACCCCTGGGCCTTGAAGGCCGCAGAGCAAGTTCGCCGGAATCCATCCGTGGGCGCAATGACCAGTACAGCGTGCTTTAGACGTGCCATGGGGCCGCTCCGCAATATCGCCTTGCACCACAGTTGCTTCTGCGAAACAACCGCGCCCCCCCGTAGTGCACATATCGGCATTTTGCCTTATTAACTTCACTCTGAAATCAGTTTTCTGTCCTCACATAGAACTTCTTGCCGTGCCGGGGGTTGGTATAATTGGTGGCAGGAACAAGCCTTCGCGCTCGGCATAGGGAAAACTACCAGGCGCGACAGACGCGTGTCGCGCCGGAACCAATCCCGTGAGGCAGCCATGAGAAGGGCCGCAAGACAGATGTGCTCTGGCATGGCGATATTCGCCCTGACGATCGCGGCCACCTTGGCCGCAACAGGCGGGGCCTGGGCTCAGAGCATCGACTGGGGCGACCACGAGGATGAGGACCGCAACCTGTCGCCCGAAGAGCGACGGTATACCGAGATAGCCCGTGTGGCCCTGAGCCGCTTGCCGTTCGACGTTCGCCGCGTGGACGACCTTCCCGACGACCTGCGAGGAACGGCCGCCATTGTGCCGTTGGGCGACAAGAAGCTGGGGCTGCAGGCCAGCCTGTACGTACCGAGCACCTACGACCCCGTGCGGCCGTGGCCACTGCTGGTCGAGGGACGAGCTCGTCTGCTGGCGCCGGTCTCGCTGGCCGAGTTCTACGGTCACGCCGAGAAGCACGGGTTCCTGTTGCTCGCAGTCGAGTACCTGTACTTCCGCGGCCGCAACACCGCCAAGGTGGACGTCTGGACGCGGGAGGGCGACGGCACGATCCAGCCCAAGGAACGGTCGGGCCCTGACTTTCTCCGCGACATGTCCGTCGACCAGGATAACCTGCTGGCTCTGCTGCGTGACGTCCAGTCCAAGTACAACGTCGACTCGCGAGCCATCGGCGTGACGGGGTTTCTGCACGCCGCTGTGATGGCCTACCGTTTGACGCTGGCCCGGCCTGACCTGTTCTGCACGGCCATCGCCCGCAGTGGCAACTTCGATCCGTTTTTCATGCCTCGAATCTCGGGGCCCAGCAAACAGCGGACGATCTACATCGTGTACGGGGAGAACGAGACGTCGACCCTCGCCGACAGTCTCCAGGCCGCGACCTACTTCGGCCGCCGCGGATTCAAGACGGTGCAGTCGGAACGAATTCCCAATTCCGGGGTGGACTCGCGGCCGGAGATTGCCGCCAATTTCTTCCAGGGGACCGTCCTAGAAACGCTCGGGCCCCAACAATCCGAACTCAATCGCTTGTGCAATCTGGCCGTGCGATGCCTGGACGGCAAACCGAACGCCTCGCCACTGCAACCCGACGGCCAGCCGCATACGGCCGCAACCATTCTGGCGGCCCTGGCAACCTTCGACGAAAAGCAAACCGAGGCATCGCTTGCGGCTCCGTGCCGATTCATGATGGCCCGCCTGCTGGCCGGGAAGCTCAACGATCGCGGCCGGGCCGAGGCTTTGCTTAAAGGCTTTCTCGATCAACCGCTGCTGGGGGACTCCGTTGCCCCGCAGGCCCTGCTCTACCTGGCTGAGAAGGTTCTGGACCCCAAGACCCAGTCCAAGGACGCCATCAATGTTCTGGGCAAGGTGGTGCCGCGACGCGATACGTTGCCAGCGGTCACCCGCCGGGCTAAGGCCCTCCAGGACCAACTGCTGCAACAGAAGGACTGACCTGCGGCGCCGATCGACGCGGCCGAGCCTAGTCAATGAACAAGGCCCCATCCGGCAACGTCAGCAACTAGGCGTCATCACACCAGGGAACCATTGCAGGTTAGCGACTGGACAACGGCGCGTTCTGCCCGTAAACTATAGGCGTGAGCGGGACTTAGGGTCGCAAACACCATGAAGCCGATCGTCGGCGTACTTCACCCGCTGTACGAGTATTAGGGACATGGGACTATCATGGGGCGATCGTCATGTTGACAGGAACTCGCTGGTTTGCACTGCCATTGATGTTGGCGCTGCTGGCGGCCGGTACGGCCCGCGGCCAGTTCGACCCGTTCGGTCCGACTGAGCCGAAGACCGAACCGAAGAAGGAGCCCACGCCGGAAGAAAAGAAGAAAGCGGAAGAAGCGCGGGATCCGAGGAAGATCCTGGCCTCGCTGCCGTTTGAGGTCCGCGAGGTCGAGGAACTGCCCGATGACGTGAAGGCCACAGCGGCGATCTTCCCCATCGGTAAGAAGGACTACGGGTACAAGGGCTGCTTGTACGTGCCCAGCTACTATGACGCCAGCCGCCCGTGGCCCCTGCTGGTGGAAGGCGTCGAGAAACACATGACAGCCGAGATGCTAAGGCGGTTCTACCTGCAGGCCGAGAAGCACGGGTTTCTTTACCTGTCGGTCGAGTATCTCTTCGCCCGGGGTGCGTCCGCGGGAACCCAGCAACACTGGAGCCGCGAGGGAAGCCGAACCACCACCAACATCCAGCGTCCGCTCGTGGACTTTCAGACGGACATGGCGGTGGATGAAAAGGTTCTGCTGGCCACGTTGAAGGAGGTGGGTGACAAGTACAACGTGGAGCAGGACGCCGTGGGAATCACCGGCTTTCTCTTCTCCGGGGTAATGGCCTACCGCATGGTCGTCGCTTACCCCAAGGTATTCTGCATGGCCGTCGGTCGGTCAGCCGGATTCCATGAGGCGTTCATGCCGGATGACGCGAGCCGGGCTCGCAACCGCTACGTGTATGTCATCCTCGGCGAAAAGGAGACCACCACACTCACGGCCGCCCAGGCGGCCATTGACTTCTTCAAGAAGAACGGATTCAAGAAACTGCTGGTCGAACGGATTCCCAATTCCGGAGTGGATATCCGGGCTGACGTAACGGCCAACTACTTCCGCGGCACGTTCGAGGAAATCCTGGGACCGGAGAAGTGCGAGTTCTTCCGTGTGCACAAGATGGCCATGCAGTGCCTGATGGGTGTCAGGTTCCGCGATGCCGAGACGGCAGGCGACATGGCACAGCCCAAGAAGGACAACAAGGATTCCGATCCCGAGAAGAAAGACGAGTCGCCGGCGCCGAAGCCGCCTGCATCCGAACCGCCCAGCCCGACGACGGTGATGAACGCCCTGAGCCAGTTCAGCGAACAGTACCCGAAGTCGGCCTTCAAGGCACAATGCCGGTTCCTCATGGGCCGCATCGCGATGGAGAAGCTCGACGACAAAGCCCAGGCTGACAAGCTGCTGCGGGAGTTTGCCGATCCGCCGTTGCTGTCGAGCCCTGTGGCCCCGGCAGCCGTGCTGTACCTGGTCGAAAAGGTGATCGACCAGGACGCCCAATTGAACGAGGCCGTTGTGTTGCTGGCCAAGATCATGAACCGGCGCGAAGCCCCGGCCGACGTCAGGGACAGGGCCAGGGAACTCCGCAAGGAGTTGATGGAGAAACGCGCCAGCCAAGGCGACTGATTGCCCTGGAACGGCGCGCCGGACCATTCGGCGGCCCGCCTTGTGAGTCCGATGGGCGAGGTTGCGGCGGAACCTTGCCCGCAAATCGTGGTTTACTGGGGTGCCCCTGTCGCAGCGGTGCACGTCTGCGCGCACGATGCCGCCCCCCAGGCCGGAGTCGGGCGACATGGAGTATGAATGATCAGAACCTTGCTGCCCATTCTCACGGCGATTGTGCTGTTCAGCACAACCTTGCCCCGAGCCGTCGCGCAGGAAGACCTGCCGGACCCGATGCAACCCATCGAGGCCAACATCGCCTTGGCCGCGTGGGGTGCCGAGGCCACCGGCGAGGGACAACCGTTCAATCCCGGCTATCCCGTGGACCAGGCGATTGACGGCACCGACCGCTCGGCCCTGTTCGGCAGTAAGCCTGACGGCCTGGTTGGCGGCTCGATCGTGATCGACCTGGCCCTGCCAACGGAGATCGTTGCCGTGGTGCTGACCCAGGCATCCTACGGCAGCCATTTCGATCGGGCACGCGACGTGCAGATCACCGTTGACGGCAGGAAGGTTGCCGCCGTCACGTTGGAGAACAGCCCCGGCACGCCGCAGCGATTTCCGCTGGCCGTACGTGGACAACGGTTTCGCGTGACGGTCGTCGGCCAATACGACGACCCGCAGACGGATTTCGGCGGATGGAACGAGATCGAGCTGATCACCGAGGAGATTCCGGAGGCCAAGTTCGCGCTGCCCGAAAGTTTTCTGCCGCGCGGCCCGGCCCTGATTCAGCAATGCGCGACCAATCCGCCGGAGGTCCATGGCCGGCCCCAGCAGGCCAAGGGCCACCCGCGGACCCTCTGGACCACCGCAGAATTACAGGACATGAAACGCCGCGCGGCAACCGATGTCGAACTCGGCGGCGCGTTGAGACGTCTGTTGGCGCGGACCGACGCCCTGCTGGTCGCGCCGCCGCAGGTGCCCCCTCCCGCCGTGCCGCTGGAGGCCGAGGACCACGTACGACACATGGCCGCAGCGAGAGCCATCGTCGATCTGGCCTTGGCCGAGCAGTTGGCCGGGGACAAACGCTATGGCGATGCGGCGATTGACGTCCTGTCTCGCTACGCCGAGACGTTCTCAACCTACCCTGTGACCGGCACCACCTCATCGGGTCTGGCACGCATCTTCAACCGTCGCGCCGACCTCGCCGCGTGGCTGATTCACGTGGCCTGCGGCTACGATCTGCTGCACAATCGTATGAGCGTTGAGCAACTGGGGATTATCGGCGAGAACCTGTTGCGTCCGGCCGTCCAGCTTGTGGCTGAGCCGGAGACTTACTGGAGCGCCGGCCGCCCCGAGACGGCTGTCGTATCGGCCGCTGTCCTGGCGACGGGCTACGCCCTGGACGACCCGACGCTGATCGCCTGGGGCCTCCAGGGCCACGAGGGCCAGGGCGGCGCCACGCCGATCCTCGACAAAGGCCTGACCGAGGACGGCCTCTGGCGTTCGCAGCCGCGAACGGCGGCCGACTTGGCAACCGAAGCCGTACTCGTCATGGCCGAGTGCGCCTGGCGAAACGGCGTTGATCTGTACCGCTATGGCGACGGGAAGATCAAGCGGTTGCTGGACAGCCCGCTGGAAATCGCTTACCCCACCATGGCATTGCCGTCGCTGGACCGATCCGAGGGCCTGACGCTGCTGCAACCGAACGTGTCGCTCTACGGTTGGGGCTTCGCCCGTTACGGCGACCGGCGTCATCAGTTCCTTGCCGCACACGTCATGCCGGAACTGGCCGTTCGTGCCGAGAGCCTGCTGCCGGCGTGCTGGCTGAACGTGACAGATACCCCACAGAGTGCGCCGCAACGGCTGGCGAACCAGGGGGACGAAGGGCTCGCCGTTTTGCAGGTGGGACAAGCGGCTGCAACGCGACAACTGCTGATCTCTTACGGTTCACGAGAGGGCAATCCTCGTCAGGGGCTGCTCGGATTCGATCTCTTCGGATTCGGCAGGCCGCTGATGCCGACGCCCGCTTCGTCTTACAGTGACGAGCGACGCTACGATGCATGGTGCCGTACTGCCCTGGCCAATAACACGGTGGTGATCGACGAGCGTCGCCACGTGCCCGGCCGGGCCACGCTCATGACCCTCGGTTCGACCAGCGAGGTGGCCATGGCGCGAGTCTGGACCGACAGGGCCGCACCGGGCGCGGGGCTGGACCGCACGCTGGTGCTGACACGCGACTACACGGTCGATGTAACGGCCGCCTTCAGCCGCATTGAGCGGACCGTCGACGTAGCCTACCACGCATTCGGGGAGTTGGAGACGTCGGTTCGTACCTCGCGGCCGTGGGGCAATCGTTTCAGCGATCGTCCCGGCTACAGCGAGTTGCAGGATGTTCGCCGCGGGTCGACGAACCTGATGTGGAAGGCCACTTGGCGCGAAAACGGCCGCCCGCCCCTGGTGATGACCGTGCCGGCGGGTCCCGAGACCACCGTCTATGCGGCCACCGGATGGAAGGGCGTGCGAGAAGTGCCGCTGGTCATCCAGCGGCGTCAGGGCAGCGAAGTTGTCATGGCCGCAGCCATCAACCTGAATGCCGATCCCGATTTCGTCACGTCCGTGCGCTGGCTGGAGACCGACAGCACGAGCGCCCGGACCCTGAAGATCGAGACGACGCGCGGCGCCGACTACCTGCTGGTCAACTACGCCCCGGGTCTGCGGAGTACGGGCATCATGCGGACCGACGCGTCGCTGGTTCTGGTGCGAACGCGAAAGGTCCGCCCCGGAGGTCGCGGCGATACGGCGGGAGGCCTCGACGGCATCTACATGGCCGGCGGCACAACCCTGGAGTTGCTGGGCGGCCGCATCACACTCAGTGCCCCTGCCCTGCTGGCCATCGAACGGACGGAGAATTCCCATCTCATCGCCTGTAATCTGGCCGGCGACGACGCCGAGGTGCGGCTGACGGGTCTCGATCTACCGCCGATCTGGCAGTCGAACGAACTTGGCCGCAACGTCATTGCCGTAGACCATCGCGGCCGTCCCATCCCAGCAGGCAAGCGTTACCAGTGCTGGCCGGATACGATTACCATGACTCTTGCCGCCGGCCAAGGTTTCGAGTTCGGCGACGCCCAGAACTCGGTCTTTCCGCTCCGTGCCGCCCGCGATACCCTGCAGCACCAGACGCTGCTGAACCGCGTTCGCCTGCAGCGCATGATGGCCCAGGAACGCGCCGAGCGAAGCGACGACGAGGCGGTTCGCAACCCCGTCACGCCGGGCACGGCCGTCATCGTCGAGGCCGAGGACTTCACGGATCAGGGCGGCGGCGAAGTGACCGTGACCGAGAAGAAGGTCGGCACGCGCGGCGGCAAGGCTTTCATGGGCTGGGACGACGAAGGTCACTGGATCGAATGGTCGGTCGACGTGCCCGAGAGCGGCTACTACCAGATCCTCTTGAAGTACTGCAACCGCCAAGATCAGGCCCGACGGCGAATCGAAATCGACGGCACAACCGACGGCCTGCCGATCACGGAGTTTTTCCTGCCGGATACAGGGGGATGGTCGAATGCCAAGGACGATTGGCGTCTGCTGCCGCTTCAGGACTGGCGCATCGGACGCCGAGCCTTGTTCTACCTGAAACGCGGGCACCACACCCTGCGTCTGACGAACCTCCGCAACTCGGCCAACCTCGATTACTTGGTCTTGGCTTCGCCCGACGTTCCCGTCGACCGCAACGAATTCCAGTAGCAATCGCCACCATCACAACATCGACTGTCATGCGGACGGTTTCGTTCCCGCGCCGCCGCGACCGGCCATGGCCTTGGCGACGTCGCCCTCGAAGTAGACCGTCTGCGTCGGGAAAGCGATGCTCAGACCTCGGGCCTTCACGGCTCGCATCAGGGCCAGGTTGATGCGCTCGACGACCTCGCTGTGCAGGTCGTACGGTATCGGCTGCGTGAAGTACATCACCAGGATATCGAGACTGCTGGCACCGAACTCGATGAACCGCACCAGGCTGGTTTCGTGATCGATCTTTTCCTCGGCCGCCAGAATGGCCTTGAAGTCCCCGACCAGGTCCTCCATTTGCTCGGCCGTTGTCTCGTAGGTGACGCCGACCGTCATGCGGACCCTTCGGATGGGCATGGCCGCCTTGTTGTCGACCACGCTGTCGACCACCAGGCTGTTCGGCAACGTCACCAGCGTCTTGGGAAACGTGCGGATTCGCGTCGATCGGAACCCGATCTGTTCCACCGTGCCCTCGACGTCCCCCACCTTGACCCAGTCGCCAACGCGGAACGGTCGGTCGGTGAAGATGACGATGCCGGCGAAGAGGTTAGCCAGCGTGTCCTTGGCCGCCATGGCCACGGCCAGCCCGCCGATGCCCAAGCCGGCCAGCAGACTGCTCACCGAATAGCCCATCGTCTGCAGAATGGTGATGAACATCAGCACGCCGACAAAGGCCTTCAGGCTCTTCTTGATCAGCGGCACGAGCTGGTCGTCCAGCGTGCTGTCGGTCCGGGCGGCGAGGGTCTCCAGGTAGTGCGCCAGGACATCGACCGCGCGAAACAGAAACCACAACAGATCGGCGGCAAAGGCGACTTTGAGCAATTGCACCGCCAGGCGTCGGACTTCGGGCGTAGCCACCTGCAAGCCGACGAGCGTCAGTGACCCGAACACGCCCACGAGCAGCAGGGCTACGCCGAACGGTTTGTAGATGGCCTCGGCGACAAGATGGTCGAACTTGAATCGCGTCTTTCTGGCGGTCGGGATGATGTAGTGTTCGAAGACGAAGTCGGCAACCTTCCTGGCCACGAAGCCCAGCAGCATGCACAAAAATGCTGCTAGGTACTGCCAGTACTCAATGCCGAAAAACTGGCCCTGAAGCGATTCAGGGGCGTACTCGCGCGCCGCCTCATAAAGCTTCTGGGCGCCCGACTCCCAACTGTCGGTCTCCGCCAACACCCAGACAAGCCACGAACCCGCCGACAAAAACTTCATCAGGCATCCTCCGTTGGTACCAGATTGGGCCTTCAGGCCGATCTTCCCCTCCTTATACAGGAAGGCCGCCGCGCGGTCAACCGCCGCGCGAACGTCCAAGCTTGCGACGGGCTTGTCCTTGCCGGTCGCCCTTCCAACAGCTAAGATGAGCGGCCTATGCGTGAGCTTCGCGTGGCACTGATCATCGATGCGCTAGACGGGCGACACGCGGCAGGCGGACAGGTGTCGCTGCTGGCGCAACGGCTGGATCGCCGCCGCTTCACGGCGACGGTCTGTGTCCTCGGCCGCGCCGAGGCAGGGATGGTCGAGCGACTGCGCCAGGCGGACATCAAGGTCCACGTCTTCGACCGCACCCATGGACACGACGTGCGCGTGTTGTATCGGCTCAAGGAACTGCTGGCCACCAGCTACGCGGACATCGCCTGCACGTGGATGCCCGGGGCCAATGTGATGGGCCGCCCGGCCGCACTGTGGTCGCGGGTGCCCGTGATCGTGGCCGTCGAGCAGGAGACCGCGCCGCGGTCGTTCGTGCGGCAACAGATCGATCGCCTGCTGGCACGAAGAACGGATGCCCTGGTCGCCGACAGCGAGGCGACGGCGGCGCGTGCCCGGGAGGCGTGCGGCAAGGACGGTCGGCTACAACTTATCCGCCCGGGCGTCGAGTTCCGGCCGCCCGAGGAGCCCACGGCCCCGTTGCCCGACGTGCCGCCGGGATGGAACGTCGCCGTAGCGGCGGCTCCCCTGATCCGGCCCATGGGGTTGTTGCACCTGATCTGGGCATTGAGCATTCTGCGTTATGCCGACCAGCCCCTGCAACTCTGGATCGCCGGCGAGGGGCCGGAGAAGAGTCGCCTGGCCGAAGAAGCAGCACGGCTCGACGTGGGATCGCGGGTGCACTTCCTGGGCCGGCGCGACGACATGTCGGCGGTCCTGCAGCGGGCCGACGTCTTTGTGCTGCCCTGCCGCCAAGGCGAGACAAGTCTGGCGGCCCTGGACGCCATGGCCGCGGGCATACCCGTCGTGCTGCCCGACGTGCCGGGCTTCAGGGGGTTGGCGGACTTCGGCCGCTGCGGCAGATTGGTCGAGCCCGGGTATCCCAAGAGCATCGCCGCCGGAATGTTCCAGGCGATCAAGCATGCCGATCAATCTCAACAGATGGCCGCACTGGCGAAGACCCGCATTCGCGAGCACTATGCCGCCGGGCGATTCGTCAGGCAATACGAGGATCTGTTCGTGGAACTCGCCGAGGCCGCAGGCCTGGGCACATGAAACCGTGTTGGTTTGAGCAGCACACCGTAGGAAGGAACCATGAAGATCAACCGCAAGCGACTCATCACCGATTTGTCTCGTCTGGTTCAGATTCCCAGTTGGCAGGAATGCGATACGATTGCTCGCCACGCCGTGGCCGCACTGCGTGACGCCGGTGCCAGGAACGTGCACATCGACAAGGCCGGTAACGTGATCGGCACGCTGGGACGCGGCGGCAAGGGGCTGCTGCTGAACGCTCACCTGGACACCGTGCCGCCGGGTGATTACGAAGGCGATCCTTTCAGCGGCAAGGTGTCGGCCGGCAAGCTGATAGGTCGCGGCTCCTCGGACGACAAGGCAGGTGTTGCAGCCATCCTGGAAATCGTTCGCTATCTGGCCGGTCGCCAGCTCAATCAGCAGATCACCTTCGCACTGACCGTCTGGGAAGAGAGCACGGGTCCCGGCGAGAACGGCGCCTACCAGGCGGCTCGTGATTGCGACGCGGCCCGCTGCATCGTGCTGGAAAACTCCATGGCGGCCACCGGCAAGTCAATGGGCGTCAACATCGGGTGCCGAGGAACCATGGGCCTGTACGTAACGGTTCATGGCAAAGCCTGTCATGCCGCCGATCCTGCAAGGGGCGTCAACGCCGTGTACCGTGCCGCCCGGGTGATTCAGGCCCTGGAGAAAACGTTCGATCCGGCCACTATGCCGAGGAAGACCTACAAGGTCTGGAACTCGCAGGTCGAGCTGGGCACTCTGGCCACGGTTACGGAGGTGGAAGCCCGCCAAGGCATCAATGTCATCCCTGCGCAATGCGAGATCGCCCTGAATTGCCGCTTGCTGCCCGACGGTGACGGCAGCGAGATCAAACGTCGCATGAAGCGTCTGGCCACCGAACTGCCCAAGGGCTGGATTTCCTGGAGCACCAAACGAGAGATTGTCGGCCACCTCTGCGAAGACCACGAGTTCATCGCCGTGTGCCGCGAGGCCATCTGCGAGTCGGGCATGCGGACGAAATGCGAAATCATGGGCGGCCGCACCGACACGACCATCTTCCAGCATACCGGAGGCATCCAATCGGTGATCATGGGCCCCGGAACGCTCGGCGCGGCACACACGAAGAACGAGTACATGGATATCGAGCTTCTGGTGAAAGGCACCGGGGCAGTGCTTCGAACCATCGAGAAGATGGCCGTGGACGGGTGAGGCGACGCACGCGAAATCACGTCTACTCGAACGGCCTGTAGCGTTGGGCGATGGGCATGCGACGACCCATGCCGAAGGCGCGGCTAGTGACCTTCAGCACCGGGGCCGCCTGGCGGCGCTTGTACTCGGCCAGATCGATCATCCGCACCATTCGCCGCGCGGTTTCGCCGTCGATACCCGCCTCAAGCAATCCGTCCAGAGTCACTTGCTGCTCGACGTATAACTCGACGATGCGGTCCACCATGTCGTACGGCGGCAACTTGTCCTGGTCGGTCTGGTTGGGCTTCAGCTCGGCCGTCGGGGCGCGGGTCAGAATGGACTGCGGAATGATCTCGCGTGTGCGGTTGACGTAGCGGGACAACTCGTAGACCATCAGTTTCGGCACGTCGCCGATCGGGGCCAGTCCGCCGCACATGTCGCCGTAGAGCGTGCAGTAGCCGGTGGCCAGTTCACTCTTGTTGCCTGTGGCGAGCAGCAGCGAACCGAACTTGTTGCTGAGAGCCATCAAGATGACGCCGCGGATGCGGGCCTGGATGTTCTCCTCCGCCTCGTCGGGTTCGAGTCCCGAAAACACTTCGTGTAACGTCTGCTCGTAAGCCCGGTGGATGCTGTCGATGGCGATCGTCTCGAAACGCACACCGAGGTTCTCGGCCAGGCACTTGGCGTCGGCCAACGACTGGGCGCTGCTGTAACGCGAGGGCATGGCCACGGCTGTCACATGACCGGGTCCCAGCGCCTCGGCGGCCAGACAGACCACCAGCGCCGAGTCGATGCCTCCGCTGAGGCCGAGGACGGCGTCGGTGAAACCGCACTTGCGGAAATAATCGCCCAGGCCCAACACCAGGGCAGCGTGGACCGAGGCGACCCCCTCGCGCGGCGGTGTGACGGACGCCGGGATCGGCCCTGCCGTTGCATTTCGCATCGGCAGGTCGATCACGGCCATGTCCTCTTCAAAGTCTTTGCACTGGGCCAGCACGCGGCCGTCCGGAGCGACAGCCAGCGACGCGCCGTCGAAGATCAGCTCGTCGTTGCCGCCCACCTGGTTGCAATACAACATCGGCAAGCCGTGCGCGGCTGCATGCAACCGCAACAGGCGCAGCCGCGTCTCGTACTTGCCGAGCACGTAGGGCGACGCGGAGATGTTCACGACAACGTCGGCCGACGCGCGGGCCAGATCGCCGATCGGATCGTCCTGGTAAAGGTTCCTCATCCCCGGATCGTCGGGGTTCCAGATATCCTCGCAGACGCTCAGGCCGAGCCGCACGCCGTCCACGTCGACAACCACGGCCGCCGGACCGGGCTCGAAGTAGCGCGTCTCGTCGAACACGTCGTAGGTGGGCAGCAGGGTCTTGAACTTCCGCTCGGCGATGCGCCCGTGGTCAAGCAGTGCCAGGGCGTTGTAGAGCGGACGGCCGACGGGCGACGTGTTGCGGTCGACGTAGCCGATCACGGCGGCAATGTCGGCCGTCTCGGCAGCCAGCGACTCCAGGGCCGCAAGGTTGGCCTCAACGAGGCCGCCCTTCAGGAGCAGGTCGCGTGGGGGGTAGCCCACCAGGGCCAGCTCGGGGAAGACCACGAGTCGAGCCCCCTCGCGGCGGGCGCAGGCGATGTGCCGGCGAATCATCTCGGCGTTACCCGTGATGTCGCCCACGGTCGGATTGGTCTGTGCCAGTGCGATCTTCATTGCTGCGGTGGCCTCACGAAGTTGTCGCGACCGCCGTGTCGACAATCGCAAGGTCGTGATTCTATGCCGCTTAGGCAGACGAATCAATGCCGAATTGAAGACCCCGCCCGACAGCCCCGCCGCAGCCAAAAGAAACCCCCGCAGCGATGCGAAAAGCGTTGCAAACAGCCCCCTGTTTTGATACCCTGTCGGGATGGTTTTCCGGGCGGACAATTCGTCTGGAACCTCGATAAATAAAGGCTTTGCGGCCGATCGCGACCCACAGCCGAGCACCTCTCGGCAATGCCTTGGACCATGCGACGAGCGACGGACCAGACAGGGTCCGACGGCGGCTTGATTTCTGCCACGACGGAAGGCGAGGACACTCTTGGCCGACATTCAACAACTGAACCACAACGACAACGTCCAGGAATTGCACATCGAGGAGGAACTGAAGGATTCGTACTTGACGTACGCCATGAGCGTCATCGTCAGTCGAGCCCTTCCGCGCGTCGAAGACGGCCTGAAGCCGTCGCAGCGGCGCATCCTCGTGGCCATGAACGACCTGGGTTTGTCATCGCGCGGCCGGTTCCGCAAGTGCGCCAAAATCGCCGGTGACACCAGCGGCAACTATCACCCTCACGGCGAAAGCGTGGTCTACCCGACCCTGGTCCGCATGGCCCAGGGATTCAACATGCGTTATCCCCTGGTCGATGGCCAGGGCAACTTCGGCTCGATCGACGGCGACCCGCCGGCGGCCATGCGCTACACCGAGGCCCGCCTGACGCGAATCACCGAGGCGATGCTCGACGACCTGAAGCTCGACACGGTGGACTACACTCCCAACTACGACGAGACAACGAGCGAGCCGGAGGTCCTGCCGGCGAAGTTTCCGAACCTGATCTGCAACGGATCGCAGGGCATCGCGGTCGGCATGGCCACCAGCATTCCGCCGCACAATCTGGTCGAGGTCTGCAACGCCACGAAGCACCTGATCGACTATCCGGACTGTACCGTCAAAGACCTGATGAAGTTCGTCAAAGCGCCCGACTTTCCGACGGGCGGCATCATCTGCGGCGCCAAGGGCATTGTGCAGTCGTACGAGACCGGTCGCGGCATTATTACCTTACGGGCCCGCCTGCATACCGAGGAGGGCCGCGGCGGTAAGCAGAGCATCGTCGTCACCGAGATTCCCTACGGCGTGCTCAAGACGCGGATCATCGACCGCATCGCCGACTGCGTCAAGGGAGGCCAGATCCCTGGCATCGCCGACCTGCGCGATGAAAGCGACCGCGAGGGCATGCGTTTGGTCATCGAGACCAAGCGCGGTGAGGACGCCAACGTCGTCATCAACCAGCTGTTCCAGTTCACGCCGTTGCAGTCGACCGTTTCGATCATCAACATCGCCCTGGTCAACAACCGGCCGCGAACGCTGACGCTGAAGGAGATGCTGTACTTCTACGTTGAGCACCGCAAAACGGTCATCCGTCGGCGGACGAACTTCCTGCTGGCCCGAGCCCGGCGGCGCGAGCACGTGCTGATCGGCCTGCTCTACGCCGTGGCCAACATCGACGAGATCATCGAGCTGATCAAGAAGAGCCCCGACGTGCCGACGGCCAAAGAGCGGCTGATGGCCAAGAAGTGGCCCTTCACGTTCAAGAATCTGACGGGCAAGAAGTCGGACCCGAAGAACAAGCTGTTGCTCGAGGCCCTGGCCGAGCCGCTGAACTACACGAGCGGCCAGGCCGATGCCATCCTGGCCATGCAGTTGCAGCGGCTGACGGGCCTGGAGATCGAAAAGCTCCGCGACGAATGGACCGGCGTCCGTGAGGAGATCGAGGGCTACGAAGCCATTCTGCGCGACGAGCGACTGGTGCTGGACATCATCGTCACGGACCTCGACGAGATGGCCGAGAAGTACGGCGATGCCCGCCGCACCGAGATCACCAGCGAGGTCGGCGATTTCAACATCGAAGACCTGATCGCCGAGGAAAACGTCGTCGTAACGATCAGCCACGGCGGCTACATCAAGCGGCTCCCGGTGACGAGCTATCGCCGCCAGGGTCGCGGCGGGCAGGGCGTGATCGGCAGCGACACCAAGGACAACGACTTCATCGAGTACCTGTTTGTCGCCTCGACGCACGATTACATTCTGTTCTTCTCCAACATGGGCCAGTGCTACTGGCTAAAGGTTTACGACATACCGCAGCTGTCGCGGCAGAGCCGCGGTCGAGCCCTGGTCAACGTGCTTGAGATGCGCAACGACGAGACGGTGGCCAGCATGATTCCGGTGCGAGAGTTCGACGATCGGCACCTGATCATGACGACGGCCGCCGGCACAGTGAAGAAAACTCCGCTGGAAGCCTACAGCCGTCCGAAGCGCGGCGGCATCATCGCCATCAACCTCGAATCGGGCGACCACCTGATCGCCTGCGAGTTGACGCACGGCAACAACGAGGTGGTCATCGGCACGCGGGACGGCCAGGCGATCCGCTTCCACGAGAAGGAATGCCGGCCGATGGGCCGCGCGACGCACGGCGTTCGCGGGATCAAGCTCCGCAAGGGCGACCGCGTGATCGCCATGACCGTGGTCAACGACAGCGCGTCGCTGCTGACGGTCTGCGAACAGGGCTACGGGAAGCGGACGGACTTCAGCGAGTATCGCCTTCAGGGCCGCGGCGGCCAAGGCATCATCAACATCAAGGCCTCGGAGCGCAACGGCAAGGTCATCGCCATGATGGCGGTTCGCGACCAGGACGACCTGGTGATGACGACAAGCCACGGGATGATCCAGCGCATCGCCGTGAAAGACCTTCGGACCATCGGCCGGGCGACCCAGGGCGTGCGGATCATCCGCCTGAAGGAAGGCGACAAGCTGCAGGCCGTGGCCCGCGTCGTATCCGAGGAAGAAGGCGGCGGAGAAAACGGGCAGGAGCAATAGGCTGCGGCCGATGTCGGCAGCGTGTCGGCGGCATGACTGCAACGAACGTCAGTGAACCGGCGTCACTATGACTGAGCCAGAGGCAAGGACGGACGAGCAGTTGATGCA
>JAFGPY010000155.1 GCA_016935955.1 Planctomycetota bacterium
AGGAGGGAGCCCTGGCGCAAGCATATTCCGTCGTCAATATGATGGCGGCCGTGACGCAGCGAACAAATTAAGATGCGATTGCCCTGCTTGACAGGCCCTCGCCTCGCGGCTATCGTGGCCTCGGTGCACCGAAAGGACGGGATGCGGCCGTGACCACGTTAACCACCATCGAGACGCCCGAGCGTGTGGCTCTGACCTACGACGTCGCGGGTCTCGGCACGCGGGCCCTGGCCTACCTGATCGACCTGGGCGTTCGCGCCGCCGCCATCCTGCTGGGCTTGGTCGCCGTCTTCGTCATTCACGAGGACCAGCAGTTGGCCGCCCTGTCGTCCGGCGTTCGCGCCGCGGGAGTGATCGGTTTCTTCCTGCTGCACTGGGGCTACGCCACACTGTTCGAGGCCTTCTGGAACGGACAGACGCCCGGAAAACGGCTCATGGGCATCCGCGTCATCAAGGAAGGCGGCTTCCCGGCGACGCTCTTCGATGCGGCCCTGCGGAACCTGATCCGCGTCGTTGACTTTCTGCCCGTCTTCTACGGACTGGGCGTCGTCTGCCTCTTTCTGACCAAGCGGCACCAGCGGGTCGGCGACCTGGCCGCGGGCACGCTCGTGGTTCGCCAGTCGACCGCCCGTCCGCCGTCGCTGGACGACATCCTGGCCGCCCACAGCCACGCGGACGCCGATGCCGGGCCGCGGTACGCCCAGGCGCCGGTGTCGGTGCAGCAGTTCGAGGCCATCGTGGAGTTCCTGCAGCGGGCTGAGCGGCTGGACCCGCAGGCCCGCGGACGCATCGCCGAGAAGTTCGCCGAGCCGATTCGCCGCAGCATCGCCGAATCGAAGACGCTCCGCGAGGCGATCGACGCCGGCGGACTGGACGACGAGACGCTGCTGGCCCTGGTCGTGCACGACCGGCGGTCCGAGCAGGCGGCGGACGGCCCTGCGGCCGAGGGCGGAGGGAACGACGCGTGAACCTCGACCGCTTCGTGGCTCGCAACCAGCAGCAGTGGCAGGCCCTGGAAGGCCACCTGAAGACCATCGAGCAACGGGGCCCGCACCATCTGGACGCCGAAGCGCTGCACGATTTCGCGCTGCTCTATCGCAAAGCGGCCGACGACCTGGCCTACGCCCGAACCTTCTTCAGCGACAGCAAAGTCACCGAGTACCTGAACCACGTGGTCGGCCGCGTGCATCCCCTGCTCTACAGCCGCACGCGCCGCTCGCCGGTCGAGATCGTTTCGTTCTTCCGACGGGACTTCCCGCGGGCGTTTCGCCGCTCGTGGCGGTCGATCACGACGGCCACGGGCATCTTCCTGCTGGCCGCCGTGGTCGGCTACCTGGGCACGTGGCAGAACCCGACCGCGGCCCGCCGCATTCTGCCGGCCCGGATCATCCAGAGCGTCGACGCCGGCAGGATGTGGACGGACGACGTCTACGCCATGGCCCCGGGCGATTACCTGTCGGCGAAGCTCTTCACGAACAACATCGCGGTCACGTTCGCACTGCTGGCCCTGGGCATGACCGCGGGCGTGGGCACCGTCTTTCTCCTGGGCCTCAACGGCCTGACGCTCGGCGCCGCGGGCGGACTCTGCCACTCGGCCGGCATGGGCGGACCGTTCTGGTCGTTCGTGGCGGCCCACGGCCCCCTGGAACTGCTGGTGGTCTTCATCGCCGGCGGCGCCGGGCTCGAACTGGCCATGGCCCTTGTCGCCCCCGGCCAATGGCGGCGCGGCGACGCCCTGCGGCTGCGCGGAGCGCGGGCCGTCAAGCTCGTTCTCGGCAGCATGCCGCTGCTGGTCGTGGCCGGCGTGGTCGAGGGCGTGATCTCCGGCGGCAAGCCCCTCTGGGTGGTTGGCGGTTACGACATGGCCAGGGTCGCGTGCGGCCTGGCCCTGGTCGGTGCGGTCCTGGCGTACCTGCTCCTGGCGGGCCGCAGCGACGCGCCGAGCGCCGCCGCCCGTCAGAGCCTTCCGCGAGCCTTGATGTCCAGGTAACGATTGACCAGCGTGGCAAGCAGCTTGTCGGCGTCCACGTCGACGGTCACGACGCCGCGCGAACTGAGCACCTGGCGGGTGACGGTCTGGTCGCGGAGCACCTCGCGTGCCGCGGCGTTGCGGTAGGCATCGAACGCCAGGTGCGGCGCCGCAGTGGCGGCCTCGACCAGCAACGGATCGCGAATGGTCGCGCAGACGGGCAGGTGCCGGGGCAGCATGGCCGACAGCCGCGTGACCATCGCCGAGTTGCTGCTGCCTGCGGCCAGGTCGGTCAGCATGACGACGAGACTGCGGCGGCTGAGCCGCGCGGCCAGGTAGCCCAGGGCGTATCCGTAGTCGGGTTCGAACAGGTCGGCCTCGGTGTGGGCCAGCACGTCGACCATGAGGCGGAACTGTCCCGCCCCCTTCCGCGGCGGCAGGTAGACGCGAACGTCCTTCGAGAAGATCAGCAGCCCCACGCGGTCGCCCGACAGCAGGGCCACGTTGGCCAGGCCCATGGCCGCGGCCACGGCGTGGTCCAGCTTGGTCAACCCGTCGACCTCGGCGGTCATCAGGCGGCCGACGTCGATGGCCACGACCAGTCGCTGGTTCCGCTCCAGCTCGAATTCGCGAACGGTGGGCTGGCGGTGTTTGGCGGTGGCCTTCCAGTCGATGAGCCGCGTATCGTCGCCCTGGACGTAGGGGCGCAGCCGGTGGAACTCGCGGCCCTCGCCGAGGACCCGCATCCGCCGCAGGCCGGTGCTCTTGCGACCGGCGCGGGCCAGCAGTTGGCGGCTGCGGGCCACGCCGTAGATGTCCGGATAGACCGAGACGCGTCGCCGCGCCGGCCGCCGGTCCTGGCGGACCACGAGGTTCAGCCGCCCGTACCGCCGCACGTGCAGCGACCCCAACTCGAAATCGCCGCGGACCATGGGCGTGAACAGGTACGACAACTCGGCGCGGCTTGCCGCCGGGACGATCGTCTCCAACGGCAGAGCGTCGCCGACCTCGAACGAGGCCGGCAACGTGTCGGTCAGCGACAGCCGCACCGGACGGTCCGTGTGGTTCTCGATCAGGATGCGGGCGACGTTCGGCGCCCCCTGGCTGAGGATGTCCTCGGTGACGCGGCGGACCACGACGTCCTGATGTCCCTGATCGCCGCCGCGGCCGAGCGACTGACGGTCGAGGGCCAGCAGGAGGAAGACCACGGCGTCGATGCCCGCGCCGAGCACCAGGGCGACGCGGCCGAGTTCGGCGTCGCCGATCTGGACCATGGGACCGATCAGGCCGACGGCCATGATGACGGCCCCGACGAACAGCAGGATGATGACTCGATCGGTGAAGATCACGTGCGCTGCTCGGCCTCCGAACGGCCTACCTCGGAATCTCGATCTCGGCCAGCACCTGCTCGACGATATCGTCGGCCGAAATGCCCTCGATCTCGGCCTCGGGCTTCAGGATCAGCCGGTGCCGCAGCACGGGCCCGGCCATCTGCTTGACGTCGTCGGGCGTGACGAAGTCGCGGCCGTGCATGGCGGCGACGACCTTGGCCGCCTGCAGGAAGGCCAGTGACGCGCGGGGGCTGGCGCCCAGGGTCAGGTGATGGTGCATCCTCGTGCCGCCGACGACGCGGACGATGTAATCGTACAGACCGTCGTCGACGCGGACGTCGCGGAGACCGCCGCGCGCGGCCAGGAGTTCTTCCACCGAGAGCACCTTGCCGATGCCGGCCGAGGCGATGTCGGCCGGGTCCAGCCCGGCGTTGTGCTTCTTCAGGACGTCGATCTCCTGCGGCCCGGCGGGGTAGTCGATCAGCGTCTTGAGCAGGAAGCGGTCGATCTGGGCCTCGGGCAGCGGATAGGTGCCCTCGTACTCGATGGGGTTCTGCGTGGCGATGACGAAGAAGAACTCGCCGAGAGAGTGGCGGCGGCCGTCGATGGTCACCTGCCGTTCTTCCATGGCCTCCAGCAGCGCGGCCTGGGTCTTCGGCGGCGTGCGGTTGATCTCGTCGGCCAGCAGCACCTGCGTGAAGACGGGCCCCTTGACCAGGTTGAAGCGGTTCTCCGCCATGTCAAAGACATTGGCCCCGGTCACGTCGCCCGGCATCAGGTCGGGCGTGAACTGGATGCGCGTGAACGTGGCGTCGATCGCGCAGGCCAGCGACTTGGCGAGCAGCGTCTTGGCCAGTCCGGGCACGCCTTCGATAACGACGTGTCCTCCGGCGAACAGGGCCACGAGCAGTTCCTCGATGCACGCGGTCTGTCCGACAATGGTCTTGGCCAGTTCTCCCTTGAGTCGGTCGGCCAGTTCGGCAACAGGTGTCATGATGAGAGGACCTCCTTGCTCAGTTGGGCCAGGTTGCGGGCCACGGCCAGCAGCCGTCGGGACGACAGCGAGGACGACTGGGCGGCCTGTTGGGCTTCGACGAGAATTCGCCGCACGGCGTCGCGACTGCGGCGCGTGCGGCCGGCCAGGGCATCGGCCATCTGCTCGGCATCGGCGGTTCGCGGCAGGTGCAGCTCGCGGGTCATCTGCTCCCGGAAATCGTCGTAGAGCCGCGCGGCCGCGTGCGAGCCGGCGCGGCCGCGGCGGTACAGTTCGGCCAGGGCCTCGACGAATTCGAGGTGGCTGCGACGGGTCGGACGCCTGAGCGTCTTGAGCGGTCCGAAGCGCCGTGTGCGACTCATCAGGAACATCGTCACCAGCAGGAACATCTGTCCGCCGAGGGCCAGCAGCACGCGACGGGAGTACGGCGTCGTCAGCGGCTCGCGATCGTAGTAGCCGTGATGGTACTCGTCGAACAGAACCTTCCCGTCGTCACGGACCAGGGCGAGCACGTTCAGCAGCAGGGCCAGGTTGTCGGCCTTGCCGATCAGCTTGTTGGAGAACACGCTGCCGGAGGCGGCTACGATGACGCGGCCGCTGTAGTACGAGTACTGGACCAGGTGCACCTGCCCCTGCTCGTCTTCCAGCAGCTGGACGTTCGGCATCTCCGCGGGCAACCCGTCGTCGGCATAGGTCACCACCTGGCTGACACCGACGGTCAGGTCGGACGGCACGGAGGGATGGGTCGACACCTGCGGCGCGATCAGGCCGCGAAGCAGCCAGAACGGTTCGTCCTCGGTCGACGAGTGGCTGAAGTCCAGGCCGAGGGCCTCGTTCAGAGGATCGCTCAGATCGGCGCGGCGGTCGATGCCCCGGTCGCGGCCGACCAGGTAGACCAGCGTGTTGCCCTGGGCCACCCACTCGTTCAGGGCCTTGACCTCGTTCGTCGTGGGCTCGACGCGCAGAGGGCCGGCCACCAGCAGCACGTTCCCGTCGCCGCCGAGTTCGGTCCACGGACGCTCGATCCGCACGGGCTCCGGATCGCCCCGGCGAGCCAGCAACCGGTAGACCGCCAGCATGCCGCCGGGCGTGTGGCTGTAGCTGCTGGCGAAGGTGCCCGCGCCGCCGGACTGCTCGGGCTCGTGAAAGAGCACGGCCACCACGACCATGGCGGTGACGATCAGCAGAATGAGGATGACGACCTTAAGCCGTTTCGTCGCGGACCTCCTCGACCAACTGCTGAGCCATTCGGGCGAAACCGCGGGCCGCGTCCTCGTCCAGCGGCTCGTGGCCGTACCACTTGCGGTCGTACCGGCGGTTGAGTTCCCCGAAGAGTTCCGCGGGCCGCGCCGCCTGCCGCTCCAGAAGCTGGCGATGGTACTCCCAGTTGGTTCGCGTGCGGTCGATGAGCACGAGTTGCCGCCGTTCGAGGGCCGACAGGACCATCAGGTACGCGTGGTGGATGGCTTCGCGGAACCGCCCCTCATCGAGCGCCCGCGCCGCCTCCTGGGCGTGCGTCTCCGGCGAACTGAGCCGCACGGCCGTCGCCAGGCGATGGCTTCGCGTCGTTCCGCGCGGTTGCCGCGAACGAAACCGTCGCCATAACCAGCGGCCGACGATGACGGCGATCAGGGTCAGCGAGACGGCCAGGACGGCCCGCAACGAGTGGCGGCTGAAGCTCTCGACGCGACCGCCGCTGATGCCCAGCCAGTCGTAGAAACGGTTCAGCAACGACTGGATCATCTCCAGCATTTCGTCCATCCGGTCGCGTTCGACGCGGAATTCCGGGGCTTCCAGGATGCTCGCCATCTCTGCCCGCGCCTTCGCGACGGCCTTTCGCCGGGCGGCCGGATCGCCGGTCGTCGCCCGCCGGTAACGATTCAGATCATCGATCATCTCCTCCAACTGCTGCACGGTGCGGAAGCGGATGTCTCTCAGAACGTCGTCGTTCTGTGCGACAACCGAGTCGCTGAACTGCCGCGAGAAGACCGAGGTGCGGTATTGGCCCGAGGCTCCGCCCTCGCCGTGGCGAAGCTCGATGGTCGCCAGGTCGGACTCGATACGGCGCAGCTCGTCGATCAGGGCCTGCCGCTCGGCGGGCAGCAACGTGTCGGCGTCCGCGGGCTCGATCGCCTCCAGCCGACGCAGGTGGTCGGTCACGACGGCGCGGACCTCGTCCGGAGAAACGGCCTCGGCGCGGCCGGTCGTCGCGGTCAGCGACAGGACGATCCCGAGAGAGAGGATGAGCCGGTAGATCATGATGGCGTTGGCACCGCGTGAGGCGTCACGACCCGGTCGCGGCCAGCCGCTCGGCCACCCTCTCCAGGTCGTAGCCCTCGTGTCGCACACGAATGTCGAAGTACAGTGCGATCATGGCCAGCCAGACCAGCGGCTGCAGGGCCGCATCGCACGCATTGATCAGCAGCACGAACGGAACGGTGACCGCGGACGACAGGTGCGTGGGTCCGAGGATGACGTCGCGCCACGACCCGCTCGTGCCGCCGGCAAAGAAGCCGACCGTGTAGTATAGCGTCAGGAGCACGCTGTGCACACTGCCGTAGATGGCCGTCAGGGCCATGAACAGCACGGCGGCGCGGCTCATGTGGCGGCTGGGTTTGGTGCTGGGATCGCGGCGGCGGATCAGCGAGGCGCTTCGCAGCAGCGCCGCCAGGTAGCCCTTGCCCTCGATGACCACGACCGCGGGAAGAAGGACCCAACACAGGAAGAGCCAGAGGACGACGGCCAGCATGGGCAGTTGGACGAACAGGAAAACCGCCAGGCCGCTGAGCATGTAGGCCTGGGAGTTGGGCACGCCGTGCTTCACCAGGTAGCTTACGACGTACATCAGGACGAACCCCATGGCGACTATGCCGAGGCCCAGGACGATGCCGTAGACCACCAGGGCGATCAGCCGCGTGAGGATGAGCTTGGGGACCTTCGGCAGGAACTGCATCAGCGACTCGCGGAACGTCGCGCTGCGGCCCAGGTACAGGGGGCCGGCAGCCTGGATGACCAGCCCTTCGGCCAGAGTGCTCGTGATCGTGGCGGTCAGAATGAACAGGAGCAACCTGCTGACGACATTCGGCAGGCCGAAGCTGTCGAGGGACTCGCCCTCGAGGATGCCGAGGAGTTCGCCGAAGACGTGATGGACGACGTTCATCTGCGGCGTGGTGAGCAGGAACGTGACGGCGAATGCCAGGCCGCTGAGGGCCAGAATCAGCCGCAGGTTGCCCCGGTACAGCTTGACGCTGCGGTCGAAGAGCTGCCCGAGTCCCAGAGGTTCGAGGCGAAGACCTTCGCTGCTCATGCCGCGTGGTCCCTCCCTGCCGGCGCGATGCCGGGGCGTCCCGTCTTACGAGACGAGCCCCGCAGGGGAAGACCCGACGGGGCTCGCATAACGTAACGGTCTGGCGGGCCTACCAGATGCCTTCTTTCAGACTCTCGACCCACTGCTTCAGCCGCTGATAGCCCGCGTCCCGGTCCGACCGGAACACCGGGCCCCCGGGATGCTCGCTCTTCTCGGCCAGCACGATCTTCAGCAGGCGGCTCTTGCTCAGATCGGTGTGATTGATGTAACGGTCCAGCGACTTGTAGTTCGCGGCCACGGTCTTGCGATCGGTGCGGCGCTGGGCCTCAAGGTACAACTCCGTGCCGTTGCCGGTGCCGCCATGGCAATCGGCCCGGGCACAACTGCGGATCAGAATCGGCTGAACCGCGACCTGGAAGTTCTGCATCGGATCGCCGACGTTCTTGAAGATCTCCGCCGCCTCGTCGTCGCTGAGCTGGTAGACGATGGCCTTTTTCGGGCCGCCTGCCGGGGGCGTCGTCGTCCCGTCGCCGGTCGTCGTGCCGTTGCCATCGGCCGTCGTGCCGTCCGGCTGCTTGGCCACATCGGTCTCGGACGACTCTTCGGCCGGCAGCACGAAGTTGCCCGAGGCGTAGAACTGGGCCGCCTTCTTCAGGTACTTGGCCCGTTCGTCTCCCTGGTCCAGAGCCTGCAACTTGTTGGCTTCCTGGGTGACCTCGCTATAGAGAGACTGCTCGAGGGCCCACTTGGCCAATTCGAAATGCCCCGAGGCGTCGTCGTCCTTAAGAGCGGCGGCGCGGGTCTTGTACTCGGCGCTCGGGTCTGTGGCCTGGGCGGCCAGCACGGACGCGATGCCCACCACGGCGACGGAAGCCCACACAAGCAATTGCGATTTCATTCTCGGCTCCTCACATAACAGAGCACAGGTGAACCACTTCGGTCGGTCATCAGTGTATCAGATTGCCACGGGCCTTCAACCAAAAATGCCCGGCCGGTATCCCCCCGGGGCCTGCTGCCGCGGCGAAAAGGACTGACGAGGCCGCCCCGAGCGCCTATAATGGCTCGGCGATTCATCATCAAAGGAGCACGGACATGACCCTGTCGGGCGAATCCGCCGACCGCTACAGCCGCCAACTGCGATTTGCCGGCCTCGGAGCCGAGGGCCAGCAGCGGCTGATGGCCGCCCGAGTGGCCGTCATCGGCTGCGGGGCCCTGGGATCGACAATCGCCGAAATCCTCGTCCGGGCCGGCGTGGGCATGGTCCGCCTGGTGGACCGCGATTTCGTGGACGCCTCGAACCTGCCGCGGCAATCCCTGTTCGACGAGCGGGATGTCGCTGAGGTGCAGCCCAAGACCGTCGCTGCGGCCCGCCGTTTGCGAGCCATCAACTCGCGGTGCCGCATCGAGCCCGTCGTCGCCCACGTCTCGACGCGGACCGTCGAGGGGATGATCAAGGCGGTCGACCTGGTGATGGACGGAACCGACAATTTTCAGACGCGGTTCCTGCTCAACGATGCCGCCGTGAAGCACAAGCGGCCGTGGATCTTCGGATCGGCCCTGGCGGCTCACGGTATGATGATGGTCGTTCGCCCGGGCCTGACGCCGTGCCTGCGCTGCGTCCTGGGCGACGTGCCACCGCAAGGCGCCGTGCCCAGTTGCGACCAGGAAGGCATCTTGGCCTCGACCGTGCACACGGTTGCAGCCCTTCAATGCGTCGAGGCGATCAAGCTGCTGGCCGGGCGGCATGACGACCTTGAACGCCGCCTGGTCGATTTCGACCTGTGGGCCGGGCGCTTCGACTATCGAGGCGTCGGCAAGCTGCGCGGCAAGGGCCTCTGCCCCACCTGCGAACAGTCGCGCTACGAGTACCTCGACGGGGCCCTGGAGCCGCCCGTCCAACTGGCCGGTCGTGACGGCGTGCACGTCATGCCGCCCGAGGGGCGCGGGGCGATCGATCTCGACTTCGTCACCGCCGCGGCGCTTAAGCACGCCGGCAAGCGCGGCCTGATCCGCAATGACCACCTGGTGCGCTTCTGTCCCCGGGGCTTGAAGGTGACCGTCTTCGCCGACGGGCGGGCGATCGTCCAGGGCACGACCGACGCCGACGAGGCCCGCGAGGTCTACGACCGTTACGTGACTTGGGCGGAGGATCGGCGGTAGAATGCCGGAGGGTGCCCCAAGCAACCGGTAGGATGAGCATCATGGCCACGACAAGCGTGGCCATGCCACCCCGGAAGAATTGCGGGTGCCATGGCGGCTTGTTCTGAGCCTGTCGAAGGGCCGTCGTGTGCCGCCATGCGAAGGTCGAGCCGTATTCGGCATGCCTGCAGGGGCAGGCATGGCACCCGCAGTCGGCGGCAGCGACAACTTGCCAGGCCGGTGCCATGGCCGCTTGCGGCCATGCGTGTGGAAGACAATGACCGGCATGCTTCTGCCCTGTGACGCCGCTCGGGATCAGCGACAAGCAGAAGCACCCCCTTGGTCGGAGCCGGCGGCACCTTGCCCGGCCGCGGGGCAGCCGATACCATAGCCAGAAGATTTCGCGCGAGAGTCGTTTGGGGAGAAAGTCATGGCCGCACGTTTTGAGAGCATCACGCAGACGGTAGGCAACACGCCGTTGGTTCGCGTGCGCGGACTCGCGCCGGGCGGAGCACGCGTCTACGCCAAACTCGAGTACTTCAATCCGCTGTCGAGCGTCAAGGACCGCATCGGCGTGGCGATGATCGATGCGGCCGAGCGCGACGGCAAGATCGTCGCCGGCACCGAGATCATCGAGCCCACGAGCGGCAACACGGGCATTGCCCTGGCCTTCGTCTGCGCCGCTCGCGGCTACAAGCTCACGCTGACCATGCCCGAGAGCATGAGCGTCGAGCGGCGGAAATTGCTGGCGGCCCTGGGCGCCAACCTGGTGCTGACCCCGGCCGCTGAAGGCATGAACGGGGCGATCCGCAAAGCCGGCGAACTGTGCCAGGCCAACCCGGCGTCGTTCATGCCCAACCAGTTCGAGAACCCGGCCAACCCCGAGATGCATCGCCGCACAACGGGGCCGGAGATCTGGGACGCCACCGGCGGGCAGGTCGACGTGCTGGTGGCCGGCGTGGGCACCGGCGGCACGATCACGGGGACCGGCGAATTCCTGAAGGGTCGCAAGGCGTCGGTCCGCGTGGTGGCGGTGGAGCCGGCGGGCTCGCCCGTCCTCAGCGGCGGCAACCCCGGCAAGCATTCGATCCAGGGCATCGGCGCGGGCTTCGTGCCCAAGGCTCTCAACACGAAAATCCTCGACGAAGTGATCCAGGTGGCCGACGAGGAGGCCTTCGCCATGGCCCGCCGCGCGCCGCGCGAGGAAGGACTGCTGGTGGGCATCTCCAGCGGGGCGGCGCTGCATGCGGCGAGCGTCCTGGCCGCGCGGCCGGAGTACAAGGACAAGACCATTGTCGTCATCATTCCCAGTTGTGGTGAACGCTACTTGAGCACGCCGCTGTTTTCCTGAGCGGCGCTGGAACAGGAGTTGATGTGCCTTCCGACAACCGACGCGTTGACCTGC
>JAFGPY010000156.1 GCA_016935955.1 Planctomycetota bacterium
CGGGGTCGAGGGCATGGCCGCGCGGCAGAGGGAGTTGCTGAAGATGTGGCGCGAGCAGAAGCGTCTCGTGCTGGCCAGGCTGTGGGACGGCCGCAAGAAGATGTTCCGCGACGGCCTGACGCCCGAGGGCAAGCCGGTCGCCGAGTGGTCGATCCACAACCAGACGCTGGCCATCCTATGCGGCCTGAAGCGCGAGTGCTGGCCGGGCATGGTCGCCGAGCGGCTGCTGCCTTACCTGCGCGGCCGCAAGGTGCCGGGGGCCAAGCCGTCGGCCTACTGGGTCACTTACGTCTACGGCGTGATGCAGGAACTCGGCTACGGTCGCGACGTGGCCGAGCACATTCGCAAGGCGTACGGCCCCATGGTGCCCTACGGTGGCACGTGGGAGACGTTCGACTTCGCGGTCGGCTTCGGCAGCACGTCGCACGCCTGGTCGGCCCATCCGATCTATCACCTGGCCGGCACGGTCGGCGGGATCATGCAGACGGAGGCGGCCTGGCAGCGGATCGTCTTCTCGCCTGTGCTCGACTTGCCGCAGACCGACCGCGCCACGGTCGCCGTGCCGACGCCGCAAGGCGCCGTGCGGGCCGCGTGGCGGCGGCGCGGCAAGACGGCCGACGTGCGTCTGGCGCTGCCCAAGGGCGTGGCGGCCGAGGTCCGTCTGACGGGCGTGAAGAAGGCGACCGTCACCGGACGCAACCACTGGACGGTGCAACTCGACTGAACGGGAGCATGCGGCTCGCATCATGGCCTGGGGACCCCGACAACTTCAGCCCGAGGAGATGGGCAGCGGCCGCGTCACGCGCACGCTCATCACCTTGGCCATTCCGTCGGTGGTGGCCGGATTCCTCGGCACGACCTACGAGCTGGTGGACGGTCTGTTCATCAGTTGGCTGGGCCGCGACCCGATCAACGGCATCAGCATCAGCGCGACGATCCTGTTCTTCGCCTGGGCCATCGGCTCGGCCGCTCAACTGGGCGTCGCCACGCTGGTCAGCCGCCGCCTGGGCGAGGGTCGCTCCGGCGAGGCCCGTCACGTGCTCGAGCAGTCGCTGATCGTAGCCTTCATCATCGGGATGATCGGCTCGGTGCTGATCCCCCTGAGCGCGCGGCCACTGGTCGCGTTCCTGGGGGCCGACGGCGAGGCCCTTGAACAAGGCACGCTCTATATCCGGCGCATCGGCATGGGCATTATCTTCATGCACCTGTTCCAGGTGACCGAGGCCGGGCTGCGGGCCCAAGGCAACACGGTCACCGGCATGCGGGCCGCGATCCTGGGCAACGTCGCCAACCTGGTGCTCGACGGCTTCATGATCTTCGGCCCCGACCATCCGGCCGGCAACGCGCCGCAGTTCTGGGGCCTGCGACAAGTGGCCGACTTCTTCACCGCGCACGGCATGGATCTGGGCGTCCAGGGCGGCGCGACGGCCACGCTGCTGACGCGGCTGCTGGTCGTGGTCATCCTGATGACGGCCCTGTGCTCGCACCGATCGCGCGTGCAGATCGCCCTGCCCTGGCGCATCCGGCCGAGGGATTTCTGGCGAACCATCTGTAGCGTCTACGTCTACGGCATTCCCGCCACGGTGACCATCCTGGGCATGGCGTTCTCCAACGGCGCCATCAACAAAATCCTGTGCGGCCACGACATTGCCGCCGCCGGCGTGCTGGGCATCGCCAGGCGACTGGAGATGTTCGCTTTCGTACCGATCTTCAGCCTAAGCGGCGCGGTCGTGCCGATGGTCAGCTACAACCTGGGGGCGGGGCTCATTCCCCGGTGCCGGCGGGCCATCGTCATGGGCTGCCTGCTCGCGGGGTCGATCATGGGCCTCTTCGGGGCGGTGATCTTCGTCTTCCCATCCCCCGTGCTGCGGCTGTTCACCCAGGAGTCCGACATGCTGGCCATGGGCACCTCGTACCTGCGGATCAACTCGTGGTCGTACTTCTTCGCCGGCTGCGACATCGTCCTCTCGGCGGGCCTGCAGGGCCTCGGCCGCGCAGCCCTGTCCACCCTGGCCCAGTTGACCCGGGCCGTCATCGTCAAGATACCCGTGGCGTGGCTGCTGGCGATGTTCATGGGCGTCACGGGCGTCTGGATCAGTTCGCCCGTCTCGACGCTGGCCTGCTTCACGCTGGCCGGCACCCTGATGGTCTGGGCGCTGAAGCACATTCGCCACAAAGAGCCGCACGACCCGGCCCCGCAAGACGAAGCCGCACCCCATCCGGCCGGCGATTGATTCTTACGTCCGCGCGGCGTATGCTGGTGACATGATCCGCGTGACCCATGCCCTGTCGATCGACGAGAACGAGATTCAGTGGGAGGCCGTGCGCGCTTCGGGGCCCGGCGGGCAGAACGTCAACAAGGTCTCGACGGCCGTGCAGTTGCGGTTCGACGTGCAACACTCTCCGAGTCTGCCCGACGAGGTTCGCGAGCGACTGTTGCGCATCGCGCGCCGCCGGATCAACAGCCGCGGCGAACTGGTGATCGACGCCCGGCGGTACCGCAGCCAGACGCGCAACCGCGACGACGCTCTGGAGCGGCTCGTCGGTCTCATTCGCCTGGCGACTGTTCGTCCGAAGACCCGCCGCAAGACCAACCCCTCGGCGGCCGCCAAGCAGCGCCGCTTGGACTCCAAGCACCATCGCGGCCAACTCAAGCGCACGCGCGGCCGCATCCGCCGCGACGAGGAGTAGGTTCCACACGAATCTGCTGCTGTGGGGGTGCCATGCTTCTGCTTGCAGAAGCATGCGACAGGATCATGGCCACGCCAGCGTGGCCATGCCACCCCTCTTGTACGGACCGACGGCGGGTGCCATGCCTGCCCCTGTCGCAGATCCCGAGCAACGTCGAGGGGCAGGCATGCCGATGGTCTGCGATCTCATGCATGGCTGCGAGCAGTCCCCCTGCGCTATCTGACTGACGCACGCTCCGCATGGCCGCAAGCGGCCATGGCACCAACTGACGGTCTGTGATTTCACGCATGGCTGCGGGGCAGCCATGGCACCCACGGCAGAAGGCCTCGCAGCGCCGCTCAGTCCTTCGTCTCCGGCAGCGGCTTGCCCTGGGTGTCCAGACGCCAGCGCGGACGTTTGATGAAGGGGCCGCCCTTGAACGTCTGCTCGATGAAGTTGCGCTTCTCCAGGAAGTGCATGCAGCTTCGCATGCAGCCGCGCGAGCCGCCGATGCCGTAACTGCCCGCACCGCTCCAGCGAGCGATGTAGGCGTGCCCCTCGATGATGAAGCCCGAGGGCGTGTCCCGCGTTGGTCCCCACGTGTTCAGCGACATCGGCCAGCAGAACTTGTACGCGGTATCCTCCGACACGTGCTGCGCCGCCACGTCGAACTGGTAGCCCGGCATCGACAACGGAATGAACGGCGAGGTCCGCGGGTCGCCGCCGTGGTAGGCCAGCGTGCAGCGGCCCATGTCGACGTCGGCCCAACGATAGGTCTTGTCCTCGATCCGGATCTCGACCGTCTTGCCGTCCTTGATGTGCGGGATGGCGTCGGGGCAGCCCTTCACGCAGGCCATGTCGAGCTTGCAGATGCTGTTGGGCTCCAGCAGCGGATCCGGCTCAAGCGGCATGTCGGTCAGAATGGCCGCCAGACGTTGCCGCGGGCCGAACTGCTTCGTCAGGAAGACCTTCGACCAGCCGATCTCGCCCACGCCGGCCGCCACGGCGGCGATGCGAATCGCGAGCTGGACCTCGGGCGGCACGCCGCCGGGACGCAGCGGCTCGGCCGGGGCCTGCCGCTCGGGCACGCCGGGGTAGTACGGCACGGCCTCGTAGCCGAAGTCCTCGATCAGGCACGCCGTCTCGTAGAGCGGCAGCGGAATGAAGTACGTGTTGAGCAGCCCGTGGTAGCAGAAGTGCGTGTAGGCCGGCCAGTGGGTGCCTTCCTCGATGCCGCGCCACCCGCCGCGAACGATGCGACGGCCGACGACGATCACCGATTTCACCTCGGGGAACATCGAGGCCGGATGCATGCGCTTCGGTGCGTTGGCGAACCGCTCGATGTTGGCCACGCCGAACAGGTCGAGCCCGCGCGACAGGGCGTACTCGCGGAGAGCCTCTTTGGTCAGTGTTTTGGTCTTCATGGTTTCGGCGTCCTATAGCTTGTACGGATCCACGTCGGGCTTGATGACCCACGGCTCGCGCTTCCTCAGCGGCGTGGCGAAGCCGATCGTGACCTTGCCTTGTCGCTCCATCAAATCGAGCAGGCCGCGCAGGCACGTCGCCGCGATGCGATCGGGTTTGCCGGCCGCATGCAGACGGTTGGGCGTGGCGCCGTTCTTGCACACCTTGCACTTGGCGTAGTCGATCTCGGCCACGGTCATGCTCTTGCCGCAGATGGTCCGCGTCTGCTCGCCGACGAACGCGTCCAGCGGGCAAAGCTTGCGACACTCGGCGGCCGATGGTGAGAGCGTTTCTTCGAGCAACGGCGTCGGTTCGAGTTCGGCGTCGGTCAGGATGATCTGGATTCTCTGCCGCGTACCGAACTGCGGGGTCAGCAGACAGTCGGCGTAACCGATCTCGCCGACTCCGGCCCGCACGGCGGCATCATCGTGGTCCAGCAGCACGTTGGGCTGCGGGGCCCCGGGCCGCACGGCCACGCCCATGGGCGGCGTCTGCGGCGGCAGGTTCGGCAGCGGCACGGCTTCCCAGCCGTTGTCCTCCAGGAACTCGGCCACCTGGATCGTCGTCAGCGAGGTGAACCGGTTGTCGAGCCAGTCGACGCCGTAGAGGATGTAATTGCTGAAGTTGGTGCCCTCTTCGACGCCGCGCAGGGCGCCGCGCGGTACCCGCCGCCCGAGCACGATGACTGATCGCGCCTCGGGAAAGATCGTCCGCGGATGTTTCTCGACCGGCAACTCGTCGAAACGCTCGACATTGGCCACGCCAAACAGGTCGGCGCCGGCCTCTGCGGCCGCAGCTCTCAACGTCTCTGTATCCATGGTTCTCGTGCCACCTCCTCGTAAGGAACTGTAAATCCCTGAATCAACACGCCACAACCGTCACACAAACCGAACTCAACGCGCGTCGCCCTGCCCCTTGGCCGGACAGACGCGGATGCATTCCTCGCCGATCGTCAGCAGCCGCTTCTGCACGCCCCACCGCGTATGGGCTACCGTGGCAGCCACAGCCGCAGAGGTCCGCTCCTCGGGCACGGGCGCGTCGCTGTCGAGACCGATATAGTCGGGGCCCTCCTTGCCGCTCAGGCCCAGACGCTTGGCCCAGTCGCAGGCGAAGGCATCGACCGCCGGCACGTGGAACGTCGCGCCCTCGATTGTCAGGGCCGCGCCGCGACCGGTCAGGGCCGCCGTCGGGCAGGCCGCCACACAACGATCGTCGCACTGGTCGCAGTACAGGTCGCCCGGCAGGAGCGGGTCGCTGGCCAGCGGCAGGTCCGTGACCACGGCCAGCAGCCGTTGCCGCACGCCGAACTGCGGCGTCAGCGGACTGCCGTTGCGGCCAATGGTCGCCAGTCCGGCAAGCAGGGCGGCGAAACGGTTCGCTCGCATGTCGGGCAGCATGCCGCGCGGGCTCTTGACCGTCGAGGCCAGACCCGTCAGGTCGCTGGTCGGCACGGCCCGGTGGCCGCAGCGGTTCAGCCGCTTGATCAGGCGGTAGGCCGCATCGGCCAGCAACTGCCCGGCCTCGTGACAGGCAAAGACATAGGGGCCGACCGTTTCGGCCGGCGTCGTCTTGGCCGTGTCGACCGTGGCGTCGGGAATGTGCATGGCCAGCACGACGACGCTACGGGCGCCGGGTAGCCAATCCTCCGGCCCGAGCATCCGCATGTCGCGGCGCGAGACCTCGGGAACGAACGGCCCGTAGATCAGACCCCGGTCCTCAACCATCTCGGCCGGACGGGCGGCAACGTCCAGACCGTCGGCAGCCTTGCGAAACGCGGCGAAACGGTCCACGGCAAAAACGCCCACGAGGTCGGCCCCGGCGGCCGCGCACAGGTCGCCTACCTGTTGGCGGGTGGGGGCGGCCGTGTCGCCGTCGGCGTGGCGCGTGGCGACGGGTAGCTCGGCGCTGGTGAGCACGGTGGCGAACCGCGCGTCGCCGGTGAAGACGCCCAGACGCTCGGCCACGAGCGTGTCGTGGATGCGCGTCATGCAGACGGCCGAGTAGCCCTGCATATCCAGGTCGTGGGCCATGTCCATGGCGGCGTACAGAAACTGGCGACGCATCATGCGTTCCAGCTCGCCGTTGCCGTCGGCGCCCGGCGGCACGCGAATGCCGAACGAGATGACCGAGACGGCGTCGGGCAGGTGACGCTGCGGATGGACGGGCCCCTCGGCCGGGAAGTCGGCGGCGCGGCCGACGGCCATGACGTCGAGCAGATAGTGGTCGAAGGTGGCATTGAGCTGCGCGGCCAACTCGGCGCCCGTGGCTGCCGAGGGAGTCTTCCTACGCCGCGGCGCTTTGCAGTAGCCGGGATCGCTGACGCGAAGCTGCGGCACCATGCAGAACTTCAGGCAACTGCCTTCCGCCCCGCCGTCCTGGCCGTAGCGCTCGAGGTTTTCCAGGATCACCGACTCGTCCACCTTCTCGGGCGGCGAGATCGACAGGCTCAGGTCGAAGTTCTCGGCCCAGGCACAGCGCCACTTGTTCGTGTCGGGGAACTCGAACCGCTTGCCGCCAATCTCGATGGTCGTCGTTCCCGCGGTCTCCTTGCGGAAAGTGTCCATCGGGCAGTTCTTCACGCAGGCCATGCAGCGGTCGCACAGCGGCGGCCCGTCGTACATCGGCGTGGGCTCCAGCTCGGCGTCGGTGATGACGCTGACGAAGCGGTTGCGCGGACCGAACTCCGGCGACAGGGCCAGGTTGTTCCAGCCGATCTCGGCCAGACCGGCGGCCACGGCGGCATAGCGATGGGCCAGGTCGGGCGCGAAGCTGACCTTCAGGTCTTTGTAGGGGTGGTAGCGCCAGATGTTGCTCGCGGTGATCGGCAGGGCCCGGTGGCCGCGCGACTCGATCAGCCGCGCGAGGCGAAACGACATGTCGTCCAGCCGGCTGTTCATCCAGTACTGCACGGCGTAGGGCCCGACCACCTGCGGTCGGGGCTCGCCTCCGAGTTCCACCGCGGCGTCCGGATGGTGAATGGCCGCAACGACGACCGACCGTGCCCCGGGCATGAGCCCCTGGGGACTCATCCGTAGCGGCGCGTTGGCAAACCGCTCCACGGGCGCCACACCCACCAAGTCGGCCCCAAGCGCGCGGGCCAACCGTTCAATCTCACCACGCAAGTCCATTGTCCCATCCCTCATGATCCGACCAGACACACGCTACTTGCCCGTTGCCGCAAACTGCCGCGACAAGGCCTCGGAAATCGCCGCGGCCGTGGCGGGCATCCGTTGCAGAATCTCCTGCTTGTGACTGCCCTTGAAGCGGAACATCGGCAGATAGAGACCAAGGGCCGCCACGACCTGCCTGCCGTCGCGAACGACGCAACCCACCCCCGTGATCTCCGTGTGCGGCACCTCAAGGCAACCCTCGACCTGCCGCACATCAGCCAGTGCCACCACGAGGGACTGCCAGTCGCGGGCCTCGGGCCACTTCTCACCCGGAAGACCGTTCACGGTAACAAACGTCTCCAAATCGTGACGCGGCGCGTGGGCCAGCAGCAACCGCCCCGTCGCCGTCACGTAGGCGTTCGCGTCCATCGTCACCGACTCGTCGATCCGCAACTCTCCGCCGCCCTCAATGCGACAGAGCGTCAGTCGCGTGCCGTGGCTGAGCGTGACCAGGATGACCGTCTCGCCGACGTCCTGAGCCAGCCGCCCCATGATCGGTTCGGCCACCGAAACAAGGTCGCGGCGATACGGCCCCTTCCGCGTCAGGTAGTAGGCCATCGGCCCGAGGCGATAGCCCTTGCGCGGCGCGATCTGCTCGACGTAGTGCAACTCGCCGAGTTTCTTCAGAATGTGGGCGCAGGTGGCCTTGTTCAGCGACAGCTTCCCCGCGAGGTCGCCCAACGCGAAGCCGTGCTGCGGCCGGTCGGCCAGCAACTGGAGAATCAGAAACGCCTTGTCGAGAGCACCTTGTTGTTTCATTGCACGAAACTCCGTTTCACACAGAGTCAAGACTATCCTGAAATCCGGACCTGTCAAAGCCAATAAACCGGAATTTCGTCCCTGGAAACGTGGGCCGCGGAAATGTGGCAATTAGCCCCCACGTAGCGGGGTAGCCTGTGCTAGAATCCGCCGGAAGCAGGTTGTCCCCTTCTTCGGAAAAGGCGCTGCAATGGACGTTGGATCCCGGTTCATGATCAGGACGTTCCTCGGCACGGCCGCCCTTGTTCTGCCGGCGATGGCCGTTGCGGGGTGCCTGCCGAGTTCGGCCACACAGGGGAGTCGTCACATGACACGTGCGTTGCAGTTGCCCGATCAGGAACTGAAACTGGAGACGGTCTTCGAGGACGACTTCTCAGGCGAGACGGGCCAGTGGCTGGCCGAGGGCGGCGCGACGGTACAGGTCCGCGACGGTCGCATGGGGTTCGACGCCTGGAATGCCAAGCCGCAGGTCGAGACGGTCTGGTGTCGCCAAGCGGTCGAGGGCGATTGCGTGGTCGAGTACACGGTGCGCGTCGACCCGGGCGAGGGCAACACCAACCTGAACTTCTTCCTCTACGCCACGAATCCGGACGGCTCGTCGGTGCTCGACACGACCGCCCAGCGCACGGGAGCGTACGCCGAGTATCACAAGATCCCGAACTACATTGTCACGTACCTGAACTCGGACGACCGCGACAAGCAGGACGCCAACACCGAGGACCCGTCGAAGCTGCGCGTTCGCGTGCGCTTTCGCAAGGACCCGGGCTTCAACCTGCTGTGCGAAACGTGGCGCGAGCCGGCGATCGCCAAGGGTCGCGACTACCGGTTCACGATCGTCGTCCGCGACGATCGAACGCAACTCTACGTGGACGGCGAGGCGGTGTTCGATCACGTTGAAGCCGCTCCCCTGCTCCGCCGCGGGCACCACGGCTTTCGCACCTGGGCGACGCGCGTCAGCGTGGACGAGTTCCGCATCAGCCGCATCGTGGCCGCGAGCGGGGATGGCGCAAAAAAATGAGGGACGATGAACCCATCGTCCCTCAGCCGCCCGCCAACCTTCGGGCGCAAAGTATGGAAGCCCGCACCGGCCGCAGGGCGACCGGCGCAGGGTTGTTTGCGTCCCGGCCAATGCCGGAACGACCCCGATAGCCACTCCCACCAGAGAACGCCCACCGAATGCCCATCGAAAGCAAGTATGCCGATGGGCGAGCGAAATGCAACTTCCGCGAGACAGGAATCGCCGCGGCCGCCATAAGCGACGGCCACATCATGCGTTACACGCGAGTTGCCTCAGGCCGAGAATCCGCCGCAAGCCGGCGTCCCGCCGAAAACGAGAGCGAAAAAGATCGCCGTCCCAAGGAGGCCCCGTTGCCCTTGCTCTGAACGGCGGTCATTTCTCGATTCTCTCGACTTCGCCTGTGCGGTCGGTCGCCAGGTCGGCCTTGAGGAAGTCGCCGCCGCGCGGCAAGTCCACGTGCAGCGTAACCGTGTCGTCAATTGCAACCGCGGCCTGCGTGAAGCGGCAATCCAGCACGTGCCCGCCTATCGAACGGTCGTCGCTGATGAAATGGAAGTGGTAACCCGCGACGTTGAGGCCCTTCATGTAGTCCGGCAATCGCAGGACGACCAGCGTGCCGCTGACGTCCTGATGCTCGAACACCGGTTGCCGCGCGGCCACGTCGGCCAGACGCGGGTAGGGTTTGCTCTGCCGCGGCACACTGCGGACCTTCACGTAGTCGAACCTGCCCGTGATGCGAATGGCGTACATCAGGTTGGGCGACGGCAGGCACGCGTTGAGGAGGGTTTCGAGGTTGTCGATGTGGCTCACCGACTCGAAGACGAAGGTCTCGTCGGGATCGAAGAACGTCACGGCGGCAAAGGGAACGGTCGTCGAATCGTCCGCCGTGCGGACGCGGCCGTCGGCCGTGGCCTGGTAGACCGTGCCGTCGAGGACGATCATCTCGCCGTCCAGGGCGTCGAACGTTCCCAGGCCGAAGTCGCCGCGGCTCTTCAACTCGCCGACCGTCACCAGCCCGTCGTAGCCGCCTTCCAGCAGCGCCGGCAGGGTGGAGACCTGGTACAGCGTCTCGCGGTCGGCCGGCGCGGCGCAACCGGTCAGCAGGCTCGCCGCGGCAACGGCCAGAAGCAGTCTGCGTAGAAGAGGCCTCATGGTCCGCCGCCCTCCCGATGGACTACTTGTGCTTGTTGACGATCTCGATGGCCACCTTGCCGCTCGCGCGGTCGATGGTCTTGACGGCCAGCGAGATGCGGTTGTCGGCGTTCAGGGCGTCCCAGTAGAAACGCGTCGCCTCCTTGATGTCGTCGAAGAGCGGCACGGCATACGGCTCGCCGGCGAAGGACGGCAGCGGGTTGCCGTCGGTGGTGTAGGTGGTGACGCAATAGCCGATGCCGGGCGTGGCCCGCTCGTAGCAGTAGGTTTGCCGCAGGCAGAGCTTGGCCTCGGCCGGCGAGGCCTTCAGCACCGAGAGCGACACGGGATTGTCGGCGTCGCCCAGGTTGACCAGGCCGCTGATGCGCGGGGTGAAGTTGGGCTCGTCGGGCTCGTAGCGGGCCTGCGAGAGCGAGGTCTCGAAGCTCTTGCCGGCGGCCAGGCCGTCGCAGATCGTGTCGGTCTGGGCCCCGTTCGAGACGACGTGGCACTTGCCCGCGACGCGAATGGCGTTGTAGATGATCAGCGACGGGTCCTTGACCTTGCTTTCGTCGTAGGCCTGCGTACGGACCGTGCCGCCCTCATTGACGAAGATGCGGTTGCGGCTGTTCTCGCTGCGGCCCATGATCCAGTAGACCTGGACGTACCGCTTGCCGTCGGGACTCGCGCCGATGATGATGCCGCGTCCCGGATACGGATTCCTTCGCAGGGCCTCGACGTTTGCCTTGATCGTCGCTTCGATGCTCACGGTATGGCCTCCTCCAGCAGAGTTGCAGTTGCGACCGCACCGCCCGCAGACGACGGGACGACCGGCCGGGAAACCGAATGCTATCGGCCCGCCGCCGCCGCGTCAACCGTTTCCTCCCCGGCTTTGCGTGCCGGCATTCTCGCTATTGCATACCGCAGTGCAGCGCGATAAGCTTGCCCACAAATAAGGCAGTCGCGCAACGACCTTTTCCCCTGAGAGAGCACGCCCATGCACAAGTTCGCGTTCCTGTTGATCGTCGTCCTCGGCGGCGCGTACGGCTACATCTCGGCCGTCAAGAACGACAATCCCTACCCGATCATGGCCGACGAGCAGATGTCCGCCGACCAGCGAGCCCTGATTGCCAAGGGCAAGGCCTGGCGACCGTCGCCCGTCTGGCTGCCGGCGTACCTGATGGCCACGGTGCCGGACAAGATGGTCACCCCCAAGCCTCTGCCTGCGGCCCTCGGCGGCGCGGCGAACAGGGAACCGCTCCACGTGGTCGGCTACGGACTCAAGAGCGTCAACGACGGCGGCTACGACTGCTCGGCCATCGAGAGAAGCAAGTACCGCGGCGCCAGCACGGCCGTGGGGCTTTTCATGGGCCTGGCGGTCGCCATCGTGGTCGGCTTCGCCGCCGGGTGGGTGTCGCTGCGCCGGAAGCCGGACGAGCAGTGACACGCCGTCCCGGCGAACTACTCACCGCCGCTTGACTCGCGCCGTAGGATTCCGACGGACGGAAGAGCATGAACACGATCGACCCGAGACCCATTCTCGATGCGCTTTACGACGCCGACACGGAGAAGTTCTTCGACGCGCCGGCCGACGTGCCGCTCTTCGACCGGCCGATGGTAGCCGTGGCCCGCGCGGACGATCCGTGGTTTGCGCGGATGAAGGAGGTCATCGGCGGCTTCTACTGGACGCCGCAGGAGGCCCTGGCCAAGGCGGTTCCGGGGGTTGCGGCCCGCAGCGTGGTCTGCTGGTGTCTGCCGGTGGCCCGCGTGGCCCGCGAGGACAACCGCCGCGAGACCTCGATGCCGGCCCGGCAGTGGGCCTACGTGCGGACCTTCGGCGAGGAGTTCGTAACGCGGTTGCGGCACGGTATGGAGCAGCGGCTGCGCGAGATGGGCTATGCGGCCGTGGCCCCGGCAGTGATGCCCGAGAATCAGTTCGTCCTGAGTCCGACCGTGGGATTGTCGTCGCAATGGTCGGAGCGGCACATGGCCTTCGTGGCCGGCCTGGGTACGTTCGGTCTGTCGGGCGGCCTGATCACGCGGCGCGGTATCGCTCACCGGCTGGGCAGCGTGGTGACCGACGCGCTGATGACGCCGACCCCGCGGCCGTATGGTGACGATCCGTTCGCCTGGTGCCTGCGCAAGGGCGACTCGCAGTGCGGCGCGTGCATCCGCAGGTGCCCGGCGGGATCGATCGGCCGCACGACCGCCGAACGCGACAAGGAAGCTTGCCGCTTGCATGCCTACAGTCACATCAAGAAGCTCGGCCTGGAGAAATTCGGTTGGGAAGGCACGTACGGTTGCGGCCTGTGCCAGACGGCCGTGCCCTGCGAGGACCGCAACCCGACCGAGCGGCGAAGCGACTGACCGCCCGAGGCGCCCCCCCTAAGCGGTGTTACATGAATCTCATGGGGTGTCCGTGATGGGTGCCATGCCTGCCCCTGCAGGCATGCCGAATGGCTCTCCACTTCACGCATGGCTGCGGGGCAGCCATGGCACCCAACGGAAGAATACTTGTCTGACACCGCTCGGCCCGTGCAGCGCGAAACGGTTGACCCCCTGCCGCCAAGCTGATACAACAGCCGCTTACAGATGTGCGGAATCGGCCGCATGCTGTGCAGGACCATGCCATGAAGCGGAGCACGCCGAAAACGAATCGATCGCGACACTTGGAGTTGCTGGAGCCCTGGCCGAAGTTCGCCGAACGGTACTGGTACGACCTGCCGGGACGGCCAGGCCTGGGCTGCTACGGCACGGGCTTCAACTCCTGGGGCGTGCAGACGAACCAGAAGTACCTGGCGGCCGTAGCGACGCTGGCCCTGGACGATGCGACCGACGAGAAGGCCGCGGGCATGTCGCGCCGGCAGATGCTCGACCGGGCGCTGGCCGCACTGCGCTACGACCTGGCCACGCACGTCAGCGGCAACCTGCGGCGGACCGACAACACGCAGTGGGGCCACACGTGGATCAGCGGCCTGGGCGTCGAGCGGATGATGCACGCCGTCGATCAGCTTGACGCGCACATCACCGACGAGGATCGCGACGACTTGCGGCGAATGCTGACGAGCGAAGCCGGGTGGCTGCTGCGCGAGTACGAGGTGGTCGGCGACGTCTGGGCCGACAGCGGCAAGAACCATCCCGAGTCGAACTACTGGAACGGCGCCATCCTCTTGCGTGCGGCCATGATGTACGGCGACCATCCGGACCGCGACGCCTGGACCGAGAAGGGTTACCGGTTCTTGCTCAACGCCATCAACGTGCCGGCCGACGCCGAGGACGATCGGCCGGTCGCCGGCAAGCCGCTGCGACAGTGGCAGGAGGGGGCCAACTTCTTCCCGAACTGCGCCCTCGATCACCACGCCTACCTGAACGTCGGCTACATGGTCATCTGCCTGTCGAACGCCGCCATGCTGCACTACGCCTACGCGCTTCGCGGCCTGGAGGCGCCCGAGCCGGTCTACCATCACGTGCGCGACCTGTGGCAACTGGTCCGCCGACTGGTCTTCGCCGACGGTCGCCTGGCCCGCATCGGCGGCGACTCGCGGCAACGGTACTGCTACTGCCAGGATTATCTGCTGCCGACGCTGGTCCTTGCGGCCGACGCGTGGAACGATCCGCTCGCCCCGCACCTGGAGGCCGGCCAACTGGAGTTGATCGCCCGCGAGCAGGCGGCCAACGGGGACGGGTCGTTCCTGTCGCAGCGGCTCGGACACATCGGGATGATGTCGCCGTACTACTACACGCGCCTGGAGTCCGACAAAGCCGTCTGCCTGTCGATGGCCGCCCTGTGGCGGCGGCTGCGCGGCGCACTTCCCGCGGCTGCGCGATCGCCGAAGGCCGCGGAACTGGAGTCGCAGGTGGTTGGCTCGTGGGAAGAGCCCGAGCACGCCTGTCTGATGCACCGCTGCCCGACGCGACTGGTCTCGTGGTCGTGGCGGGCGTGCGAGTTCCCGCAGGGGCTCTGCCTGCCGCCGGACGACGGCACGCTGGCCGAATGGTCCGAGTGCCTGGC
>JAFGPY010000157.1 GCA_016935955.1 Planctomycetota bacterium
ATAGTGGTAGATGTTCTCGCCGACCACGATCGCGTCGTCGACGACGATGCCCAGGGCGATGATGTAGGCGAACAGGGACATCATGTTGATCGTCACGTCACCCAGCGGCAGGAACAGAAACGATCCCATGAACGAGATCGGAATACCCATCATCACCCAGAAGGCCAACCGGGCCTCCAGGAACAATCCCAGCAGGATCAGCACGAGGACCAGACCCATGGCCCCGTTCTTCACCAGCAACTCGACACGCTGCCGGTAAACGTCCGACCGGTCGTCCTCGATGGCGATGTGGACACCCGGCGGTAACGACGCCCGAAGGTCTTCCATTCGCTCTCGCACGGCCTCGCTGACGCGGATCGGCGTCTGATCCCCGACACGATACACCTCCAGCGACACTGCCGGCTGGCCGTCGTAGCGGCTGTAGCGATCGGTGTCGGCGAAGCTGTCGTCGAGAGTTGCGATCTGCCCCAGCAGCACCTGGCTGCCGTCGGACGTCGTGATGATCGGCAGCCGGGCGAACTCACGCCCATAGTCGCGCCGCTCCTTGAGCCGTACCAGCAGCTCGCCGCCCGGGGTTTTCAGCCCGCCCGCCGGCATGTCGATCGAGGCGCTGCGCAGCCGCGACGCCACGTCGTCCAGCGTCAGGCCGTAGCGGCGCAGGTTCTCCTCGCTGATCTCGATGCCGATCTCCAGCGACGGCACGCCCTCGACCTCGATCTGCGTGACCTTGCCGCCCTGGAGCAACTGGTCACGGGCCTGCTCGGCGAGCTCGTGCAGCACGGTGCTCGGCGCGTCGCCGTAGATGACCAGCTCCAGCACTTCCCGTTTCGGCACCACCAGACGCACCACCGGCTCTTCGGCGTCCTCGGGGAACGTCGTGATACGGTCCACCTCGCTCTTGATGTCCTGGGCCACCGCCTGGCCGTCGGCGCCGGTCAGCAACTCGATCGAGACCGTGCCCGAGCCCTCGGCCGCCACCGACGTCACTTCCTTCACGCCGTCCAGACCGCGCACCGCTTCCTCGATCGACAGAACGATGCCGCTCTCGACCTCCTCGGGACTTGCCCCAGGGTAAGGCACCGAGACCGTCACCACGTCCAGCGAGATGTCGGGGAAGACTTCCTGCTTGATCCGCTGCAGGGCCAGGAAACCACCCAGCAGACAGATCACCATTACGAGGTTGGCCGCGACGCTGTGGCCGGCCATCCAAGCCACCGGTCCGCGACTATCGCGGGGAGTCAACTGCTCGTTCATGAGCCGCCCTCCGATGTTTCAGTCTTGCTCGCTTCGGCAGGCTCGGCCGCCGCGGCCTTCGTCCGCAGGGTCATGCCCTGCACCGGCGCCCCGAGGTCGCTCGTCACCAGTTGATCGCCCTCGGCCAGACCCGAGCCAAGGTAAACCGTCTCGGCGTCGCCCCAGATCACTTCCGCGTCACGGATATCAAGCGCCTTGTCGGGCGTCATGACCCAGACGCGACGACCGTCACGCAACGCCGTCCGCGGTATGCCCACCACATCGTCGACCTGGCGGCCGTGGATGGCCACGCGGACGTACGAGCCCAGGATCAGCGGCCGCCGTGACGACGCCTCGGACGACAGGTCGAGCGGATCGGTCACGGTCACGATCAGCCGGGCCATGCGACCCTCGGGCTCCAGGTCGGTCATCAGCCGCCGCACGACGCCCTTGCGGCTCTGGCCGGCGCCCCAGGCCGCCTCGCAATACACATCAGCCGGCGACCCCTCGGCCGAGCCGAGGCCGGGAATCGAAATCCAATGCAACTGGTCCATCGGCACCGAGACCTCGATCCAGTACTCGTCGGTGCCGACCAGGGCGGCCAACGACGCGCCGGCGGAAACCTGCGACCCGAGTTCCACGTTGCGCGACTGGACCACGGCGTTGAACGGCACCGAGACCTCGGTCCGCGAGAGGTCGAGCTTGGCTTTGTCCAGCGCCGCCGTGGCCGATGCCACGGCCGCACGGGCCATGGCCAGTTGCGGCTTGCGGAACAGCAGCTCGCGGTCCTCGGGACGGACCTCGTTCTCCAGAAGCTCGTACTCGCGCAGGGCCACCGACTGCTGGCCCATCTCGATCTTCAGGTCGCTGGCGGCCTTGGTCAGTTCGGCCTCTCTCTGGCGGATCGCCAGCTCGTAGTCCAGCGGCTCGATCTTCAGAATCCGCTGGCCGGCCTCGAAGCGGCCGCCGGGGACGAGATGTGGGCTGATCTCGATGACCCGGCCGCTCACCTGGGCCGCAAGCTGCACCGTCCGCGCCGGCACGACCGTGCCCATGGCCCGGACCGTGATCGTCTCGGTCTGCTGCGACACGGTCATCACCTGGACCAGCGTCGCGTGATTCTCCTGAGGCTTCTTCTCCGGCTGCGGCCTGTTCAGCAACCAGTACAGCCCCAGTCCCGCGCCGCCGGCCAGCAGAACGAGCACCAGCAGCAGCCGCACGATGCGGCTCAGCCACACGGCGGTTTTCGGCGAGCTGTTCGGCACGGGCGGACGACCCGCTTCGTGTTGCGTGGGTTGAGTGACCATACCTGTGATTCCTCCTTGCGGCCCGTGGCGACGGGCCCTGGCAGCCTGTTGAAGAAGCCAAAGCCTGTGTAGCACGCCCGCCCTCGGGCGTGACGCCAGGCTGCAAACGACCGGTTAGGTCCGCGTTCCCCGGCCGAGGGCGGCCGGGCTACATCTCCTCAATGGGCTGCTAGTCGTCCGTCGTCGAGACGGTGTTGCGAGCTTGCGGATCGGCCGGCGCTTCCACGGCGACGGCCTTGCCCGAGACGGCGGCCCGCTCGGGCCGCGGCAACGCCCAACTGCCGGCCAGCGACCGGCACAGGTCAATGCGGTACAGCACCAGGTCGCGCTGGGCCTGAAGGTGCGTCCGCTGCAGTATCTGGTACGAAAGCAACGTCGTCAGGTAGCGCGTGAAATCCACGCTGCCCTTGGTGTAGTTCTCCAGCGTCTGGTCGGTGGACTGCCGGGCCAGGTCCAACTGCTTCGTCAGGCTGGCCACGTACTCCGCCTGCCGCGACTCCTGGGCCAGCGCGTCCTCGACCTCCTTCAGCGACTCCAGCACCGTCTGGCCGTAGCTGTTGAGCCGCTCGGAGACCACCGCCCGTGTGCGCTCGACCTCGGCGCGGCGACTGCCGCCGTCGATGATCGGCGCCACCACGTTCGCCGCCAAGGCCGCAAGCCAGTTGTCGAACAGGTCGCGGACGCGCTCGGCCGAGGTCTCGGCGCGAACCGAGATGCCGAGCGTCGGGAACTGGTCGGCGATGGCCGCCGCCACGCGAC
>JAFGPY010000158.1 GCA_016935955.1 Planctomycetota bacterium
CTTAAACAGGTTCGCGATACGCTGGCACGTGGACAACTCGTCGCACAACCCGCAATGGGCCAGGCCGCGATCCTTGCAGCATTTGCGGATCGGGCACTTGCGGCAACCGATGAACATCTCGTCGCCGTCATGACGGCAACCCCTGCAGTTCATCTCCTCAGGTTTCAGCGAGCTGCGGCCCCAATGCTGCTGTGCCGCTTCCGCCCATCCTTCGGCGCACTTGGCACGCAAGGCGTCATCGTTGCTCCTGGTTGCCTGGAACACGTGGCAACCGGCACAATCGACGCCGCAGTAGGCCATCATCGCCACGTCTCTTCCATCCTGAGAATCCTGATTGTCCGGACCGGTCGCCTCAGCAGGCGAAGGCGCGGCAGGCAATCGCCGGGCGCATCCCGCGGCCGCCAGAACCAGCGGGGCGAAGAGCCATCCGAAGAAGTCGCGCCGTCTCATCATTCGCAGTCCCCGTGGCGACGACAGGTTAGTCCCCTGCTGTAGTCATTATGGTACGGCCCCACGTGCCCCGATGCAAGCGGCCGGTCTGCGCCTTGAATGTCCCGGGCAACCGTGTATGCTGTCGGCGGCAGAGCAGAGTAGGACGCCTTGCTCAACGGAGTCGCGGATGAAGTATCGCATGCTGGTGGCGGACATGGACGGGACGGTGCTCGATTCGCGGCACGAGGTGCGTGCGACGACCGTCGAGGCCCTGCGCCGCATCGAAGCCGCAGGGTGCCGTGTCATCCTGGCCACGGGCCGCAACTACCGCACCGCCCTGCCCGTCGCCCAGCGGGTCGGACTCGACCGCCCCCTGATCTGCCTCAACGGTGGCCTGGTCAAGCACCCGCGGGACCACAGCACCATCGAGACCATGACGTTCGATCCGGCGACGGCTCGCGGCGTAGCCGAGACGCTGCTGGCGACCGGGGCGGCGGCTTTCGCCTTCGTCGACGGTTACGGCGAGCAGTACGATTTCGCCTACGTGCCCTGCGGAGGTCCGTCGCCCGACGCCGAGAGGTTCCTGGAGTTCTACTCTGGCCGCTACGTGGTCACCGATCTCGACGGCGCGTCTGAGGCCATCGGACGGTGCATCGAAATGGGCACGATCGCCGACGCCGAGACTCTGCGACGGTGCGGCGCCGCCGTGCGAGCCCGTTTCGATTCCCAGGTGCACCAGCTCATCATCTACGCGCCGAATATTGACCTGTGGCTCTTCGAGGCCTTCGCCGCGGGAGTCAACAAGTGGGCGGCTGCCTTGCGGCTGGCCGAACGATGGGGCATCGCCCCGGACGAGATTGCCGCCGTGGGCGACGACATCAACGATGTGGAGATGGTTCGCGGTGCGGCACTCGGCATCGCCATGGGCAACGCCGCAGAGTGCGTTCGTAACGTGGCCGACCGCGTCGCGCCGACCAACGACCAGGGCGGCCTGGAGACCGTCGCCCAGTGGCTCCTTGAATCCAGGAGTTAACCGACTATAGGCCGTCCCCGGTCAGCGCGGACCGCACAGACCCGTCACTCAAGTTCCAGACCATTCAGAATGTAGATCATGATGGACAAGTCCGTCGTCTCGGTGCCGCCGTTGGCGTCCAGGTCGAACGCGTTGGGATGATAGATCGGCGGCGGATCGCCGTTGAGGGCTGCAATGAGGGCCGACATGTCGGTCGGTTCCACACCGCCGTCGCGGCTGATGTCGCCCAGCCGACAGACACAGAACGGCACCTGCACTGTCGTCTGCCCGTAGATGTCGCCGGTGGCCGTCACGTTCAGCACCAGATCGCCCCAGGCGTCCTCACTTCTCATGCTGCCGACAATGTACTTCTGGAGGTCGGTCGGACCGTCGCTGAAGGTCACCTCGCCGGGCCCGCTGTCGGGCGCCTTGGCCACCGACAGGGTCACGCTGTCGTTGCCGTTCAGGTCGGTCACCGTCGCGGTCAGCAGAACCTTGTGCCCGCCGTGGCTGAGACTGAAGCCGATGTTCTGGTAAACCCAATCCAGATTGTCTTCGGTCTCGACCTCAATCTCGGGAGCGCCCACAAAGGCAAGATTGGCCCCGTTGTTCAGGACTGCACTCGACAGCGTGCCGCTCGTGAGGGTGAAGATCGGCGTCGGATCGACGCCCGTGTAGCTCGTGACCGTGGCCGCAACGTCCGAGACGTCGGCACCGTCCCAGGTGTAGTAGAATCGGGCGACCACCGCGCCGGAGGCCAGATTCTGCAGCGCGACAGCCTCGCCCACATACATGGCCGTCTGTGCGAAAGTCTCCGTCGCCGGTTCCGGCGAACCGGCAAAGGCCCCGATGCTGAAGCGGTTCCACGCATACGAGGCCGGCGCGACCAGCGCCGCCATCTCGTCACCGTCCAGGTACTGCACGTACTGCGGCGCGGCCGAGAAGTGCCCGGCGTCGGTCCCGCTCAGGGTGGCCATGGCTCCGAAGTAGGTCACCCAACCGCTATACCCCTGGGCATCGACGAACAGCAGATCGAAGTACATCAGCCCAAGCTCGTCGTCGAGGCAGGCAGGCGAAATCGCCAACTCCGGCAGGAGCGTCTCCTCCACGGTGACTGTCGCCGTGTCGTTGAGCGTCACCAACTGACCGTCCACGGTCAATTGCACGCTGATCACCTTCTCGCCCGGCGTGTCGTTCGTGAACGTCGCCTCGTAGGTGCCGACGGAAGGCTCGCAGACGGCACCGACCGTGCTCGTGCCTGTCCCGTTGACGACAATCTGCAGCATCCCGGCCAGCCCCGTCACCGGGTTGCCCGCGGAGGTCCGCAACTGGATGCTGATCGTGCTCGGCTCGCTGCCGTCGTCGGGAATTGTTTCCGGCGACGCCTCGACCACGCTCGTGCTCTGGCTCGGCATCAGGGCGTCCGCCCAGATGCGCGTCTGCGGATCGCCGAGCAGGTTCGACGTGAAGTGGCACCAGCGGAACGACCCCGTACTCCCGACACGGTAGAGGTTGTCGACCTTGGCGTCGGTCTGGGCGCGGCCGACCTCGTAGCGTCCCTCGTTGAAGACGGCGTCCCAGAATTCGTAGTCGTAATAGTGACTCGGCCCGGTGGATGATCCCACCCAGTACCAGCCGTAACGCGAATTCATCACCACGCCGAATGCGCCGGTGCTGCCGTAGACGACGTGATGCTCGGCGATGCAGTCGCTGTACTGGAAGTTCCCCGAGATGCAGCCGATCGAGTACATGAAGTACGGATGCGTGTTCGTCAGACCGTCCACGTCACTGTTGTAGAGTCTGGCATTGTAGGTCGCGTTGGCGTGCCCGTTGTGATTGATGATATGCGGATTGGCGTTCAGATCGGCGACGAACTGACTTTTGGTCCAGGTGTTGTTCTTGTCGTAACGCTCGGTCAGGGTCCAGCCGGACGGGTAGCAACCGTTCTTGACCAGGGTCTTGGAGTTGCCGCCCCAGGTCGAATCGTCGAGCTTCTCGCCGAGCCAGACGCCCCACTTGCGGTTGGCGTGCAACGTGGTTTCGTAGAGAATCGTCTTATTGATGAAGTACGCGGCCTGGGCCGCACTGCCGACCGGAGCCCGGCCGACGTTGATGTCCGGGTAGAGGTCCACGTCGCCACCGCCGGAACCGTCCCCGGATTCGCCCCAGATGGAGTCGCCGTCGTAGTTCCACGGGCCGTCCAGGCAGGCATAGTACATGTCGGTCGGGATGGCATTGTCGATGACCGGACCATCGGACGAGGTCACGTAGCCGTAGCCGCCGCGGAAGGGCACCTGGTCGATGTCGCCGCCGAGCAGAATGTACTGGGTGTTCCAGGTGTCGTGAGCGGCGCGGATGAAGTCGCGGATGCTGTCGGCATTGTCGCCCGTCTCGGTGCCGGTGAAGCTGCTGTAGATGGTGCTTGTCGTAACGACCGTGGCCGACACGCCCCGCGCGGTCTTATGGTCGGCCAACGTCTGGAACGTCGAGCTGAGCGTGCTGCTGGTGATGATGACGTAATCGTACGGTCCGCCCGGAGGCAACGTGCCGCCCTTGGGATCGGCGTCATCAACGACTGCCTCGTAATCGTCAAGGGCCGAGTCGTTGTCCACAAGGTCGGCGGCCGTCTGGCGATCGGCCGCACAGTTGCGGACAGCGAGACGATCCTTGGCCTTCACGGTCCGCGTCGTCACGACAATCGAGAGCTGCGGATAGTACGTGACGGTACGCGCCGCGGCATCGTAGCAGACAGGAAAGATGCTGAACATGGCGACGTTGTAGCCGCAGGCCGCTACCGTGCGCCACCTCACGGGCCGGTCGGCGGGAAACGACTTGGCCGTCACCGGCAGGTCGCCCGCGTTCTCGGGCGACAGCTTGTCGGTCGGAGACGGCAGCGGCGTGGCGGCCAAACCGGCCACATCCGCGGCCACGACAACGCCGGGCCCCAGATCGACCTGCACGTCGGCAATCTCGCTGTCGGGAGGCAAAACGATCGAGGAGAACCGCACCGCGACGACCGGGTCGCCCGGATTTTGCCACAGGCTCTCGCCGCTGATCTCCACCGTGCGAGCCTTGGCCGGTCCGTTCAGTTGTGGCTTGTTGGGAAAACGATAGTCGATTGCGGCCTCAAAGCCTGCGGCCGCCTGATCGTCCTTGGCTTCAGGGCCAGCCAGAGCCTGCCAGCCGCTCCAAGCGAAAGCCTCGGACTGATCGTCGGCGGGCAAGGTTGCCGCCGAAGCCCCAGCCACCAGCACGGCCCAAGTCACGACCATGAACGCTGAGCGCTGCAGGACTCGCATCGTCATATGCCTCCATGCCGCAAGTCACTGAGGATCGGGTGTTGCTACGGTGGCCTGGCATCCCCGCGACGTCACCCCGCCCAAAGCAAGTATGCTAATGCAATCCAGGACACAATGCAAGCTGCATCCTTTCACTGATACGCCGTTAATTACACGACATAAGGCTAAGCCCGAGGCCGCGTTGCGGACCGGCAGCATGGAGCGGAACCGCCGCACCCGTAGCGAAGAGCACGCAAGCGGGAAACCAGTGACGGGAGGATGGGGCCTGAGAATACTGAAAAGGACGATTTATGAAAAACTCGCCGCCCCTCAGACCCAGGCGCCCGCAGACACCCCGGGGGAAGCCGGGGCAATACGGACGTCTTTTCCTAGCATTTTTCTTCGGTTATCGGGCCAAGCTCCAGGCGGCGGCATAAACCGCAGAGTTTTCCCAGGTCGCCAACCACGACGATGCGAAGAAACAACACAAAGGATTACAGGACAATCGCTTAAGCACGACGATCAACCGCAAAGCCTGTTGTCGCAGCCACTTGCCAGTTAGGCTCAGATGTCAAATCTCGCACAATCGGAGGGCAATGGCATTTGACTGGGGAAGATTCCTGGGTTATATTTTTGTGCCCTGTGAAGGGGGCTTTGGCACTGTTCAGTGCACGTCTGAATGCTGAGATCATCGCTGTGAACGGGGAGAGGGATGGTTAAGGACGTCTATACTACGGGGGAAGTCGCCCGCGTCTGCCGTGTCAGTCCGCGCACGGTCAGCAAGTGGTTCGACACGGGCCAACTCAAAGGCTACCGCATTCCCGGTAGCAAAGACCGCCGCATTCCACGCGACCAACTGCTGCGTTTCATGCGAACTCATGGCATCCCGCTGAAGGGCCTTGAGATCGGCGTCACGCGCGTTCTGATCGTGGACGACGAGTACGATATGGCCGACCTGCTTCGGACCAGTCTGGAGCGGGACGTCGGCTACTCGGTACAGGTCGCCAGTAATGCGTTCGAGGCGGGCATGATGGCCGACAGTTTCCGGCCGCACGTCATCCTCTTTGAGTTGGATCTGTCCGAATGCAACGTCCGCGAAGTGCTCAAGGCTCTCAAGAGCAATCCGGACCTTGCGGCCACACGCGTGATCGGCGTCGGCGGCCAGGAGCAGGAGGCTCAGAAGTATCTGAGCTACGGTTTCGAGAGTTATCTGCCGAAGCCGTTTAACCTGCGATCGGTTGTCCGAGAGATCGAGAGCGCCACGAACGTTCTCTCGTAGTCGCCAAATTCGGAGTTTCCCTCCGGGGTCTTTCGCCAGCTTTTGCGGGGTGGCGGAGGACCCTTTTTATGCGCCCTGTAACATTCTTGTGACACATCGAATCGCTTTTTTCATTTTTATCCTTCCGCTGTCCGCAGCGATCGATAAAATGCGGTCAGGTTCCGTCAGCCGGCGCCTTGCGTGTCGGCAATATAGACGGTTCCCTCCGAGGCCTTTCGCCAGCTTTTGCGGGGTGGCGGAAGGCCCATTATATGCGCCGGCCCC
>JAFGPY010000159.1 GCA_016935955.1 Planctomycetota bacterium
AAAGATCAGTTTCGAACCCTTGCAGAACTCGATGATGCGGCGCAGCAGTTGCCGCGTCGGGTTCGCCAAGGCGATCACCAATTCCTCGACATCGTAGGTCTCGCAGATCTTGCCGATCTGGCTCGTGTCGCCGAGCACCGGCACGGCATGGATGCGCGAGCCGCGGAGACCCGGGTTGTCGTCGACGAAACCCACCACGCGGTACCGCTCGACGGGCAGCCGCTGCATCTCCCGCAGCACAGCTTCGCCGGCGTCCCCCGCCCCGACGAGCAGGACGTTGGTCAGTCCGCCGGCCGCGATCGGCCGCATGCCTTCGCGATAGATGCGGATGGCGAACCGCACGCCGCCGACCAAGGCAATCGTGCCCGCCCAGTCGGTGATGAAGACGGCCCCAGGGATGGGCGGTGCGTTGTTAAAATGGCTTTTCAGAACGTAGCTGTAGACCAGGACGGCAATAACGATGATGGCCGTCGAAACGTGGCTGGCCTTGAAGGTCTCGATCAGGTCCTGGACGCCGACGTAGCGGCCCCAGCTGCTGTACAGGCGGAAGTACCAGAAGACCGCCACCTTGATGACCAGCACCAGCGGCATCAACTGGTACAAGCTGTCCCAGTAGCGGCTGAACTCGGGCGCGACCTCGGTGGGATTCAGCGTCCACGGCGGCACCTTGAAATCCAGCCGCAGACAGTAGGCGCCCCAGAACGACAGAGCGAACAGGCCGAGATGCGCCAGCGCGACGACGAGGTTGCGCAGCCACAGCGGCCACGGACGCGTCATGCTGGTTCTGCTCTTCCCATCGCTCATCAGCGCTCTCGCCAGTGGCCAGGGTACACGGATCGGGACGACATCTAAGTCTGTATCGGCAAAACGGGGGTGCTCGATGCAGTCTGGATACTACCCCCCAGCCTCCGAAATGATCGCCAGAACACCATCCAGGCGACGCCAGCCGCACTTGGAAAGCATAGGGCGGTTATGATACACAAGCGGCCCCCCGGTGTCAATCCAGCCTCCGGAGCGACGCCGGCATCTCAAACCACTCGCCACGGGCCGCCAGACGCTCGCGGTCGGACGCTTCCAGGCCGATCTCCTCGTCGCTCAGGTAGCAGGCCGGCTCGGGAGCCCACGTATCGCGAAACACGAATTCGGCCCTGACCCGCGATCCGCCGCCGCAGAGGTCCTTGAAACGGCATACGCCGCACCGCCCTTTCAGCAACGGCAGGCGGTTGCGCAGCCCCGCCAGCAGCGGCTCGCGGGAATCGGACCAGATTTCGCTGAACGGCCGCTGCCGTACGTTGCCCAGACGATAGTGGCTCCAGAACTGGTTCGGATGCACGTCGCCCACGAAGTCGATGCAGCCGATGCCTACGCCCGTGCTGGCGGCCGCGCCGCCATTCCAGGCCAGCAACCGTCGGACCTCCCCGGCCCGCTCCGGATCGCTTCGCAGCAACGACTGGTACAGGTACACGCCGTCCACGTGATTGTCGACCGTGAGGATGTCCTTGTGCAGGCCCCGGGCCACGAGGTCGCGCGTGCGGCGAAAGATGGTGTCCAGGGCCCGCCGCGTGGCCGCCCACGGCAAGTCCTCGCCGGTCATTCCGCCCGCGCGGCCCGTATAAACCAGGTGATAGAAACACGCCCGGTCGACGCCCTCGGCTTCCAGGAAGTCGAAAATCGCCTCCAGGTCGCACGCCGTCTGCCGTGTCAGCGTCAGCCGCAGACCCACACGCTGGCCCAGGTCGCGCAGGTGGCGAAACCCCGCGACAGCCTTCTCGAAAGCACCCGCCGCGCCGCGGAACCGGTCGTTGACCTCGCCGATACCGTCCAGGCTGATGCCGACATAGGTGAAGCCGGCCCGCTGAATCTCCCGGGCGACCGCGGCCGTAATCAGCGTGCCGTTCGTCGACAGTGTCGGCCGCATGCCGCCGTCGCGAGCATAACGGGCCAGTTCCATCAGGTCCTCGCGCAGCAGCGGCTCGCCGCCCGACATGAGCAGCGCCGGCACCTTGAACGCGGCCAGATCGTCGAGCATCCGCCGCGCCTCGTCGCCTGTCAATTCGTTGGGGGCCGCGCCGCCATCGCTGCCCGCGTAACAATGAATGCATCGAAGGTTGCAGCGCCGCGTGCAGTTCCAGACCACCACCGGCCGTCGCTCGCGGCCGTCGCGCAGCCGCCGACGGTCGGCCGCCGCATCGGTCCCCTCGCAACCGGCCGACGATTCGCCGTATCGCAGTTGGTCGCCGGGCGTGGCAACACCGCAGAGAAGCTTTGTGACGTCGAGCATCGGACCTCGCCCAGAACAGCGTCGCCGGACCTAAGCGGCGTAGGATAAGCGTTTCCCCGTTGGGTGCCATGGCTGCCCCGCAGCCATGCGTGAGGCAAGAGTCATTCGGCATGCCTGCAGGAGCAGGCATGGCACCCACCACGACGGATACTTCAAGAGACTTATGTAATATCGCTTAACAAAACGCAGGGCCGCTGTGAGCCCTGCGCTGTGATCACCCGTCTATTGTACCCGATTACCGCGCCGCTTCGTAGTAGCTCTTGTCCTTGGCGATCTTCTCGACGTCCTTGAGGCTCAGCAGGACCACGCGGCCCGAGCCTTCGATCGTGGCGTAGCGGCCGCCCGGCCCCGTGCTGCCGAGGAGGAACGTCCGGTCGACCGTCAAGCCCTTGACCTGCAACCGCCACTCGGGCTTGTCCAGACCGTAGGGCGTCAGGTCCTCGGTCTTGTAGCGCACGATCCGCTCGGCGTCGATTGCGGCCAAGTCGCTGAGCAGCCAGCGGACGCGCATCGAGTTGACCGAGAAACCGGCCGCATTGTCTGCACTCCACTCGTCGCCGCTGCGATTGAGGTTGAGTTCGATGTGCGGCCCGCGGACCTCCAGGCGATTGACCTGGTCCTTGTCAAAGGCCGCCCATTGCTGCTTCTCAAGCGGCGCCGCCAGCCCCTCGACAAGCGACTTGTCCAGCCCGAAGATCAACGACCCGCCCGCGGTCATGGCCACATACTTCGAGTCCCGTTCGGCGATGAGCAGGGTGTACTCGCTGGTCTCGCCGCCGGCTGCCTCGGCCTTGACGGTCAGACGAATCTGCGGTTTATCCAGGCCGAAGTCCGCCGCCTTGTCAGCGCGGGCCATGTAGCGGACCGCCTCCACCTGATGCACCTGCGCGACCAGGTCGGTGACCTTCTCGACGTCCGCCGCGGCCTCGATCGGCTGCACGATGCGCCACTCGGGCTTCTCGTTTGTGCCGCTGTTGGTCAGCTCGACCGTTTCGCCGTCGCGTGTCCAGGACACCGAGCGCACCGTCTGGTCGCCGCCGATCGTCCAGACATTGAGCCGGTGCAGATCGAGCCACGTCCGCTTCAGCCGCACCACGTCGGCCGCATCCACCTTGCCCGCTACGTTGTCGGCCACGTCGAGCAGCCACATCTCGCCGCTGGCGACCTCGCGGCCGACGACGATGCTCGTGTCCTTGACGTCCCCGCGATGGCGGAATGTGATCGTGCCGTACGGCTTGTCGAATCCGAGTTCCGCCGACTTGGGATCGGCATTGTCGACGAACTTGGAAATCTTCAGGCCGGCCATGTTCTCCAGCAACGTCTGGACCACCTGCCCCTCGGCCGGAGCCTTCTCGGGCACGGCGATCGTCCAGGTCCCGTCGGTACGGTCCAGGGCCACCGCGCTGCCGTCGAGATCGAGGGCCAGGTGGTCGACGCGATACTGGTCGAGCGGCACGCCGCGCCGGTCGCGAAGATCGAAGACCTCCTTCTGCAGGTCGCGGACGGTCCGGTCCTTGATCGTGAACACCGACGGCTGCCCCTGCAACCGGGCGTAGACCTTCGTGCCCTGCAGGTCGGCATTGGCGCCCACGATCAGCGTGTGCACCACGGGAGCCGCGGCCGACTCGGGCTGCTTCTCCGCCTCCTCGCCTGTCTTCTCGTCGGCAGCCGTCTCGCTCTTGACCGGTGCGGCCGACTTCTCCTGGAGCACGACCGTCAGTCGCGGCTTGTCCAAACCGTAGCGGCTGTCGTCGTCGCTTGCGTCGCCGACGAAATCATCGACGTTGAGTGTGGTGATCGTCGTGAGCAGCGAGGTGATGGCCTCACGGTCCCCGCGGGCGCGAACCGGCTCGCAGATCATCCAGGCGTCCTCCCCTGCCCGCTCGGCGGCCACGGTCTGGTCGCCACGGATCAGCGTCAGTTTCTCGACCCGACCCGGCCCGAAGCCGAACACGTTCCTGTCGCGGAACTCGTCGAGAGCGGCCAGGACCACGTCGTGCAGCTCGCCCTTAACCAGGTAGACCACGTCGCGCCCCTTGACCTGGACGTAGACGTAGCGGTCCGTGCCCAGGCCGGTCTGCCGGCCGACGGCCAACTCGTAGGTCACCGCCTGGGGCTCGGCGCCTTCGGGCGCGTCCTTGGGCGTCATCCTGGCCGTGAACTTGATTGCGGCCTCCGGCGGATTCAGCTTCGCGCTGTCCAGCGCCGGGCTGCCGACCTTCACCGTTCGGTCATACGTCAGTTCGGCCAGCAGGCGGGCCAGCAGGGTGGCCTGCGTGTACCTGGCCTTGGCCGCAACGGGCTCCGCGAGACGCCAGTTCTGGTCCGCCTGCTCAAGAACGATGCGTCCGAGAGCGCCCTGCCGGTCGATCTCGATCCGCGTCACGTCGGGCGTGGACAGTCCCGCGAAGGCCCGGACTTCGGACAGGCCGCCCTTCGTGTCGTCACCCGTATCGGCGGGCATCTTGTACTTGATCAGCAGAACCGTTCCCGCGGCAACAACGGCAAGAACGGCCAGAATGAGCGTCGTACGGAAGTTCATCGTGCAACCTCACACTAGACTATTTCGTTCGCATTCGAACCGAGTAGACCACGATCCCAATCAGGATGACCGCCAGCGGCAGGCCGCCCCAGAGCAACCAGCGGACAAGCGTGCCCTTGCCGTTGCCAAGGTCGCCGATGCGGCTGTACTGCATGGCCGTCGAGCTGACGGCGATCATATCTTCCTGTCCGCTGAGCCAGAGCATCGCGTTGACGATCAGTTCGCCGTTGCCCGGGAAGTCGACCCACTGAAGCCCCGCGTTCGACATGCTGAGGTGGGGTTTCATGAGATTGTCCATCGCCGCCACGTCCGTCCCGAAGACGACCAGCCGTCCCTCGCGGGCCTCCGTTCCGGGAGCACCGTCGGCTGCGGTGCCGGCCTTGGTCCCGAACGGCCGCTCGCAGGCCACCGCCACGGCGAACGGCGGCGCGACGTCAACGCCCGGATCGAACTGGCCGATCCCGTTGTTGATCGTCATCAGGTCCGTCTCGCCCCAGTTCTTCTCGCCCTTGGGCGCCTCGACCAGCGGCTCGATGCGAAGCCCCGCGACCGGTGCCTCAGGCACCTCCAGCTCAATCACCCCCGCAGCGGGCCAGTACGACAGCAGGCCCTGCAGCGGAGTGATGATCGGATTCGTGCTGTTGCGGTTGGTATCCGACGGATAGCTCGTCGTGGCCAACAGCGGAATGGCCGCCTGTTTGCCGTCCGCCCGCTCTTCCGGCAACGCCATGGCCGCACTGGCGTCGATGCGCACCTTGACGCCGTAGCTCTTCAGCAGTCCGAGGTACGGCACCCCGACGCCCCCCATCATCGGATTGTCCTGCGGCGAGACTCGCGCAAAGGCCATCACCGCTTCGCCGCTCTCGATGTACTTGCGGACCGGCTCGTAGTCCTCCGGCCGCGCGGGAGGCGGCTGCGGCATGCCCATCATCCGCTGCTGTTGCTGCTGCTCGGGCGGCATGAGAATGAAGACCCTCTTGTCGCAGCCCTCGACCTCGGGCGGCTTCTCGTCGCGCGTCAGGTCCCAGTTGACGATCTCGAAGTTGTTGCGACTGAGCCGCGAGGCGAACTCCGTGTACGCTCCCAGATGCTCCCCGATTGGCATGCCGCCGTGAATGACGAAGATCGCCGCCGTCTTGGTTTTTCTCGTCAGGCGGATCAGGGCCGACGTCACGGCGTCCTCGCCACTGAAGCTGCGCTGTTCCTGGTCGTCCATCTGCTCCTGCTCGCCGCCGCGCATCGCAGGCCAGATCTCGTCGAACTCGACGACGCGAGCCTTGCCCGGCGCCTCGACGATGATCGTGTTCGGCCGGATGCGATTGCGGAAGTCGTCCAGGGCCAGCGGCTCCAGGGCGTTCAGGGACGTGGCCAGCTCGACGAGTTGCTTCAACACGTCCTGGTAACGATCCTCGATGCCGTCGAAAACGTGGCGGGCCGCGTCGGGCAACTTCGCGCCGGCCACCTGCTTCTGCTGGGCTGTCCCCTGAACAATGGCGTTCAGGAGCATCGACATGGCGTTGACCACGCCGCCGATCTGGCCGGTCGCGTCACTGTATCGCGGAATGCCCATGTCGCGCCACTGCGAATCGTCGGCCTGGACGTCCGCATTGGCCTCGCCGATCCAGCGCCCCACGTCGGCGCGGATCTCGTCGGCGATGTTTTTCAGCCCGTCGTGCTGCTCGCCGAGCTTCTGGGCCACCAGGCCGACGAATTGCCGCAGGTCGCCTGTGACCGCCGGGTCCGCGGCGGCCTTCTCGAACAAGGCCTTCTCCGACTGCATCAGGGCCAGCAGCATCTTGTTGAACTCAAGGTAGCGCTTGATGACGTCGGCATACGGGGCGGTCTCCTCGGTGTGGAGCTTGGCGATCCGTTTGCCCATCTCGGTCAGCTTGGCGTAGTCCTCCACCGGATCGATCGACTCGACCGTCACGTTGCGGCCGCTGGCCTCGTACAGTTCGAGCAACTCCTCGACGCGGCGCTTGCGGAGAGCGGCCTCCTCGTCCTTCTCGGCGGCATAGAACAGCGACGTCATTCGCACCGGGTCCTCGATCTTGTTGAGGACCTTGGTCGTGCGGCCGCTGAAGCTGTGCAGGCCCTGGCGCGTCATGTCCTTGGTCAGGTGGAATTCCTTCGTCGCCCACCAGGCGATGAAGTTGACGGCGACCACCAGGCCCACCATCAGGACCGAGGCCACCAGCACGTTGGCGCCAATGATCATGCGACTCGGCCGCCGCGAGGACGCCTGTGCCGCCGTCGTTTCGGGTTTCTTGGATTCGTGGGTCTCAGCCATCGTCATCTCCGATAAGCCGGGAGCATCTCAACCGTCAACCATGCACACTTCGCCAGCCGCTCGCGCGGCCGATCAGCCGCGAATGCCGCGCCACTTGCGACTCTCAAGAATCTTCACGCTCAGGAACAGGGCCAGGGCCGTCAGGCTCAGGAAGAACACCACGTCGTTCAGCGAGATGACGCCCTTGCCGAAGTTTTCGTACCGCGTCAGGAAGCCGACGTATCGCAGGAAGTCGCGCGGCATGCCGTCCAGGTGGAACGTCAGGAAGCGGCACAGGAACGTCATGATGCCCAGGAAGACGAACGGCACGAAGGCGCTGACGATCTGCGACCGCGAGCAGCAACTGGCCAACAGGCCGATCGACAGAAAAAGCACGCCGATCAGCACCAGACCCAGGTACCCCGCCACGATCGGCCCCCAGTCCGGATCGGCAAAGAGAGCCAGGACCAGCGGGTAGCTCAGCGTCGGCAGCAGCAGGACCAGGTAGAAGACCACGGCGCTGAAGAACTTGCCGAGGATGACCTGCAGGTCGGTCACGGGGGCGGTCATCAGGCTCTCGATGGTCCCGCGGCTCATTTCCTCGCTCACCAGCCGCATCGTCACCACCGGAACCAGGAACACTAGCACGGCGGCCATCCAGAACGTGGCGCTGCGCATTTCGGCGGGCCGGTTGGCGTCGAAGTCCATCAGGCCGAAGAAAATGCCGCCCAGGACCAGGAACACCGCGATGACGATGTAGCCGACCGGGCTGTAAAAGTAGGCCCGCAGTTCCCGATTCATGACAGCCAGAATCTTTGACATTGCCGGTTCCTCTGCTTGAAGCTTGCGTCACGGTTCGCCGCCGTGGCGGCGCACGTCAGTTCGCCTGTTCGCTCAGGTTCTGCTCGGCCGTCTTGCGGATGAAGAACTCCTCAAGGGTCGGCCGCTGGGTGTGAAGCTCGCGAATGCGCCATCCTCGCCGTACGGCCAACTCGCCGAGAGCCTGCCGCACGTCGCTGTCGCCCTGGGACTCGACCTTGAAGCTCATGTAATCGCCATCGGTCTTCTCGGCGGCGACGGCCTTGACGCCGTGCAGGCCGGCGATGGCCTTCTTGAGCCCGTCGGCGTCGTCACCGGCGGCCTCCAGGACCGTCACCCCCTGGCCACCGATGCCGATTCGCAGCTCGTCGAGCGGACCGTTGGCCACCAGGCGACCACCGGAGATCATGACGATCCGCGAGCAGACCTGCTCGACCTCGTGCAGGATGTGGCTGGACAACAGGACGGTGTGCCTCTCGCCCAAGTGCTGGATCAGTCGCCGGGCCTCGCGAATCTGGCCCGGGTCCAGGCCGATGGTCGGCTCGTCGAGGATCAGCACCTTGGGATCGCTCAGCAGCGACTCGGCCAGGCCGACCCGCTGACGGTAGCCCTTCGAGAGCGTGGCGATGATCTGCCGGCGGCGGTCGGTGAGCTGGCACCGCTCGATGGCGTCGCCGATGCGGCGGCGAAGCGTGTCGCCCCCCAGGTCCTTGATCTGGCCCCGGAACCGCAGGTACTCCTCGACGCGCATGTCCTCGTACAGCGGCACGCTCTCGGGCATGTAGCCCACGCTCTGTCGGACCTTGAGGCTCTCGGAGAAGATGTCGTAGCCATTGACGGAGGCGCGGCCGCTGCTGGCGGGCATGAAGCAGGTCAGCATGCGGATGAGCGTCGTCTTCCCGGCTCCGTTGGGCCCCAGGAGTCCGACAATGTCGCCTTCGTCCACCTGGAACGAGATACGGTCGACCGCCAGGCGAGAGCCGTAGTACTTGGTCAGGTCTTGGACCTCGATCATCACTGGCTCCTGATACGATAGATTTCGGAATACGGCGGGCCTGCCGGTTCAACGTGAGGCCCTTGTCTGTCTCGCAGGCCCCTTTTTATACTCACAGAGCCATTGGGTGTCAAGGCCCCTGCCCAACCGCACACTTGCATTCTCGCGGCAAACGGTCAAAATAGTGGCTTGCGACAACCGGCCACCCTTGGGGGAGACGCGTCCATGGCGTTTGAGTTGATCATCAAGGCGGACTTCGGTGCGGCTCACCACCTGCGCCAGTATAAGGGCAAGTGCGAGCGGCTGCACGGCCACAATTGGAAGCTCGACATCTACCTCGCGACCGACCGGCTCAACGAGGACGGCATGGTCATCGACTTCGTGGACGCCAAACGGTGCCTTCGCGAGGTCCTGTCGCGCTACGACCACTACTACCTGAACGACGTGCCGCCGTTCGACAAGCTCAACCCGACCAGCGAGAACATCGCCCGCGTCCTGGCCGAGCAGGTCCAGGAGGCCCTGCCCTCCGGAGTTCGCGTCGTGCGGATGACGGCCTGGGAGAGCGACGGTTGCGGCGCCACGTACGCGCCCGACGGCAACTGAAAGGACGTACCATGGAGAAAGTTCGTCTGCAACTGGCCCTGGATTTCGTGGACCTGGGCCGCGCCATGCGCCTGGCGGAACTGGCGGTCCCGGCGGGCATCGACATCGTCGAGGCCGGCACGCCGCTGATCAAGAGCGAGGGCCTGGAGGCCGTGCGCCGGCTACGGAAGGCCTTTCCCGGCAAGACGATCCTGGCCGACATGAAGACGGCCGACGCCGGTCGCACGGAGATGGAGTGCGCGGCCAAGGCCGGGGCCCAGATGGCCATCTGCCTCGGCTCCTGCACCGAGCCGACGATCCGCGAGTCGATCGACGCCGGGCACAATTACGGCATCGAGGTGGGCGTCGACGTCCTGGGCGTCGAGGACTACGTCGGCCTGGCCCGCAAGTGCGAGCAATGGGGCGCCGCCTTCATCAACGTGCACCTGCCGATCGACGAGCAGATGCAGGGCGTGGCCTCGTTCGACAAGCTGAGGGAGATCGCCCAGGCCGTCTCCATCCCCGTGGCCGCAGCCGGCGGAATCAACAGCGAGACCGTCGTGACGGCCGTCGAGATGGGCGCCCGCATCGTCATTGTCGGCGGCGCGATCACCAAGGCGGCCGACCCGGCCGAGGCCACGCGCGCCATTCGACGGGCGATCGACACGCGGGCCAAGGTGCCGACCGACCTGTTCCGCAGAGTGGGCGAAGGGGAACTGCGGGAGGTCCTGTCGCGCGTCTCGACGGCGAACATCAGTGACGGCGCTCACCGCCTGCCGTGCCTCGAAGGAATACACTGCCGCACGCCGGGCCTGAAGATGTGCGGCCCTGCCCTGACGGTTCGCACGGCGCCAGGCGACTGGTCCAAGCCGGTGCTGGCCATCGACCAGGCCGACGAAGGACAGGTCATCGTGGTGGATGCCGGCGGCCGCCCGCCGGCCGTCTGGGGAGAACTGGCCACGCAGAGCGCCGTCATGCGAAAGCTCTCGGGCGTCGTTGTGGACGGCGCCATCCGCGACTCGGGGGATATGCGTAAGCTGTCTCTTGCGGCCTTCTCGCGGCACGTCTCGTCCCACGCCGGCGAGCCCAAAGGCCTCGGCGAGATCGGCCAGCCGATCCGCATCGGCGAGCAGCGCATCGAGACCGGCGACTGGATCGTCGGCGACGACGACGGCGTCGTCGTGTTGCCGAAGGCCCGCGCAGTCGAGATGGCCAACCGCGCCCAGGATGTCCTCGAGAAGGAGAACCGCATTCGCGGCGAGATTCTCGAAGGCAGGAGTTCTCTGGGCAAGGTGCTGGATCTTTTGAAGTGGGAGAAGCAAGGCTAGAACGAAGGACAGAGGGAAAGGGTCTCCGATGCTGATTATTGCCGAACGATTGAACTGCACCCGCAAGAGCGTCAACAAGGCCGTCAGCGCGAAGGACGCCGAGTTCGTCCGCAACCAGGCCACGCGTCAGGTCGAGGCCGGGGCGGACTATGTCGACGTGAATTCGGCCACAGGGGTGCAGACCGAAGTGGACGACATGAAATGGATGATCGAGCAGGTCCGTGCTGTGACCGACAAGCCGATCAGCGTGGACACGGCCAATCCGACGGCCATGCGCGAGGGGCTGCTGTTGCACGGCCCCGGGCAGCCGATGGTCAACTCGGCGACCGCCGAGCAGCAGCGGCTCGACGCCGTGATGCCCCTGGCCGCGGAGTTCCAGGCCAAGCTCGTGGCCCTGTCGATGGACGACAGCGGCATGCCCGAGACGATCGACCAGCGGCTGACGGCCGTCGAGAAGATTCTCAAGGCGGCCTCGCAGCACGGGGTCAAGGCGGAGAACATCTACATCGATCCGCTGATCCGGCCCGTGTCGACCAACCCCACGCACGCCGTGGACTGCATGGAGACGGTGCGTCGGATCAAGGCCGAGTTCGGCCCCCTGAAGACGGTCGGCGGCCTGTCGAACGTCAGTTTTGGCCTGCCGAATCGCAACCTGCTGAACCAGGCGTTCCTGACACTGATGCTGTACTCGGGCGTGGACGCGGGCATCATCGATCCGCTCGAGCCGGGCGTGGTCGGCACCATTCTGGCGACCGAGGCGATTCTCAATCGCGACGAGTTCTGCATGAACTACATCATGGCCTCGCGCGACGGCCGCCTGGGCTGAGCGGCGGGAAAGCCGCCAGGGCAAGATGATTCGGGGCGACCCGGGCCGATCCTCGGGTCGCCCGTTCTGTTGGCTCCCTGCCTGAGTCCCGTGAATTCAGCGGCCGCGCTTTTCGCAAATTGACACCCGCTGGCCGAGCCGATATCATTGATCGTGTGTCGGCCAGGCGCTATCGGGCCGCGCGAGCGAAAGGAACTCTTCGCCATGCAATGCGAACGATGTCACAAGAACGTCGCCACGGTGCACCTCACGGAGATCGTCAAGAACGAGAAGCTCGAAAAGCATCTCTGTGAACAGTGCGCCAAGGAAGAGGGCTACACGATCAAGACGCACGTGAGCCTGCAGGACCTGCTGACGGCGTTCATCTCGGCTCACGGCGAGGCCGACGACATGGCCGGCGCCACGTGTCCGGACTGCGGGATGAGCTACATGGACTTCCGCAACGAGGGCCGCTTCGGCTGCCCGAGCGACTACGAGGTCTTCCGGGAGGCCCTGGACCCGCTGCTGGAGAAAGTGCACGGGAGCGTCGAGCACAAGGGCAAGCTGCCGAGCCACGCCAGCGAAAGCCAGCGCAAGCAGCGGCAATTGATGACGCTTCGTCGGCAGCTTCGCGACGCCGTGGACCGCGAGGACTACGAGGAAGCGGCCAAGCTGCGCGATTACATCAAGGAGATGGAGACGACGGATGGAGCTTCGTGAGCTTGCGGGATCCCTGGGTGAATGGCTGCGCGGCGACGGCCCGCAGTGCGGCATCGTCATCTCGACGCGTGTCCGCCTGGCCCGCAACATGGCCGGTTATCCGTTCCTGCGGCGATTGACCGACGAGCAGCGCATGGACATCCAGCAGCGCGTCGGCCAGGCCGGCGGCGACCTGGACCTGATTGCGGCCCCGTGCTTCGTCGACCTGGGCGCGACCAGCCACATGGACCGCCAGTTCCTGGTGGAGCGTCACCTGATCAGCCGCGAGCTGGCCGCCGGCGAGGGGCCGCGGGCCGTGCTCTTCGGCGGCAGCGAGACCGAGAGCCTGATGATCAACGAGGAGGACCACCTGCGGATTCAGGTGATGCGTTCGGGCCTCCAGATCGAACAGGCGTGGCAGCAGGCGAGCACTCTGGATGACCGCCTGGAGGCGAAGCTCGACTTCGCGTTCTCCAGCCGCCTGGGGTACCTGACGGCCTGCCCGACGAACGTCGGCACGGGACTACGGGCCTCGGTGATGATGCATCTGCCGGCGCTGGTCATCACGCGACAGATCGAAAAGGTCTTTCAGGCCATCGCCCGCATGCGGTTGGCGGTTCGCGGCCTCTACGGCGAGGGCACGCAGGCCGCCGGCGACTTCTACCAGGTGTCCAACCAGGTCACCCTCGGCAAGACCGAGGAAGAAATCCTCGAAACGCTCAGCCTGACGATTCCGCGGATCATCCAGTACGAGGAGAAGGCCCGCGCCACACTGGCCCGCGAGAGCGAGGTCTTCATCGACGACCGCATCTGGCGCGCCGTCGGCCTGCTCTCGCGAGCCCGCCAGATGTCCAGCGGCGAGGCCACCAGCCTGCTGAGCGCCGTCCGCATGGGCCTGCACATGGGACGTCTCCAGGGCCTCGACATCAGTCAACTCAACCGGCTGTTCATCGGATCGCAGCCGGGACATCTTCAGATTCGACATGGCGGCGAACTGTCACCGGAAGACAGAGACGTCGAACGCGCCCGGTTTGTCCGCAACGTCTTCAAGGACGTCGAGCTGAACTGACGTCCAGAGATTGCGGCACAGCGCCGGGCCGGCTTGACTGAGGAAAGCTCGATGGAACGATTGAGATTGGTGTCCACTGTCGGTTGGGGATTCCCGTCGTGGCGCGAGGGCGAGGAAGCGGCCCTGCTCCGCGAGTTCAGCGTGCGGCACGTCCAGATATTCCGCAACCGCGAGAAGACCATCACCGCCGACGAGATTCGCGACGGGCTGGCCCACGAAGGGCTCGCCATTGTCGCCCTGCACGCCTTCTTCGGCGACGACTGGGACCCCAGCAACCCCGACGAAGCGGTCCGCCGCACCACGGTCGAGAAGTTCGCCGGCGAAGCCGAATTCTGCCGCACGATGGGCGGCAACCTCGTCATCGTCCATCCCGGCCACGGCACGATCGGCGCGGAGACAGGCAACCCGGCCCGCATCGAGGCCCTGCGTCGCTCGGCGGCGCGGCTGGCCGAAATCGGCAGCGTCTACAATTGCCGTTTCGCCCTGGAGAACCTGCCGCGAGGCCAGATGGGCGACGATCCGCTGATGCTGCGGCGCATCGCGGACGAGGTCGACAGTCCGTACCTGGGATTGAACTTCGATTGCGGCCACGCGAATCTCGGGGCCGGGGTTGCCAAGGTGCTGGACATCTTCGGCGATCGCATGATCGGAACGCACATCCACGACAACAACGGACAGAACGACGACCACTTCGTTCCGGGATTCGGCAACATCAACATGGAGGCGCTCTGCCGCGGTCTGGCCCGAATCGGCTACCGGGACGACTTCACACTTGAACTGATGGGCACGACCGGCGAGATTCGCAAGACCTGCACGCCCGAGTGGTGGAAGAAGTTCAACGCCTGGCTGGCCCTGACCAACGGCAACGAATCCTGAGGACCGACGATCTCGTCGCGCAAGAGCCCTGTCCCACCGAGCGGCCCGAACCGGCCGCTCGCTTCGTTCCGGTCACATGGCCCCCAGCGGCCCCTCGGCGGCGCCGACGCTGGCCGCATAGACAATGCTTTCCTGCGTCCCGTCGACACCCAGCAGCCGGTTGACCTCGTCGTCGAACAGGGCCCCGATGTTGCAGGAGCCCAGCCCCAGAGCGGTGGCAGCCATCTGCAGCGCGTGGCCCATGTGGCCGGCATCCAGGTAGACGTAGCGCAGTCCCCGGTCGCCGTACTTCCAGAGCGTCCGCTCGAACACCGCGGTCCACAGGAAATTGCACGCCGCGTCGCGGCACATGCTCTGGTCGAGACAGGCCGAGGCCACGCTCTCGCCAAGGTTCTCGTCCCGGCGGAGCAGGACCAGGCGTTCGTCGGGCAGTTCCCAGTGATAGAGTCCGGGCTCCAGGTCCGCCACGCGATTGACCGCGACGTAGGTCTCGATCGGGAACAGCGCCCCGGCGCTGGGAGAGCTTCGCAAGGCCACGTTGCCCGGACGGGTGATGCCCTGCGTGGCCCAGAGCAGCAGGCACAATTGCACGCCTGGAATCTCGGCCTGCGTGTAGCGCCTCAGGCTCCGCCGCCGCGCGACGGTCTCCCAGAACGAAACCTTGGGCAACGATTCGGGACGAGGGAGTGTGATTCTCGGAAGGGTCTCGTCGTAACGCTTGTACGGCGGCACGCGGGTCACCCCGCAACGCGCCTCAGGCAACCTGTCTCGGCTGTACTTGGTGGCATCCAGGAAACTGCGGACCAGATCCATCGGGCCCTCCTTGTCGGATAGCCCCCCTGCCCCCACGCGCACCATCGTACCACAAACAGCGCCACGCAACGACGCGATTGGCAATCAATTGCCGATCGTAATTTCCGGTACCCCGATGGGCTGGAACTCGACGTAGAACGTGCGTTCGTCCTCGCCGGGGTCCCACTCCATGGCCACGCGCATCAGCCAACTGGCCATGCGGCGCTCAAACTCGAAACGCGTCCCGGAATTCGTCCGCGTGTTGTTGAACTCGTACTGCTCGTACAGATGGAACTTCCACTTGCGGTTGATCACGTAGTCGACGCCGAAGGTGCCGACCGAGGAATCCGCGCCGCGGATGTAGCGGCTGCCGAGGTAGTAGCTCAGCCGCGGCGTACGGGCGATGGCCAGCCCGGCGTTGGCCGTCCGCACGCGCCCGTCGTTGGTCGTGTAGTAGACGTCGCCGACGACCGAGGTCGTGTCGCTCAGCTGCCACGAGCAATCCATCTTCAGGTTGTTGGCCGCACGATCGTCGTCCACCGAGACCCGCGGCGTCTCCGTGTTGTTGAACCACGTCATCAGCAGGTCGGCGGTGATCCAGTCCACGACCTTCTGGTTCGGCCCGCGCTTGGTCTGCAACCGGTTCCGCCAGCCCAGGCGGTAGACGTCCGTGTCGTCGACGCCCCGGACGAGCTTGGCCTCGGCCGACCCGGGCTCGTCGAACGGATACAGGTGCCGCGACCCGAGATCGGTGTCGGCCACCGCGGCCTCGATGTCGAACGTGTTGACGTGGCACAGCCGGTTCAAGTCCCAGAAGCGGCTCTGGACGCCGTCGTAGACCTTCGTCAGGTACCAGCTCGCCCGCAGCCCGGCCTCGGCCCACGTGCGGCTGTCGGCTCCGCGCATGATCATGCGCTGCGACACCGGCTCGCGATCGAACGTCTCCTCGAAATACGACAGGCGGGCCTCCGCGAACGGCACCACCTTCACGAAGCCGATCTGCAGCGGCATGTCCACCTCGTGCCGCGTGTCGGCGATGTTGGTCCACGGACTGTCCTCGGGCCTGCGCACTCGTTCGTCCACGTTGACGTGACCGTACATGTACGTCCCGCGGCCGTAGTAGGTCAACCGATCATTCAGCAGCGGCTCGCCGATGGCCATGTAGTCCAACCGCGGCGCGGCGGCCACTTCGTCCTGCCAGTCGTTGATGCGTCCCTTGAACAGGGCCGTGAAGACCTGGTTGCGCGACTGCTTCTTCAGGTGCAGCAGCGTCTCCTGGTCCTTGCCCTGGGCGTCCTCTTCCTCGTACCACTCCCGCAGGTACTGCTCGTCGCTGAGCCACGACAACTCGCCGGTGACCTGCCACTCGTAGGGCAGGAAGTGGCGGTGCCGCCACGTCACGCGGCCGCGATCCTCGGACGGCGGATCGAAGTCGTCGCCGGCAATGTTGTCCTGTCCATAATCGCGGATGTAGTTGGTCATGAACTCGCCGAAGAAGCGTTCCCGTCGGTAATCGCCGTTGACGCTCATGTACGGGCCGCGATCACTGTAGAGGTTCAGGTCCAGATAGGTCTTGCTGAATCCGTCGGGCACCTCGCGGACGCCGAGTAGCCGCCACAGGTACCACTCGGTCTCGAAGCCGGTCCCCTTGTTCGAGTTCTGCGACAGGTTGATCCGCCGCAGAGGGGTCCATTCCTGCTGCAGGTCGCCGCTGAGCCGCGGCCACCAGGTCACCGGCACACCACGAATGCTCGTCGAGACATTCTCAGCCGAGAACCATATGCGATTGACGCTCTTGCCCTGCTCGTCCTCGCCGCTGAGGTCCACGATCTCGAACTCGCTGCCGCTCATGGCCCACTGCGGGTGTCCGAACGCGTCAGTCGTCATGCTGGCCTTCTCGGCCACGAACTTGCCCTCGGCCAATTGCCGCAGGCTCTTGGCATAGTAATAGAGCGGCACCTCGCGGGCCGTGCTGAACGATTGGACCTTCGCGTCGTGAATCAACGCCTGCTGGCGATCGAAGTCATAGTAGGCCCGGGTGGCCCGGATCAAGCGGCGACCCTGATTGATGACGACGTTGCCTTCGAGGTAAGCCTGGACGCCACTGCCCTTGCCCGTGTCGCCCCAGATGACCAGGTCGTCCGAACGAATCTCCAGTTCGCCCTGGCTGACGAGCACGCCGCCCGTCCAGATGTTGACCCGCTCCTCACCGTCCATGCGCGACTCGAACGTCACCTGGCGAACGTCGTCCAGGGCGCCGATGATGATCTCCTGGCCGCGCTCGGCCGCCGGCTCTTCATCGGTGGCCGTCGTCTCGTCGCCGGGCTGCGTCTTGGGCCCCTCCGTCGTTGCGGGCGTTTTCGGCGTACCGGTCTCGGTCCCTTCCTCGGCCGCCTTAGCCAGAACGTCGCTGCGGAATCGCCGGGCCCGAAGATACAGCGGCTCGGCATCGCCGCTCCGCTCGACGTCCTCGTGCGGTCGCTCCACGGTCCCGCCAGTGGTCAGCGTCAGGTAGACCATGTCCAGCTTCACGGGCTCGGCAAGCCCCGGCCCGCTGATGGTCACGTTGTCCTCGGCGTAGATGCCGACGACCTTATTCTGGTCGGTCCATTGCGACTCATCACACCACGCCACGCCGTCGCGGCAGGTCAGGGTCCACTCGCCTTGCCGCACCGTGAAACCGTCGATCAGCATGACCACCAGCAGCTTCTCGGCGGCATACCAACTCTGCGTCACGCGGCTGGTCAGTTGAATATTCGCCTTGGAGTCCGCCGGCAGAGGAACGTCGGCCGACATCTGTGCAGCCACGGGCGACGCCAACGCAGCAGCAACCAGCAGCGCTGCCAGGCAGCACGAGACGGCACTGAGATCAGACTGGTATCGGGCTCGTGTGTGGGTCGTCATGATCTGCCGTAAGGAGCCTGGTCTGCAATGGATAAGTGGCTGCCTGTGCGACGACAGCCTGCCGCTGACGATTCGTGGTCAGTATAGGAACGCCGCTTGGGCGGTGTCAACTGAAAACGAAGTGGGCACCCGGCGTGTGGGCACGGAACGGGCGTGGGCCGCACGTGGAGCGAGGATACGCGGGCGATCGCGCAGGAATCGTCCGGTCGGCGCGTTGACGCGCGCAACGCACTTGGCTACCATGGGGCTTTACGACAGGAGGGCCGACCGTGGCCAGGTACTACCCGGATCTCGAAACGTTCATCACCTACACCCGACGCGGCAACACGATCCCCGTCTACCGCCAGTTGCTGAGCGACAGCCTGACGCCGGTCTCGGCCTACCGCCAGATCGCCGGCGGCCCGGACACCTTCCTGCTCGAAAGCGTGGTCGGCGGCGAGCGCATCGGCCGCTACAGCTTCGCCGGCGCCAACCCGCTGCTGACGGTTCGGGCCAAGGGCCGCAACGTGCGGATCACTCAGGGCGACACTGTCCGCGAGTTCGAGGCCGACAACCCGATGGCTTGCCTGGCCGACGAGCTGAAGCGGTTCAAGGCCGTCCACCCGCGCGGCCTGCCGCGATTCACGGGCGGCGCGGTCGGCTACGCCGGCTACGACGTGATCCGCTACTTCGAGCGGCTGCCCGACGCTCCGACCGACGACCGGCGTCTGGCCGACATGCACTTCGCGTTCTACGACACGATGGTCCTGTTCGACCACATCGACAAGACGGTCAAGGTGGTGGCCAACGCCATGACCGAGGGCGTCGATCCGCGGCAGGCCTACGAGGCCGCTTGCCGCAAGATCGACCGGCTGGTGGAGCAGCTTCAGCAGCCCGTCGAGCAACAGACGGCGGACATCGCGATCGGCCGCCGCGAGGACCTGCGGTTCACGAGCAGCTTCACGAAAAAAGAGTTCGAGGCGGCGGTCGAGACGTGCAAGGAGTACATCCGCGCGGGGGATATCTTCCAAGTCGTCCTGTCGCAGCGGCTGGAGGTCGAGACCCGCGCCCACAGCCTCGACATCTACCGCGCCCTGCGGGTCATCAACCCGAGCCCGTTCATGTTCCACCTGAAGGCCGAGGACGTGGAGCTTGTGGGCGCCAGTCCGGAGATCATGGTCCGCGTCGAGGACGGGCTGATTACGAACCGGCCGCTGGCCGGCACGCGTCCGCGCGGTGCGACGCCCGAAGAGGACGACCGGCTGGAGGCCGAACTGCTGGCCGATCCCAAGGAACGCGCCGAGCATATCATGCTCGTGGACCTGGCCCGCAACGACGTGGGCCGCGTGGCCGAGTTCAACTCGGTGCGGCTCGCCGACGTGCTCTCGGTCGAGCGGTACAGCCACGTCATGCACATCACGTCGAACGTCGAGGGCCGCCTGAAGGCAGGCATGACGGCGCTGGATGCCCTGGTGGCCTGCCTGCCGGTCGGGACGGTGTCCGGGGCTCCGAAAGTGCGGGCCATGGAGATCATTGACGAACTTGAGAAGACGCGTCGCGGCCCCTATGCCGGGGCGGTCGGCTACGTGGACTTCAGCGGCAACATGGACACGTGCATCGCCCTGCGGACAATGGTCATCCAGGGCAACAAGGTCTACGTGCAGGCCGGGGCGGGCCTGGTGGCCGACAGCGTGCCCGAGCGCGAGTACGAGGAGACGCTCAACAAGGCCCTGGCCCTGCTGCTGGCCGTGAGGGCCGCCGAAGAGACCTTTGCCCCCGGAGTGTGACGCCAGTCACGGAGATGCGCGGCGGCATCCGGTAATGTTATCGGTTCGTGCTCACCGGACCGGCCGTCGCCGAGCGACGGCCACGCTTTTTGTCTCTGCAAGGGGCCCGTGTTCCATGAACTCCCGCGAACGCTTCAACCGTTTCACCCACGGCCAGTCGGTCGACCATATCCCTGACTTCGAGTTCTGGTTCTGGGACACCACGCTGGAGCGCTGGGCCGGTGAGGGATTGCCGCGCGAACTGACGCCCACGGCCTGCCCCGACACCGAAGTGCTGCGCGACAATCTGGCGACGTACTTCGATTTCGAGTACATCCACGGCGTGCCGATCAAGACGCGGTTCATCCGCACGCCGGCCGAGGAGATCATCGCCGAGGACGAGCACACCGAGACCGTCCGCACCGAGATCGGCGAGGAGCTGGTCCGCTTCAAGCCCGGCCACGGCGAGAGCATCCCGACGCACACCAAGTACCCGATCAAGACGCGCGAGGACTGGGAGCGGGTTCGCGACGAGTTCCTGCCGCTGGACATCGACGGCCGCATGCCGGAGAACTGGGACGCCTTGAGGAAGGAGTACGCCGAGCGCGACTACATCCTGAACTCGCCGCAGATGGGGTTCTACGGTTTCCTGCGGAACTTGCTGGGCGTTGAGGAAATCTCGATGGCCATCGCCCTGGAGGGCGAGTGGGTCGAGGAGATGATGGAGCACCTGCTGCAACTGTACCTGATGGTCGCCGAGCGGATCGTCGCCGAAGGCGTCCAACTCGAGATCACGGGCTGGTGGGAGGATATGTGCTACTCCAGCGGCCCGCTGATCAGTCCACAGATGTTCCAGGACTTCATGGTGCCGCGCTACAAGAAAGTCACCGACTTCTATCGCAAGCACGGCATGGACCGGGCCATCCTGGACTCCGACGGCAACGTCCACAAGCTCGCCCCCCTCTGGCTCGCGGGCGGCATCAACATCCTGATGCCCTGCGAAGCGGCCCACACCGACACGCTGAAGCTGCGGCAGGAGAACTCGCTTGAGTTGATGCTCTGCGGCGGCATCGACAAGCGGCAACTGGCCAAGGGCCGCGCGGCCATCGACGCCGAGATGGAGCGTGTGCAGAGGGTCATGGACCTCGGCGGCCTGCTTCCGCACCTGGACCACCTGGTGCCGCCCGACGTGTCGCTGGCCGACTTCATGTACTACCGCGACAAGAAGCGCAAGATGATCGGCAAGTAGCCTGCCCCAAGAGATGTCGCTCGGAGCGGAAGTCGCGCCGGCGGGACCGTACGGACAGGGGCGGCTTTCGCTTGCCAAGACGGTTGCTTTCAGATAGTTTCAGGGCATGAAGAATGAGTTCGCTATTCTGGCCTTGAGCCCCTATCACGGCGGACCCAGGCGGCAGTTCCTTGACGGACTGGCGGCGCACAGCCGGCACGACATCTTCTCGCTGACCCTGCCTCCGCGAACCTGGCCATGGCGATTGCGCGGCAGCGCCCTGCACTTCGCCGCCGAGATCAACCGCCTGAAACGCAACGTCGATCTCCTGCTCGTGGACGATCTGGTCGACGCGTCGCGGCTGCGGTCGCTCCTGCCGCCGGCCATGCGGGCCACGCCCATCCTCCAGTACTTCCACGACGACATGCTCAGCGCCGACCTGAAGGACAATCCGCGCGACGAGCCCCTGGCCCTGGCCCAACTGCACAGCATCCTCGCGAGCGACCGCGCTCTCGTGGCCAGCGAGCACCACCGCGCCGCCCTGCTCGAAGGCGCCCAACGCCTGATCGCCACCTTCCCGGACGCCGTGCCCGCGCGGCTCGCCGACGCCGTCCGCAACAAGGTCGCGGTGCTGCCGCCGGGCATCGATGCGGCCGCCATCAGCCGCACCGAGGCACGCAACGTGCCGGCCGGACCGCCCGTCGTCCTCTGGAACAATCCGTGGACCGACAATCAGAACCCGCAACTGTTCTTCGAAACGCTTCACCACCTCGACGAGGAAGGCGTGCCGTTCCGCCTCATCGCCGTCGGGGCAGCCGTCAGAAAATACCCGCAGGTGTTCCAGGACGCCCGCCAACGGCTCGGCTCGCGCATCCTCCAGTTCGGCTACCTGCCTGATCGCGACCGCTACCTGGCCAACATCCGCGCCGCCGATGTCGTCATCAGCACGGCGACCCGGGAGTGGTTTCCCCTGGCGACGGTCGAGGCCGTCATCGCCGGGGCGTTCCCGCTGGTCTCGCGGCAACTGGCCAACGCCGAGGTCTTCGCCGACGCCTTGCCGCAGGTCAGCTACCGCGGCCCGGTCGACCTGCGTCGCCGGCTGGCCCGGCTACTGGCCCGGCCCCAGGAGCGGGCCCTGGCCCGGCAGTTGGCCCCGCAACTGGCGTCGCGATACGATTGGCCCGCCGCGGCCGCCCGGTTCGACCAACTGGCGGCAAATCTGGTCCGTACCTGAGCCGCAGAATAGGCAGCGACCGCTAATTCCTTTTCAGTCCACACATTACACGCCGCCCCGCGCGAGGCCGGCGTTCGCCACGGCCGCCATGGCATGCGGTTGCCCCTCAATTGTGCCGAACGGCGGCCCAAGAAAACCATGGTAAGTCCTTGACAAGTTTGCCCTTTCATCGTAATTAGATGCCTGTCAGCCAAGGATTTCGGCTGCTGCATTTCCCGTTTGCTCGCCTGGCGCCAGGGATGGCTAGCTGATTGCGTTGTAGGTCGTTGAGCATCACGATTGATCTGACGCGGCATGCCGCGTCATGATTCCGTGGAGAGGCGTCCTTCGGGGCGCTTTGTTGCGCGGCAGCGATTTGCCACCCCTCGGTCGCTGCCGCTTTTTTGCGCCGCGTGCCCCCCTGCTCCGCGGACTCCCGCTCGCGCCGGCCCGGCACATGCGCACGTTCCGCCCGGCGCAGCCACTGCGGTGCCCCTCGTTGCCGCCCAGGCACTTGACTTAACATCCGATTCTGTTACCCTACCTGCTCTGGACTCCGACGGGAGGGGCCACATGGGCCGCATGAGAGTCAAAATCTGTGGCGTGACCTCCCCCGACGATGCCAGAATGCTGGCGGCGGCCGGCGTGGACGCCGTCGGCGTGATCTTCGCCGAGAGTCCCCGGCAAGTCACTGCGGCTCAGGCCAAGGCAATTGTCGACGCCCTGCCGCCATGGGTTTCGCCGGTCGGCGTCTTCGTCAACGAGACGGCCGAGACCATCGCCCGCATCGCTCGCGAGGTCGGCCTGACGACGATCCAGCTTCACGGCGAGGAGTTGCCGTGCACCGTCAAGGACGTGGCCGGCCACTTCAAGGTGGTGAAAGCCTTCCGCGTGGCCTCGCAGACGGACTTGGCAGATGCCTTGGACTACGTCGCCCAGTGCCAGCCGGACGCCTGCCTGATCGACTCGCGCGTTGCCGGGGCCTACGGAGGCACGGGCCATACCGCCCCTTGGGACCTGGTGGCCGCTGCCGGCAGCGCCCTGCAGCCGCTGATCCTGGGCGGCGGCCTGACGCCGGAGAACGTGGCCGAGGCGATTCGCATCGTGCAGCCGTGGGGCGTCGAGACGTCCAGCGGCGTGGAGAGCGCCCCGGGCAAGAAAGACAAGCAGCGAGTCCTGGACTTCGTGCGTAACGCGACGTCCATTGATCTGTCAAAGGACTGACTTTTTCGGAAGACTTTGGAGCCAACTCATGAACTATGACGTCAAAGACCTGTCGCTGGCCGCGGTCGGCGCCAAACGTATTGCCTGGGCCGATAATGATATGCCCGTTCTGCAGCTGGTCCGCGAAAGGTTCGACAAGGAAAAGCCGCTCAAGGGCCTGAAGATGAGCGCCTGTCTGCACGTCACGGCCGAGACGGCGAACCTTTGCCGCACGCTCAAGGCCGGCGGCGCCGACCTGTTGCTGTGCGCCTCGAATCCCCTGTCGACGCAGGACGACGTGGCGGCTGCACTGGTCCAGGAATACGGCATCGCGGTCCACGCCATCAAGGGCGAGGACAACGCGACCTACTACAAGCACCTCAAGTCGGCCCTGGAGCACGAGCCCAACATCACGATGGACGACGGCGCCGACCTGGTCTGGGGCCTGCACAAAGACCGCCCCGACCTGGCCGAGAAGATCATCGCCTCCATGGAAGAGACGACCACCGGCGTGATTCGCCTGCGGGCCATGGCCAAGGACGGGCTGCTGAAGTTCCCGGTCATCGCCGTCAATGACGCCGACACCAAGCACCTGTTCGACAACCGCTACGGCACCGGGCAGTCGACCATGGACGGCATCATCCGGGCCACCGACTTCCTGCTGGCCGGCAAGAAGGTCGTCATCGCCGGTTACGGATGGTGCGGCCGCGGTTGCGCCAGCCGCGCACGCGGCATGGGCGCTTCGGTCATCGTCACCGAAGTGGATCCGCTGCGAGCTCTCGAAGCGACCATGGACGGCTTCTGGGTCATGCCCATGGCCGAAGCGGCCGCCATCGGCGACTTGTTTGTCACCGTCACGGGCGACATCCACGTCCTGCGCGCCGAGCACTTCAAGAAGATGAAGGACGGAGCCATCGTCTGCAACAGCGGCCACTTCAACGTCGAGATCGACATTCCGGCCCTGGAGAAACTGTCCAAGACCGTCAACCGCGGGGTCCGCAACTTCGTGGACGAGTTCGTGATGGCCGACGGCCGGCGCGTCTTCCTGCTGGGCGAAGGCCGCCTGATCAATCTGGCTGCGGCCGAAGGCCACCCGGCCAGCGTCATGGACATGAGCTTCGCCACGCAGGCCCTGGCGACCGAGTTCGCGGCCAAGAACCACGACAAACTGGACGCGGCCGTGCACGACGTGCCGAAGGACATCGACGAGTGGGTCGCCAAACTGAAACTCGAGAGCATGGGCGTACAGATCGACGCCCTGACGGCCGAGCAGGTCAAGTACCTGTCGTCGCACGACATGGGCACCTGATGGGCGCGGACCGGTAGGCGATCGGCTCCAAGCGGAGACACGCACGAAAGAACGACTGAGGGCACACGGAACATGGCATCGATACTGCCGTTTCGAGGATTGCGGTACAACACCAAGCTGTCGCTTGACCTGACGATGGTGACGGCGCCGCCGTACGACTGCATCAGCGGCGACTTGCAGGAAGAGCTGTACGAGCGGCATCCGCATAACATCGTGCGGCTGATCCTGGGTCACCAGGGAAAAGACGATACCGACGCCGACAACCGCTACACCCGGGCCGCACGCTGCCTCAGGCAGTGGCAGGACTCCGGCGTCCTGATTCGCGAGACGCGACCGGCGTTGTACCTGTACGAGCAGGAGTTCACGGCCGACGGGCAGACGCGCATCCGCCGCGGGTTCATCGCCCGCGTGGCCCTCGAAGAGTTCGGCAGCGGGGACATTCATCCCCACGAGCAGACCTTCAGCGGCCCCAAGGAGGATCGCCTGAAGCTGCTCCAGGCCACTCGCACCAACCTCAGCCAGGTGTTTGCCCTCTACCCGGACGAGACCAACGAGGTCATGTCGGCGATCGACCGCCGTCCCCTGGCCCGGCCCGACCTGGTCGTCGCCGACGACCACGGCGTGATCAACCGCATGTGGATCATCACGCACGAGGAAACGGCCGCAGAGGTCTGCTCGCTGATGCACCGCAAGCCGCTGTTCATCGCCGACGGGCATCATCGCTACACCACGGCCTTGAACTACCGCAAGCACCTGCAGAGCCGCGGCGAGGACGTCTCCGGCCACCACCCGGCCAACTTCACGTCGATCATGTGCGTGTCGATGAGCGATCCGGGGCTGGTCGTTTTCCCGACGCACCGCGTGCTGGTCAACTTCCCGCAGGTCACGGCCGCCCAGATGCAGAAGGCCCTGGCCGAGCACTTCACGTGGCACGAGTACTCGGGCGCCGAGGCCGTCAGCGGCCGCATGGAAGAGCGGCTCAACGAGTCCCAGGGCGTGGCCATCGGCGTGTACCTGCGCGGCGACCAGTCGTCCTACATCGCCCAGCTCAAGGACCTTTCGGCCATGGACCGCCTGGCCACCGACCACAGCCCCGAGTGGCGGCGACTCGACGTGTCGATCCTGCACCAACTGGTGCTCGACCGCCTGCTGCCCGAGGCCTTCGGTCCCCAGAAGGATCTGCAGACGCGCTACGTGCACTTGGCCAGCGAAGCCTTCGACGCCGTGCACGAGGACCAGGCGTCGGTGGCCCTGCTGCTGAAGCCGCCGACCGTCGACGACGTGCGCGTCATCGCCGGTAACGGCGAGCTGATGCCGCAGAAGTCCACCTACTTCTACCCGAAGCTGCTAAGCGGCCTGATCATGAACCCGCTGGACTGACGCGGCCGCGCGACGGACATGAATGCCAAGAGCCCTGGGACCGTCGATCCCAGGGCTCTTTCTTTGTGTAAGACGCAAGCGGAAGACGATCAGCTATTGCACCGCCGCTCTGCCGCTGAAGACCTGGCTTTCCGGCATGGCCTTCAGGCGGATCGGCGACATGACGTCGACGAGGCTGTTGAACCCGCCGAAGCTGTTTCGTAGCACGCCACAGGCCGCGAAGTCCGTGTGCCAGCGGTCGCCTTCCTCCCAGTACCGGAACTCATGCTTCCCCGGCGAGAGCTTGACCGTGGCATGCCACAGGCCGTCCTTGTCCGTGTGCATCGGCGTAGCAGTCTTGTCCCAGTTGTTGAAGTCGCCCACCACGTACACCTGCCGCTGCGTGTTGCAGCGAAAAGTAAACGTCACCTTCCCTGACCTTCCAAAATCGACCATACATCGTCCTTTCGTCCCCCGACGTCGCGGACGCCGCTCCCCCCTTGCGAGAACGACCTGCCGCGTTGGCCCCATCCCCGGCGGGCCGTACTACAATTCCTATCGGTCAGAGCGTTTATTCAAGTTGAACGTTTCGCCCGATTTCGATCGTTGATCGAGTCCATCCGGCCTACTGGGCCTCCGCGGCCCCCGGCGGCAGCGCCGCCGTGGCGACACGGTTCTTGCCCTGCCCCTTCGCGTCGTACAGGGCCGCATCCACCCGCTTGATGAAATGCTCGGGCGTTGCGTCTCCCACGTACTGCCCCACGCCGACGCTCAACGTAACCGGAATGCTCTGACCGTCGATGACCAGCTTCTGCGTCTGGATGTTCTGCAACAATCGGTCGGCCAGGGCCTGCGCCTGCCGCAACCCCGTCTCGACCAGGACGACGCCGAACTCGTCGCCGCCGTAGCGTGCGGCCAGGTCGGTCGCGCGAATCGATTTCTCGATGACCCGCGCCACGTAGGCCAGCGCCGTGTCGCCGGCCTGGTGCCCCAGCCGGTCGTTGATGCCCTTGAGGTTGTCCATGTCGATCATCAACATGCTGAGCTTCGAACCGTAGCGGTTCGCGCGGCCGACCTCCTCGGTCAACCGCTCGACGAACGTCCGGTGGTTGGCCAGACCGGTCAGCCCGTCGGTCTTGGCCTGCCGCTCCACCTCGCGGAACAGCTCGATGTTGTAGATGCTCGCGCCGATCAGCTCGCACAGTTGCTCGATCGGCGGCAGGTCGATCTCCTCGTCGAACGGTTTGCCGTCCGCCTTGTCGGCCAGGTTGAGCACGCCGATGATCCTGTGGCCGCTCATCAGCGGCGCGATGATGCAACTGTTCGTGGCATAGTTCTCGACGAAACCGCGGTCGATGGCTATCTGCTCGGTGGCCTCGAACTCCTTGAAATCGCGAATCAGGATCATCCGCCGTCGCTGAATGGCCAGGCTCATCGGCGAGTTGACCACGTCGGCCAGGTCCACGCGCTCGGCGATCTTCCAGGGATGGTTGTGGCGTTCGAGCACTAGGTGGCCGCTGCGCTGATCGTGGAAATAGAGCGAGGCGAACCTCGCCCCGACGAGCAGCGGCACGCGCTCGATGCAGGCCTCGACGATCGTCTGAAGGTCCAGGCAATTGATCAGCCGGCTCAGCCGCGTGACCATGTGCATCTTGCCAAGCACCTGCTCCAGTCGCGAGGCATTGCGGCCGGCCAGTTGCTGTCGCACTTCGACGTCGTTGAGCACCGACGCGTGGCGGTCGGCCTCGGCGGCCAGATCGTCGACGCGCCGCTCCAACGCCTGAAGGGCGTCCTGCTGCCGCCGCACGCGGTCCCAGACGCGCAGACGATAGCGCAGCGCCGACGGACGGATCGGTTTGACGAACAGGTCCTCGGCCACAGCCAGCAGCGCGTCGTCCACCTGGTCCGCCTGCTGCTGCGAACAGACGAGCACCAGGTCGCCGGCATGCCGCAACTGCTCCGGATCGACTTCCGCGAGCTGGCCCAGACTGTCGAGATCCAGAAACAACAGCCGCGCCGCGTCGCTCGGGCCGGGCGGCCAGCCGTTCTCGACGGTCAGTTCGTGGCATTCCTCACGGCAGACATCCGTCAGGGCCTCGACAACCGAATTGTCTTTGGAGACAGCGCAGACTCTCATTGGGTCACCGGCCGCATGGCTCTTCCCGGGCTCTCCGCCGTCACGGCGACGCGGACTCCCCCGCCCAGGTTCCCTCAAGTATATTATCGGCCGGGGCAACTCCGGCTCTTGACTTACTTTGCGGCCGCGGGCAAGGCTGGACGAACAGCCGCGGCCGCCCTATAATCCGCGACCATGTCCGACCTGTCCCTCGACGATCGTCTGGCCGAACTCCGACGCCGCCAGTCGCCCTGCCGCCTCTGCCCGCGTCAGTGCCTGGCCAAGCGGGACAAGGGGCAGTTGGGCTATTGCCGCGTCCCCTCGCAGCTGGTGATCGCCGACAGCGGGCCGCATTTCGGCGAGGAGAACGTCCTCGTCGGCCTCGGCGGATCGGGCACGGTCTTCCTGGCCGGCTGCAACCTGATGTGCGTCTTCTGCCAGAACTGGGAGATCAGCCACCGTGCGGCCGGGAGGAGTTGGGCCGTCGAGGACCTGGTCTATGCCATGCTCCGGCTGGCCGGCGGAGGGTGCGAGAACATCAACTTCGTCACCCCCACGCACTACGCGCCCCAGATTGCCGAGGCGATCGTCGAAGCCCGGCGGCGCGGCCTCCGCGTGCCCATCATCTACAACTGCGGCGGGTACGAGGACGTCGAGGTCCTGGGACTGCTTGAAGGGCTGATCGACGTCTACATGCCCGATTTCAAGTTCTGGGCGGCCGCATCGGCCGAACGCTTCTGCCAGGCGGCCGACTATCGCGACCGGGCCTGTGCCGCCATCCACGAGATGCACCGACAGGTGGGCGACCTGGTGATTGACGACGAGATCGCCCGGCGCGGCCTGCTGGTCCGTCACCTCGTCATGCCCGAAGGCCTCGACGAGGGCCGCGCGATCCTCGATTTCCTGGCCCGCGACGTCAGCCCCAAGACCTTCGTCAACGTCATGGGCCAATACCGGCCGTGCTTCCGGGCCGAGGGCTACCCCGAGCTGGACCATCCCTGCGACCCGACCGACATTCTCGAACTGAAGGCCCACGCCCGGCGGCTCGGCCTGCGAGTGGCGGAGTGACCATGAGCGACGCCTTCCGCCAATGGCTGGCCGCAAAGTACGGTTCCATCGCCGCACTCAACGGCGTCTGGCGGCAGCAGTTCGCCTCGTTCGACGACGTCGCCCTGCCGGAACTGTCGGCCGGATCGTCCCGCGAGGCCTTGCCGGCGCATCTCGACCGGCTGACGTTCGAGGACGAGACCTCGCCGGACCCCGCGGAGACGGTGCTCGATTACGTGGGCGACGCCTTGTCGTCGGCCGACGACCTGTCGCCCGCGGCGGCTCTCTACTGGCGCGTCCGGGCGGCGGCTCGCGAACTGTCGCCCACCGGATACCGCACGGCGGCACAGGTGGCCGCCGCGGCGGGAGCGGACGCCGATCGCGAACGCGACCCGTGGCGGTTCGCGATCCGGGCCGCAATCATGCACGGCGCGCCGCCCGCAGACATCGCCGACACGTGTGCGGATGCCGCCGACCTTCGCCCTCTCGTGTCCCGGCTGCAGGACGGCGGCTGGGAGACGGACCGCAAGGCCATCATCCTCTGGCCGCGGCTCTACGCCCACGTGAAGCGGCTCACCGACCGGATGCCGGCAGGCGACGCCCAGGCCGCGGCGACCGTATCGTTCGGCTTCGAGCGGCCGCTGCAATCGGAAGGCCCGCAACTGCTCAAGCGCTTGCTCGACCAGGCCGCACGGGCTCGCCTGTCTGTGGCCCTTGGCGACACGCGGCTAGGCGAGGAGACGCTTGCGCGTTTCCCACTGATTGTCTGCCCGACGCTCGAAATGCTCGCCGCCGAGGACATGCAAAAGCTGCTGCGCTACGTGCGCCGCGGAGGGTTCCTGGCCATCGGTCCGCGAATCCCGTTGATGAACGAGCATATGCGAAGCGACGACACGCTGGCTCGGTACTTCGTCGGCGGCCTGTCGGAGTTCACACTGACCCTGATGCCCTGCGGCGAGGGCGGGTTCTTCACGCTACCCGGAGTTATTTCGCTGGAGACCGTGCAGGCATTGATGTTCGAATCGGGCCTTGCCCGCGGGATGACCGCCTCGTCGCCGTACGTCGATCTGGCCGTCCATCGAACGCCGTCGGGTAAGCGGCTGCTCTTCGCCGCCAACACCACGGGCTCGGACGTCACAACCACCCTCTCGGGCGAACCGGTGAACGGCCTGGCCGAGATCGAGAGCGGTCGCGTGTGGAGTTCAGCTTCGCAGGAACCGCTGCGTCTCGGGCCTCATTCCGTAACGGCCTTCGAGGTCACCTGACCCGCGTTCCGCGCGCCGCGCACAAGTCCGCCGCACTGCGGCGGGATACGAACGTTTGCAACCGTCCGATTCCCCAGCAATGCTGGGGGCTTCAACTCCCCCGGCGATGCCGGGGCCCAAACGGCAACACCGCCAGCCGATCAGAGTGCATTCAACCGTGAAATACTCTACTGCACCGACGGGTCCATCACTCTCCCCATGAACAGGACGCTGCCCGACGGCACGTGACGGATCATGAAGACGAACGGGTGGTCGGCGACGAACGTCTTGGGTTTCGGCGGCATTCCCTTGAGCCCCAGCACGGCGGCAGTTGCAGCCGCGGCTTCGGTCCCCTCCTCGTTCACGTCCACGTAGGCCTTGTGAATCACGGCGGCAAGGAACAGGTCTTTGGTGCCGTCGATGCCCGAGAAGTCGGCCGCCTCGGAAAACGCCGACGCCATCCCCAGGTCCTGCAGCGGCTGGTTCAGCGAGAAGCCCTGCGTGGCCTTGAAGCGCGGGAACGTCACCGCGATCTCTTCATTCCGCAGGCCGCCGGTCCACTGCTTGATCTGTTCGGCGCTGAGCGACTTCTCCAGATCGGCCATGGACTCCTTGGTTGCGGCCCTGGGCAGGACCACGAGCATCGCCAGGTCCTCGCCGACGTACGGCATCTGCAGCACCTGCACCGTACCGGTCTCCATGTAGCCGAATTTCTCCTTCTGCCGCATCATCGGAACCTGCACGGTTCTGACCTCGCTCTTCTCCTTCTCCGCCATCGCCAGGCGGAACGGTTGCTCCCTGGTGGATTCTTTCTTGAAGGGCGCCTCCCATTTGCCCTTGAAGTAGATGGCGTTGGTCAGCACCAGCCGCGTCAGCGGGTTCAGCACCCCCGGCCCGATCAGGTCCTTGATCTTGCCGCGGGTCTTCTCCTCGGCCCACGTGTTGATCTGCTGCCGCACGCCCTCGCCGTTGCTCGCGAAATTGACGGCGTTCAATGTGCCGCCATAATCGTCGCTGACGATCTTCAGATAGTCGTCGAGGAACTGATGCCCCTGCTGCCCCCACAGGGCATTGGCCACGGTCAGGTCATAGGGAAGCTCGCCCCTCCCGGATGGATTCAACTGGGCGTTCAGTTGCCGGAACGATTTGTGCAGCTCTTGTTCCGGCTGGCCGAAGCTCAGGGCCTCTTTCATCTCTGCAGCCGTCTGGCCCTCGGCCCCGGCATAGACCATCGCCAGGGCGCTGGAGATGCTCATCGGTGAGAAGAACAGGTTGCCGTCCTTGGCGGCCAGATTCTGATACAGCCGGCAGGCGAACGTGTTGTTGCCGGCAACCAGATCGTCGAGCTTCACCTCGCCGTCGACCGCCTTGGAAATCTTCTCGGTCGGTCCCTTGCCCGCCGATTCGCCGACGGCGACGTCCTTGGCGGCCTCGGCGCCCATCTTTTTACCGCACACCTCGCACACGCCCTTCTTCCTGGCGCAGGCCGTGCACCAAGCGTGGGCGACGTTGCACATGCCGCCGCATCCGGGACATTTTCTGATGCCGTTGGCCAAGTCGAGCTTGGCCTTGCACGCGTCGCAGCAGACCATGCGGGCCGGTGCCGCGACGGCCGCCTTGGCCGGGGCGCCTGGAGCCACCGGAGGGCTTGCGGCTTGCTCGCCGGCGGCGTCCTTCTCTTCGGCCACGGCGCCGACCCCTTGCCCGCATCCCCATCCGAGGGCCCATCCCAGGCTCAGCAACATCAGGATCGCCACCAAAACGGACCTCGCTGCCAGCTTCATGACGGGCTCCTTTCCTCTCAAGCAGGCGAACCGGGAATCAGCCGTCATTTTAGACGACCCAGGACGGCAAAGGTTCAATAATCCTGTGGTTTCTGCGGACGCGCAAAAGAAAGGGGCGAAGCTGCAGCCTCGCCCCTTTTCGCGTGATGCAGACAGTCCCGATCAGTACATCTCGGGGCCCGGTCCGGCCGGAGCCTTCTTCTTCTCGGGAATCTCGCTGACCAGGGCTTCGGTCGTCAGCAGCAGGCCCGCGATGCTGGCCGCATTCTGAAGCGCCGAACGCTCCACCTTGGTCGGCACGATGACGCCCGCGGCCACCAGGTCTTCGTACTTGCCGGCCAGGGCGTTGAAGCCCATGTTGCCGGAACCTTCCTTGACCTTCTCGCAGACGATCGAGCCGTCGATGCCGGCGTTCTCGGCGATCTGCTTGATCGGGGCTTCCAGGGCTCGGCGGACGATGTCCACGCCCACCTTGATGTCGCCCGTGGCCTTCACCTTGTCGAGCACCTTCAGGGCCCGCAGGCAAGCCACGCCGCCGCCCGGCAGGATGCCTTCCTCGACGGCTGCGCGGCAAGCGTGCAGCGCGTCCTCGACGCGAGCCTTCTTCTCCTTCATGGCCGCCTCGGTCGCCGCGCCCACGTTGATCTGGGCCACGCCGCCCGAGAGCTTCGCCAGACGCTCCTGGAGCTTCTCACGATCGTAGTCGCTCGTGGTCGCCGAGATCTCCGACTTGATGGCCTCGATGCGACCCTTGATGGCCTTGGTCTCGCCGGCGCCCTCGATGATCGTCGTGTTGTCCTTGTCGACGGTCACCTTCTTGGCCTGGCCCAGGTGGCTCATGTCCACGTTCTCCAGGGCGATGCCCAAGTCCTCGAAAATGGCCTGGCCGCCGGTCAGCGTGGCGATGTCCTCGAGCATGGCCTTGCGGCGGTCGCCGAAGCCGGGGGCCTTGACCGCACAGACGCTGAACGTGCCACGAAGCTTGTTGACGACCAGCGTCGCCAGGGCCTCGCCGTCGACGTCCTCGGCGATCATCAACAGCGGACGGCCCGACTGCACGACCTTTTCGAGCATCGGCACCATGTCCTTGACGTTACTGATCTTCTTCTCGTGCACCAGGATGTACGGCTTCTCGAGCACGACCTGCATGC
>JAFGPY010000160.1 GCA_016935955.1 Planctomycetota bacterium
ATCGAGTACTCGCCGTAGTGGAAGATGCTGGCGGCCAGAGCCGCATCGGCCCCAGCGTCCATCAGGGCTTCGCGCATGTGCTCGGGCGATCCGCATCCCCCGCTGGCGATCACCGGGACGCCCACGGCTTCGACCACGGCCCGGGTCATGGCCACATCGTAGCCGTCCTTGGTGCCGTCGGCGTCCATGCTCGTCAGCAGAATCTCGCCGGCGCCCAACTCGACGACGCGGCGGGCCCACTCCACGGCCTCCAGCCCCGTGGGCACGCGGCCGCCGTTGATGTGGACCTCCCAGAACTCCCGTCCGTCGCGCGTGACGCGCTTCGGGTCAATGGCCACGACGATGCACTGTGAGCCGAACCGCCGGGCGGCGCGGCAAACGAACTCCGGATCGCGGACCGCCGGGCTGTTGATCGAGACCTTGTCGGCCCCCGCCTTGAGAATGTCGCGGATGTCGTCGAGGGTGCGAATGCCGCCGCCAACCGTCAGGGGCATGAAGCAGCATTCGGCCGTGCGGCGGACGACGTCAAGAATGATCGGCCGCTCCTCGTGGCTGGCCGTGATGTCCAGGAAGACCAGCTCGTCGGCCTCTTCCTGTTCGTAACGGCGCGCGACCTCGACCGGGTCGCCGGCATCGCGCAGACCGACAAAGTTCGTGCCTTTGACGACGCGGCCGTTGAGGATGTCCAGACAAGGTATAATCCGCCTTGTCAGCATGGTTTGCGTCTCCCCGAAAAGGGCGATTATAACCCAGTTACGCGGGATTGCAAGGCCGGGTTCGGGCCGCGACAAGGCCCCCCGACCCCGCCCGGTAGCGAGCCGGCAAGGATAATACGCACCGCCGGGACAAAAAGGCAGGCCGAACCCGGCCCGCCGCCCTGCCCCGGACGGCCTCGGGTGCCGCTCGCGGTCACCCCGCCATGGCACCGGGTCAGAAGTTGGCGTACTGAGTCGATCGCATGGCCCGGACCGAGACGGCCAGTGACCAGAGGTAGCTGCCCAGGGCGAGCACCCCGCAGGCACAGGCCGCAATGATCAGCAGCACCTGCAGAAACTCGGTCTCGCTGCCGCTGAGGCCGAATCGACGCCCTATATGATAGCTGTCGGCGAGTGCGGCCGTGATGCCGAGAACGGGCGTCGTGGCGCCGAGCAGGCAGAACAGGATCTGGGGCACGGCCACGGAGTACCAGGCCAGTCGTCCCAGTTCGTCGATGCGGGACGGGTTGCCGCGAAGGCGCGAGATGCAGATGGCCGCCAGGGCCATGGTCGGATTGCCCAGCAGGAGCACGATGAAGGCGCAGGCGAAGACGAACAGGGAGATGGCCACCAGGGCGGCGAAGTCGCTCTCACCGGTGTAACTGCAGGCAAGCAGGGCCACTCCCAGGAAGACGAAGAAGAGGAGCGCCGCGGCAATGGACGCCAGGGCCATGAGGGTCAGCGAGGCGTTGCGCGCGCCGCGACTGTCGGTGCGGACGCGTTTGTCGGCCCAGAAGGTGGCCGGTCGGAGGGCGGCTATGATGAACGTCGCCAGCCACAGATAGAGCGGCGCGCGGCGCGGGCGATCCTCGGGCTCGGGGAGCGTGCGGCGAACGGGGTCCGTGCTGAGCCGCGCAGCGTGCCCGCACTCCGGACAGCAACCGTCCGGCGACGTCACAATGAGACTGTAGCCGCACTGCTCGCAGCGGCAGTTGCCGGTCTCGTGATCGGCCGGCGGCAGGCCGCAGCCCTCGCTGTGCATGCCGAGGTAGAGCAGCAGCAGCGGCCAGAAAATGAACAGGCAGAAGATGACGCCGAAGGCGATCTCGTCCAAGCGCCGCCCGAACAAGGGTCGCAACCACTCGTAGCGCAGATCGCGCTCGTTGATGACCATCAGGGAGCACAGCAGCGTGGCGACGGGAAAGACGGCGGTCATGCCCGAAACGATGGGAGCGGCGCGCCGGATGGCCTCGCCAAGTGTCGCGGCGTGCGACATGGCCGGTGCAAGAACGAGCGTCAGACAGACGAAGAACGCCAGCCCGACCAGCCATAGCGCCGGCATGCCGATGGCCATGCCGATCCACTCGTCGCGGCTCATGTGCCCTTCTTCGTGGATGATGCCGATGGCGATGATGAGGACGGTCACGGTGACGTTGAGCACGGTGTTCCACACGGCGGCCGCGAGCGTCTGGCGGCGGACCTGCGTGCGAAAGAACGTCAGCGGCCGGAAAATGCCCCAGAACCAGACGAACGGCCAGCAGAGGCTGATCGGCGTCGCCGCCCGGTGCTGCGGCCCCGTCTGCGACGGATCCGCCGCGGTGTGCTCCGTGCCGCCATTGTTTCGGGTTTCGGTCATGGCACAGACCATCCTCTACGTGCCCGTCAATAGTTGGCGTGCCGCGCGGCCTGCATGGCGCGAACCGTGCTGATCAGCGAACCGAGCAAGGCGCCAATGAGCATGCCGCCGACGCCCAACAGGAGAATGACCATAACGGTCTGGCCGATCATCTGGGCGTTGGACGGACCGCCGCCGTAGCTTCTGACGCCGACCATCGTGAACAGGGCGAACAGGCCAAGGAGGGTCAGAGCGGAGACGCCCTGGATGAAGGCGGGCAGTCCGAGGCTGCAATAGCCGACGCGGGCCAGTTCGTCGAGTCGCAAGGGATTGTCGCGCAGCCGGGCGAGGGCGATGGCGACAACGAGCAGCGCGTGGTTGCCCGCCAGCACGACCCAAAAAACGGCCAGTCCCCACCCCAGGCATATCGGGACGAGGACAGGCAGCGCCTCATCCAGATCGTCGAAGTCCTGCGCCGCCACGGCTGCAACAATCAGCACGAACGCCAGGACGGTGCCGATGACCGTCCCCGCAACGGTCATGACGAGAAAGGCGTTTCGCGGCGCGACGGAGCCCGCGCGGACGCGACACCGCCACCACAGCCGCGACGGCCGCAAGAAGCCGCTGCAGAGCGTCGTCAGGACGCGAATCGGCCATTGGGCCCGCGTGGCGCACTCGACCGGCAGCGGCTCGCGCCGCGTGGAACTCAGGCTGTCGTCCACCGGCCATCCGCAGTCCGGGCATTGCCGCTCCTCGGGAATGATCGCCAGCAGATAGCCGCACTTCTCGCAACGGTCGGCCGGCGCCCGGCGCAGGACCTGCGGCCCGCAGCGTCCGTCGCGGAAGAGGGCCAGCCACGTGATCGCCGCGACCCATGCGGGCATGAGCCACATCAGCAAGGCCAACAGCACACCGGCGAGACTGCTGCCGACCAGGGTCCTGGCCACCTCTTGGAGCGCCTCGATGAAAACAATCATCACGCCGCCGCCAATCGCAACGACCGGCAGCAAGGACGTGAGGCTTCCGACAAGGACGAGGCTGCGGCGGAAGGCCTGTCTGAACGAATCGACGCCCGACATGGCCGAAGCGTACAGCAGCGCGCCCGCGACATTACATGCGACCACGACGGCCCACGCGATAGCGACGCTAATGGCCACGTCGTGAGCATCGCCAAGGGTGAACTGGTGGTAGGAATTCTGCAACGACGTCATGCTCGGCGGCAGGACGAACCGGACATAGGGCGAGGCGACAATCAGCACGAGGGCCAGCAGCAGGTTGACCACCGCGGCGAAGACGGCGCCGCCGACGGTCAGGCGGTGAATGCGGCTGCCGAAGAACGTCCATGGCCGCACGAGCACGTAGGCCATCACAGCAAGCCAACCCAGCGAGCGTTCGCCGCGTGCAGCCGGCTCGGCCGCACGGATCGGCGGCACGGCCTCGGCAGCCCCCTGGCAAGAGGTGTTCTGATCGAGCATGGCCAAGTTCCCGAAAGACGAATTGCCTGTCGCTGCGGTCATTTCCCGCCGGGGCCGCAGCAAGGACGCACAATAACATCTCGCCTCGCGGCTGTCACGGACGATTTTAGGGCTGCACGGCCGACGGCACACAGGCCCGGAAGCGACAAACCGGCAGTCCCGCGACCTTCCGGGGGCGGCACGGCAGGCGATTCCGTCCGCAGATTCGTCGCAGGCGGCACGGCGTTTCCGATTCGCAACATGGGCCATTCTGGGGCATCACACACGCAAGCCTCAATCGCACAATGCCTTACGTCTGACTCGGCGTAATTCGGGCGGGCGATCAAGTGGCTGCAATGCCACACGGACCCCGGCGGCCAGATAGCCCGCAAGGGCGGCCATGCGGAGCACAAAATGATTCTAAGTCTATGCGCACCAACGCTTTGCCTATAAACCGCGGAATTTCCAGGATTTCAGGGCCGGGAAGTGGCACGGCCTTTGCAACTGAAGAAGGGCGTTAGTCAAGTTCTTTGGGAATACAGCCCGCTCGCTTGGCATTGCTCAGACCATCTTGCATAAAGCCCTCCCCCGGGTGCGAGAATCTCAGCAAACATGCCAAACCCCCTTCACACTCTAGCGGCGGGCTTTTACGAATGACCCGGCTTCGGCCGGTTTCGATAGAGAAGTACAAGACGTACCATAAACTGAGCTTCAATCCCCGCAACTTGGGCGGCGCCTTCCCTCCAGGTACCGCCCACTAGAAAGCGGCGGTCCGTTAAGGACCGATGGAAATAGAGGGGCAACGAGTAAGCCCCAGGGATCTTCAATCCCCGCAACTTGGGCGGTACCTTCAATTGGTTCCCGCCCAGGAAATCAAACGGGTCGTCTGGCAAGCCCAGACGACCCGATTTCTTTGCCTGTTGCCGCTGCCGCCGGGGAGTCTAATGTAACCCGGCCGCCCTCGGCCGGGAGGCAGAAGCCCCCGCAGTTGTAGCCCGGCCGCCCTCGGCCGGGGAACACGGACTTTGCCGGTCGTTTGCAGCTTGGCGTCACACCCGAGGGCGGGCGTGCACCATAGGCTCTGACGTCTTCAACCAGCAACCTCCGCCGAGGGGCACAGGTCGTTCAGGGGGCATTGACCGCACTTCGGTTTCCGGGCGGCACAGGTGCGTCGGCCATGAAGAATCAACTCATGCCCGACGCGGACCCAGTCCTTTTCGGGAATCAGGCGGTTCAGGTCCCGCTCCACTTTCACCGCATCGTCCTGCCTAGTCCAGCCCAGCCGCCGCGACACCCGGCCCACGTGCGTGTCCACCACCACGCCGCCCGGCCGATGGCCCGTGTTGCCCAGGATGACGTTGGCGGTCTTGCGGCCAATGCCCGGCAACGTGACCAGGACGTCCATGTCCATGGGCACCTTGCCGCCGTGGCGGTCGGCGATCTCGCGGCAGGCGCCCTGGATGTTCTTGGCCTTGTTGCGGAAGAAGCCCGTGGAGCGGATGTCGTCCTGGAGCTGCGCGGACGGCGCGTCGGCATAGTCGGACGCCGAGCGGTACCGCGCGAACAGCGCCGGCGTGACCTTGTTGACCCGCTCGTCCGTACACTGGGCGCTGAGGATCGTGGCGACCATCAGTTCGAGCGGACTGCGGAAATCGAGCGTGCACCCGGCGTCCGGATACGTCTTGTGCAACCGCTTCAGACACTCGCCTACCGGCGCCTGCTTCGTGGCCATTGAGTCTCCCCCTGCCTTGCATCGTTGATACGTCACCGGGCGGCTCGCGAGCCGCCCCTACAATAACTCACCTGATCGACGCCATGGTAGCGGAAGTTGCCGCGATGGCGGACGAAAAAAGTTGCCGCCATGCGGCCGGGGGGATAGATTGTCGATGCCGCCCGGGGCGAATCATCTCATCTGCGCAAAGGAGAGCGCCGTGTCGCTGCTGAAGGATTTCCAGGACCCGCCGAACGAATATCGCTTCGCTCCCTTCTGGTTCTGGAACCACGAGCTGAAGGCCGACGAGTTGGAGCGCCAGATCCTGGAGATGAAGGACCGCGGCATGGGGGGCTTCATCATGCACGCTCGCCACGGCCTGCTGACGCCCTACATGGGCCGTCAGTGGATGGAGGCCGTGGAGCATTGTGCGAAGGTGGCCCAGCGCGAGAAGATGTGGGCCTGGCTCTACGACGAGGATAACTGGCCGTCGGGCACCGTGGGCATGCGACTGGCCCGCGAGCACCCCGAGTACCGCATGAGCCAGCTTCGCATCAGCGACCGGGCCGACTTGCGGCGCGGCGAAACAATCGACCGCGAGATCAAGATCGACGACGAGCTGTTTTGCGTGCTGGCCGTTCCAATGGCCGGCGGCGAGGCCCAGTTCGGCAAGGAGAAGAACATCACCCGCCGGGTCAAGGACGGCCGCCTGAAGTACACCGCTGCCCGGGAGCAGGAGACCGTGGCGGTCTTTTCGCGGGTCTACTTCCGGCTGGCCTTCTGTGACGGGTACCTCGACACGCTCAACCGCCAGGCCTGCGCGTGGTTCATCGCCGAGACGCACGAGCGGTACGCCGCGGCCCTGGGCAAGCACCTCGGCCGCAGCGTCAAGGGCATCTTCACCGACGAGCCAAGCACATGGTACGCCCACTACTCGGCGAGCGTCCAGTTCACCGACGAGTTGCCGCGACGGTTCGAGAAGCAGCACAGCATGCCGTTCGTGCGGGCCCTGCCGGCGCTGTTCATGGCGGCCGGCCCGCAGACGACGCGCATCCGTCTGGACTTCCACGAGACGGTCAAGGCCATGTACATCGAGGCCTTCTTCAAGCCGATGTACGAGTGGTGCGAGAAGCGTAAGATGCGGTTCATCGGCCACATCCACCAGGAAGGCGAACTCGCCGGACAGGTCAAGCAGAACCTCGACTACTTCGCCACGGCCCAACACATGCACTACGCCGGCATCGACACGCTGTGCGACCTGACGTTCGACGCCGACATCGGCCCCATGCACCTGAACAACCACCTGGCCTGCAAGTTCGCCTCCAGCGCCGAGCACCTGCTGGAGAAGGAGCGGACCATGGCCGAGGCCTTCGGTGCGGCCGCCGGGTGGCAACTGACGCTGCCGACGCTGAAGCGGCTGGGCGATTTCCAGGCCGCATGCGGCGTGAACTATTTCATGCCGCACGCCGCCTACTATTCGCTGGCCGGATTCCGCAAGTGGGAGTGCCCGCCGGATCACTCGTACCACCTGAGCTATTGGCCGTTCTACCGCGTCTTCGCCGATCACCTGGCGCGGCTCTCGGCGGCCCTGCACGGCGGCACGCACCTGGCGCCCGTGGCCCTGTTGTCGCCGGTGGCTTCCATGGCGGCGGCCTTCGACCCCAACCCCGGCGCACGCCAGGCGTGGCTCGAGCGCGATCGCGAGAACCCGCAGGCCAAGACCATCGAGACGGCGCTGGCGCAGACGGCCGAGGCCCTGTCGCGTCACCAGTTCGATTTCGACCTGGTCAACGAGGAGATGCTGGAGCGCGGCCGCGTGAACGTCGAGGGCGAGCTGGAGATTCGCGGCCGTCGCGGCAAGGTGCTCGAACGGTACCGTTGCCTGGTGTTGCCGCACGCAACGGTCCTGAGCCACAAGACGGTCGAGACGTTGGAGCACTGGGCCCGCGAGGGGCTGACGGTCCTGTTCGTCGAGACGTTGCCCGCGCAGAGCGCCGAGCAAGGCGCCGACGCCGACCTGGCCGAGCGCGTGCGGCGAATGGCCGAGACGATCGAGACCGTTGGCCGCACGACGCTGGCCGACGACGCGTTCATCCGCGAGCTGCGCGACCGCGTGGAGCCCGACCTGGACCTGGGCGGCGTGCGCGACGTGGTCTACCTGATGAAAGACAAGGAGGACCGCCGCCTGGTGCTTCTGGCCAACACGAGCCGCGAGCGCGGCTACGAGCGGCTGAAGGTGCGCGTCCGGGCCTGCGGCGTGCCCCACCTCATGGACACGCGCACCGGACAGGTGCGCTGGCTGGAGCCGACGGTGCAGGAAGACGAGTGGACCGAACTGGAGCTGGACCTGCCGCCGAGCGGGTCGCAACTGCTGATGTTCGCCAAGCGGCGGCAGTCGGGCGAAGCGATCGGCCCGCGGCTGGCCAGCGTCGAATCGAGCCGCATGACCCTGGCCCGCGAGTGGCAGTTCGATGCCGAGGGCGGCAACTACTTCCCGTTGCGACGGTGGCACCTGGACATTCGCGGCAGCGGCCCGCCGGAGCACTGGCTGTCGTCGTTCGGCAAGACGTACCGCACGGAGTTCCATGCGGCCATCAGCCCGAGCCGCGCGATCCTGCTGGCCGACGGCCTGTTCGACCAGGCGATGTACGTCAACAACATCCGGCCCGAGGCCCGGGTGCTGCTGAACGGCCACGAGCTGACCGACTGGCAGGAAGGCACCCACTACGACCGCCTGGTTCCCGAGACCGACGTCACGAACTTCATCCGCCAGGGCAAGAACGAGCTGGTCATCAAGACGTCGAGCACCTTCCGGCCGAGTCTGAACCTGGACCAGGTGCTGTACCTGTCGGGCGACTTCACCGTGGCCGGCCAGGGGGAGCACGAGGTGCTGAGCATCTCGCGGAGCATGGTCCAGACGGGCAGTTGGGCCCAGCAGGGCTTCCCGTACTTCAGCGGCATCGGCCGCTACGAGCAAGCCTTCGACGTGCCGCGCGAGCTGGCCGAGCAGCGGCTGTTCCTCGACTTCGAGCGCGTAGCCCACGTGGTGCAGGTGCACATCAACGGGCAGGAGGCGAGCGTGCTGCCCTGGCCGCCCTACAGCCTCGAGGTGACCGGCCTGATCAAGCCCGGCCGCAACCGCATCGTCCTCCGCGTGGCCAACGCCATGGCTAACCTGTTCCACCTGAAGGCCGAACCCAGCGGCCTGCTCGGACGCGTCACCCTGGTGGCCAAGCGGCCGGTGGCCTGATGCAACCCGGCCACCCCGACCCGATGGTCTGATGTAGCCCGGCCGCCCCGGCCGGGTGCGAAGCGGTTTCCACAGTCACGTAGGGGGGTGACACTTTGGAGGCCCGACGAAGTCGGGACCAAAGTGTGCGCAGGCACGGCAGGCCGTGCCCGCGAGAACGGTGTGCTGTTCGTCGTCTCGCTCGTCAGGCCGCAGGCTGGAAGTCGCGGAAGATGAAGAATGCCGCGGCGACCAGGCACAGGCCCGCCCACAGGAAGTTCAGCGACAGCCGCTCCCCCATGTAGACCACCGCGAAGACCGCGAAGACGCTCATCGTGATGATCTCCTGGGCCACCTTCAACTGGCCGAGGCTGTAGGTGCCGAAGCCCAGGCGGTTGGCCGGCACCTGCAGGCAATACTCGAACAGCGCCACGCCCCAGCTCAGCGCGATGGCCAGGATGAGCGGCCGGTGCCGCAAGTCCTTCAGGTGACCGTACCAGGCGTAGGTCATGAAGACGTTGGACCCCACCAGCATCAGAAATGGTAGAACGCGACCAGCCATAGTGCCTCCGAGCCCTGCGAACCGGATCGACCGACAAAACACGGGCGGCTATTATACCAAGGCGGGTTGCGGTTTCGGTAGCGACGAAGACGGAGTTGTGGCCGCAGCCACACATTGCGGGAACTGTGCCGCCTTAGGCGTTGCGCTTGCCGTCCGGATCGACAGCAACCGTGAATTCTCACTTGCCCGTGCGGATTATGTGGCCGGCAAACCACCGAGCAACACCCCACCCGGCAAAGTGCCCCAACGCAAGACCGGTGAACCAGCACAGGCAACGAAATCCGATGACACCCAGCGGCAACTCGAACACGCGAAAACTGAACGCAGCGAATCCTACCAAGAACAGCAGTGCAAAGGGAGTCGCCATGATCACCGCATCCCAGATCAAGCATCGCAAGATGCACTCGGTCGGCAGCCCCGCCCTTACCAGAAGAATCGTGCCGACGGCTGCACCTGTGGCCGCAACGGCGAAGAGAGCCAGAGGAATTCCGTACGACAGAATCAGAGATCTGGTTGCCGGACTCACCGGCAGAGATCCAATCGTCGGGATGAGAAGGATGCACGTCAACACACTGAGTACCGTGATGATGTTGACCCATCGGAAGAGTCCAGCTTGACTCATCGCGTGCCTCCGCAACCTGTTCTCTTACGGCGTCGCTGATACGGCCGTCTTCTGTTTGCGGATGTACTCGGCGGCAAAGAGGGCGGCGGCCACGCCTTCGCCCGTCGCGGTGGCGATTTGTTTCTGCGAGCCGCTGCGACAATCGCCCGCCGCGAAGAGGCCCGCCACGGCCGTCTCCATGCTGGCGTTCGAGGCCCGGACGAAACCGCCGTCGTCCAGGTCCACCGTCCCCTTGAGGAACCCCGTGTTCGGCGTCATGCCGATCCAGACGAAGACACCGTCGCACGCGAACGGACGCTCCTGGCCCGTGGCCAGGTCCTTCAGCACCACGCCCGTGACGCGCTCTTCGGGCTTGCCCTCGATGCGGACGACGGCCGTCGAGGTCAGCACCTCGGCGCGATCCTTGTGCTTGCCCAGCTCCTCAATCAGGAACGGCGTGGCCGTCAGGCGGTTGCGGTTCTGCACGATGGTCAGCCGCTTGACGAACTTCAGCAGGTGCAGCCCCTCGTCCACGGCCGTGTTGCCGCCGCCGACCGCCACGACGTGCTTGTCGCGGTAGAACGGGGCGTCGCACGTGCCGCAATAGCTCACGCCGTAGCCCGTGAACTCCTTCTCGCCGGGCACGCCCAGGTGGCGGTACTGCGAGCCGGGGGCCAGGATGACCGTGCGGCCAACCACCGGGTCGCCCTCGTCCAGGTGCACGACGAACAGGTCGCCCTGCGACTCGATGCGCGTCACCTCGGCCCGTTCGCGGATGTCGGTCCCGAACCGTTTGGCCTGCGTGGCCAGGCGGTCGGTCAGCTCCGCGCCGCTGATCGGCTCGGGGAAACCGGGATAGTTCTCCACCTGGGCCGTCGTCAGGATCTGGCCGCCGACGACCATCTTCTCCAGCACGACGGTTTTGAACTGCTCGCGCGTGGTGTAGATGGCCGCCGCCAGGCCGGTCGGTCCGCCGCCGACGATGATGCAGTCGCAGAGCTTGCCCTCGCGGCCCGTCGCCTGCAGGCCGAAGGCCTTGCAGAGCTCCTCGCCCTGCGGGTTCACCAGCACCGTCTCGCCCGAGACGATCACCGGCAGCACGCG
>JAFGPY010000161.1 GCA_016935955.1 Planctomycetota bacterium
ATGCTCCATCGAGTTGAAGACGATCGCGTGCTCGGTCCAGTCCTGCGTCGGCTTGACCTGCAGGTTCGTGAAGTTCAGCGAGCGGTTCTTGTCCGCCAGCACGGCCACCTTGACGTCGCCGGCCGGTTCGGCGCCCTGGCTGCGAATCCAGAGGCGGACCTCGTACTGTTGCCAGGGCTTGACGCTGACCTTGCGGCAGAGGCGGCAGTTGCCGTACTCGTTGCCCTTGCGGAAGTCCTGCATCCTGATGGCGGCCGCGCCGCCGTGGCGGACCGCCGTGTCGCGCAAGCTCGATACGCCCGGGCCGTCCACCCAGTCCCAGCCCGGCGCGGGCTTGGCGTCGGAGCCGCGCTCAAAGGCGCCGCCGTCCAGCAGGTTCGTCGTGTCGGCCACGGTCGCGCGGCCGCCCCGGACCAGCAGCTCGCAGTCGCGCACGGCGATGCCCTCGGCCAAGTTCGGATTGTTGGACAGGATGCTGCCGCTGTAGCCGATCGGCATGACGCAGGGAATCACTTCGATCTTCAGCCGCGAGGCCGACTCGCGGAAGCGCTTCAGGTTGGCGTAGTAGTGGGGCGGCCGGTCGTCGATGCGGCCGAACTTCCAGTCGGCCACGACCATGCCGTTGTAGCCGGCCGTGGCGGCGCGCTCGGTCAGGGCGATCAGGTCGTCGACGCGCTCGTTGACCTGGAAGTTGCACGGGGCGTAGACCCAACGTGCCGGCGGTTCGGCCCGAGCGACCATGGGCGGCAGGGCCGACATGATAAGCAGCGTGGAGACAAGTGCGAAGCGTTTCATAGCCCGCCTCCTCGAAATGGGCCGGGTGCCATGGCCGCAAGCCACCATGCGGCAATGGGCACGAAGGTGATTCATGGGTGCCACGCTTCTGCTCGCAGAAGCGTGCCGACGAGCCGGTTGCGTACGAGCACGCGTCTACAAGTAGACGCGTGGCACCCTCACGTCTTGTGTAACCGTGCCTTGCCGCGACGCGATGAGGCGTTCGTGCAAAAAGCCGCATGGCACCCCGTTCCTCGGGTCTCCCGCTCAAGCACTGTGCGATCGTTGTTGCACAGTGCTTAGGAGTGGTCATCGTCGCCGTAGAAGCCGAACTCCAGGGCGGCGCGGTAGAAAGCCGCCAGGTTCTCCTCGGGGCACTGCGGGGGCAGGTTGTTGCCCTCGCGCAGGACGAACCGCCCGCCGTCCATCACGCCCGACCGCAGGATGTCGCGCGTCCGCTCGTAGACCTCCTGCGGCGAGCCGTCGTGCAGGACCATCACGTCGGGCCCACCCAGGATCTCGACGTCGCCTCCCAGCTCGCGGCGCAGCGCGCCGTGGTCCACGGGAAACCCGGTGTCGAACGTCCGCACGTTCAGCTCGTCGCGAATCAGCGGGAAGTGCCGCGTGGCGTCGCCGCACAGGTGCATCGAGTGCGGCCCCTCGACCGACCATTCGGACAGGTACCGCCGATGCAACGGCAACACCTGCCGCCGGTACATCTCCGTGGAGATCAACTGCACGGAATCGTCGGCCATCCCGCCGCGCGGCCCGTCGAACGCCTTGCGGCCAAAATGCTCGTGCATGGCCCGGTTGCGAATCGTGACGCCGCGGGTGATGAAATCCAGCAGCCGCTCGACGTACTCCGGGTCGCCGCGCAGGTCGGCGTAGACGTCGCCGCCGCGAACGTTCGTGGCGATGGTCAGCGGCCCGTCGAAGTTCCACAGCGGCGGCGCGACCGCCAGGGCAACGCCGTGGAACGAAACGCCCGCGGCCGCCTTCTTCAACTCCTCGTAGCGGCGGAGCGTCTCGCGGACGAACGGGTTGTCCATCGGGTGGTCGATCTCGACGTCGAAGATATGTTCGCGGCGATCGCCGTCATAGACAGGCGCGGCGTCGGGCACCTGGCCTTCTTGGAACCTCACCGGCGCGCCGAAATACGCCGAGTCGTAAACGTTCTGCACGTCGACGTAGAAGGCGAACGTCTCGGGCCAGTCGGCCGGCTCGTCGCAGAAGCGGCTCAGGTACGTGACCTTGTACTCGAGGAACTTCAGTTGCACCTCGATCGTCACGCGGGCGTCGCGCCAGTAGTCTTCGAACGTCCAGCCGCCCGTGTTCCACGCCGGGTCCAGCAGCACCACCCGCGGGTTGACGCCGAGGGCCACCGGCACGCGGATCGGGCGGCCGGCGCGGTAGGCCTCGCCGACGCGACGCTTCTGGTCGTCACTGGGAATCTGCATCGGACTCGCTCCTGCCTTGCACAATGCGCGCGCCGACACCATAGTCCCGGCCCGCAACGAATTCAACCGTTTTCGCCGCGCGGGGTTGCGGCCGCGATTAGAAGCCATTTCATGCCCCCTGACTCATGGGTGCCATCACACTTTGAAGGGCGCAGCCCCAAAGTGTGCTGAAGGTCAGGGACTGTGCGATTCGGTTCTCGTGTCGTCGGACAGGAGGGACGCCCGCGGCGCGAATCCGGGCAGGTCGTCATCTTGACACGGCATGGCGACGAGGCCATGATGTCTTGACGGCGGGATCAGATCGCCCGGTATGTCGATCAACAGCCATGCTGCTGTCGCACACTTTGGCGCCGGCTCCGCCCCTCGACCTCGCTCGGGCCAAGCCGTCGCTCCAAAGTGTGGCACCTGGCCTGCACACAGGAAGTGGCGCCAACAACTGGAATGGGGCGTGGAGAGCGTTCTTTAAGGGCAACCCAACCGCAAAGCGGCAGGAGATTCTCGACCAACTCTACAAGATGGTCATGGAAGCGTTCATGTGATAGCGTGCAAGGGGGCACAATGTCAACAGTGTTTTACGAGTTAGGTTACGGTCTCACGCGGCAGTTTGCGCGGTATGTCGAAGTGAGGGAACTCGAACAGGTCCTTTGCCCTGCGAACGAGGGGCATCGGGGTCCCGGGCGTCCTCTGAGCGATCTCAATGTCATCTGGCGCGGGAAGAAGGTGCCCGACATTCTCTGGACATGGCTGAGCGAGTGTCTCCTGACGGAGCATTCGCTGGAGTTGTTCAGGTCCAAAGGGTTTACGGGATTCGATGTCAAGCCCGTGAAGGCCTCGTTTCCGCGGGCCGAGCAGAAGCCTACGCGACTCTGGGAACTGGTCCTCACGGGTTGGGCCGGTATGGCTCCGCCCGAATCGGGTATCAGAATCACCGAGAAATGCGACGCCTGCGGCTACAGAAGGTATTCCGGTTGCGACAATCCCGATAAGCTCATCGCGGTGTCGCAGTGGGACGGCAGCGATTTCTTCATGGTTTGGCCGTTGCCCAGGTACATCTGGGTGACGCAACGTGTGGTAGACACAATCCGTGAATACCGGCTCAAGGGGGCCGTGCTCAAACGGCCGGAAGAACTTAGCTTCTCAAGCAGTGGATTCGGTCCCGGCCGTCTCATAGATTGGATGCCCGAGGAGCGCGCCCGGGAACTTGGGAAGCCATTGGGAATCTGTTGAGTGATGCTTCTTGACCGGGGAGCCGTGATGGATACGGCGGCGTGACCGCAGGGAGAGTTCTGCTTCGTTCATGGCTTGGAACTCTCCCTCCGCGTCGGCCGACGCGTGCTGACCAGCGACGGCCAGGAGACGGCCGGTGAACTGGTGGACATGCGCCTCGTGACGCCGGTCGATCCGGCCACCTGGCGGCTCGTGCGGCTCCAGATGCGCAGGAGTCACCGCGAAGGCGACTACGTCGACATCACGACGTTGCGGCCGATTTCGTGGCTCCAGGCGGCCAATTGCCGGCCGGGGCAGATCATCGGCTTCCAGATGCCGGAGATGGGCCTTGACGGGCAGGCCAGGGTGGTC
>JAFGPY010000162.1 GCA_016935955.1 Planctomycetota bacterium
GAGGGCAGGATACGCATTCGGATGGAGGCCTACGATCACCGCGTGCTCGATCAGAGCGCCCTGGAGATCGTGGAGACGAGCAAGCGGACCGGGGCCCGCGTCAAGGGGCCGATCCCTCTGCCGACACGGATCGAGCGGTACACCGTGCTGCGGAGCCCGCACATCGACAAGAAGTCGCGGGAGCAGTTTGAGATTCGAACCCATAAGCGGTTGATCGACATTGAGGAGCCCACAGCCAAAACGGTTGATGCTCTAAACAAGTTGAACATGCCCGCCGGGGTATATATCAAGATTAAGGCCTGATGTCGCAGTTGCAGCCGAAAGGCCCTGCGGCGGGTAGAAGCCTAGCGAGCGGTGATGGCCGTTGCCACGGCCCGCTCATCGCGTGAGTGAGGAAACAAGACATGGCGCCAGCAATTCTCGGCAAGAAGCTGGGGATGACCCAGGTTTTCGACGCTGAAGGTCGCATCATTCCCGTGACACTCATCCAGGCCGGACCGTGCCAGGTCCTCCAGGTGAAGACGGACGAAACCGACGGCTATACGGCCGTGCAGTTGGGCTTCGATCCGGCGAAGAAGTCGCGCACCACGATGCCGCAGGCCGGTCACGCCAAGAAGGCGGGGGCCAAGGCCCAGCGGTTTGTTCGTGAGTTTCGGATCAATGGCGACGAGGTCCCCGAGGCGGGCGCCACGGTGACCGTCGACAGTTTTGAGGGCGTCGAACTCGTCGACGTGACGGGGACGACCAAGGGCAAGGGGTTCCAGGGCGTGATGAAGCGCTGGGGCTTCGGCGGCCAGCCGGGCAGTCACGGCACGGAGCGTAAGCACCGTAGCCCGGGCTCGATCGGTTCGGGTGCTTTGCCTGACAAGGGAGTGTTGCCGGGCAAGAAAATGGCCGGCCACATGGGCCATGTTCGCCGCACCGTTCAGCGGCTTTCGGTTGTGCGTGTCGATGCGGAGCGGAATCTGCTGATTGTCAGGGGCAGTGTGCCGGGTCCGAACGGCGGTTATCTGATGATTCGACGGAGCGTGAAATCCTAAACGTGCGTCCTGCTCCAGATGCGAGGACATCGTGATGTTGGAAATACCGGTTTATGATGCAACGGGCAAGAAGCTGAAGAGCCTCGAAGTTGACGAGGCGGTCTTCGGCTCGAAGGTTCGTCGCGAGTTGCTGCGGTTGGCGGTCCTGCGGGTCGAGAACAACCGTCGCGTCGGCACGGCGGCCACCAAGAGCCGCGGCATGATCGCTGGCTCGACGAAGAAGCTCTACCGGCAGAAGGGTACGGGGCGGGCCCGCATGGGCACCCGTCGCAGTCCTCTTCGTCGCGGCGGTGGCGTGGCCTTCGCCAAGCAGGCCCGGAGCTTCCGTCAAGAGTTGCCGAAGAAGGCTCGTCGTGCGGCCCTGGATTCGGCCCTGCTGAGCAAGATGCTTGACGGCGATGTGATGGTGCTCGACAAGCTCACTGTGACCGAGCCGAAGACGCGGCAGGTCGCCGACGTGCTCAAGGCGATCGGTGTCGAGGGCACGTGCCTGTTGTCGATTGCCGAGCATAACGACGTGGTCTGGAAGAGTTCGCGAAACATCCCGCGGCTGCGCGTGCGACCGGTCGCCGACCTGAATCCCTGGGAAGTGATCTGGCCGCGGCGGCTGGTGTTTACGCTGGACGCCTTCGACGCCCTGGTGAAGGCACGGAGCAACTGACGATGGATCCGTTTAAGACGATCATACGACCGCTGATCACCGAGAAGGGAACGACCCTGAACGAGGGGTTGAACCAATACCTGTTCGAGGTCAATCCGAACGCCAACAAGTTGCAGGTGGCCGAAGCGGTCAAGGCGATTTACGGCGTGCGCGTGGTTGACGTACGCACGATGAACCAGCGTGGCAAGATGCGCCGCTACCGGTTCAAGACGGGACGCACCCGCATGCGGAAGAAGGCGGTTGTGACGCTCCACGAGGAAGACCGGATCGACCTGTTCTAAGAAGCCGAGGCGGCAGAGGATCGAACGATGCCAGTAAAAGCGTATAGACCGACCAGCCCGGCCCGGCGCCGCAGCAGCGTCCAGGACTTCTCCGACATCACGCGGAGCAGCCCCCAGAAGAAGCTGCGTCGGCGAATCAAGAAGTCCGGCGGCCGAAACAACAAGGGCGTCACGACGTCGCGTTTTCGCGGCGGCGGCGCCCGCAAGCTGTATCGCCAGGTCGATTTCCGGCGGGACAAGTTCGATGTGCCGGCGAAGGTTGCCGCCATTGAATACGATCCGAACCGCAATTGCCGCATCGCGCTGCTGCACTATGCCGATGGAGAGAAGCGCTACATTCTCTGCCCGGAAGGCCTGAAGGTCGGCGAGACCGTGGTCAGCGGCGACCGCGTGGAGCCGAAGGCAGGCAACGCCAGCATCCTCCGCAATATTCCGCAGGGCCTGGAAGTCCACAATATCGAACTGCATCCCGGCCGCGGCGGCCAGTTGGTCCGCAGTGCCGGCATGGTCGCCACGCTGGCGGCCAAGGAAGGCGCGACGGCGGTGCTGATTATGCCGTCGGGCGAAATGCGTCGCGTGAACATCAACTGTCGTGCGACGATCGGCAAGGTCGGCAACAGCGACTATCAGAACGTTCGCTGGGGCAAAGCCGGTCGCGTCCGTCACCTCGGGCGCAAGCCGCACCAGCGCGGCACGGCGCAGAACCCGGTGGACCATCCGATGGGCGGCGGCGAAGGCCGCAGCGGCGGCGGTCGCCATCCGTGCTCGCCGACGGGCAAGTTGTCTAAGGGCGGTCGTACGCGTCGTCGTCGTAACCCGACAAACCGTAACATTATCCGTCGCCGTCGCAGTCGGCGGTACGGACAGTTGAAGGTCGGCTAAGTCACAAGAGCCGGCGGGCCTCATGGCGGCCGGCGTGAGGGAACCTTATGGGACGTTCACTGAAGAAGGGGCCGTTCGTTGACGAGAAGCTGCTGAAGCGGGTCGAGCGGATGACGCAGACCGGCGACAAGCAGCCGATTCGCACGTGGGCTCGTCGCTCGACGATCGCGCCGGAGTTCATCGGCCACACGTTCGAAGTGCACAACGGGAAGATTTTCCACAAGGTGTACGTGACCGAGGACATGGTGGGCCACAAGCTGGGCGAGTTCTCGCCGACGCGCGTGTTCCGAGGGCACTCCGGCGGCCGAAGCGCTGCCGCTGCCAAGTAACCGTTCCGCAGCCCCGCAGGGGCCGCACCGAATGGACGATCGCGGAGAGTTAAACGATGCCGTACACAGCGAAACACAGGTATGCTCCGATCTCGGCGAGGAAAGCTCGCCTGGTGGTGGACATGATTCGCGGCCTTCCCGTGCAGCGGGCGCTCGACGTGTTGGAGTTCCAGCCGCAACGGGCCGCTCACCTGACACGGCTGGTGGTCCGCTCGGCATTGTCGAATGCCGACGAGCAGGAAGCGGACGTGGACGAACTGGTTGTCGCCGAGGCTCGCGTGGACGAGGGGCCGACGGCCAAGCGTGTGTGGGCTCGCGGCCGCGGACGGGCCGACGTTTTGCGTCATCGGACCTGTCACATTATCGTCACGCTGGATGCTGCGGGAACTAGGTAGGAAACCAAGACTATGGGTCAGAAGATCAATCCAGTTGGGTTCCGAACCGGCATCGTCGAAGATTGGAAGAGCCGTTGGTACGCCGGCAAGAAGATCTACGGCGACCTGCTGATCGAGGACAGCCGGATTCGCAAGTTCGTCAAGGACAACTACCGTTACGCCGGTATCCCGAGGGTCGAGATCGAGCGGACACGGGAAGAGGTGAAGGTGCTGCTGCACACGGCCCGTCCCGGCCTGATCATCGGTCGCAAGGGGGCCGAGGTCGACAAGCTTCGCGAGCAGCTCGAGGAGTTGACCGGCCGCCGGGTTGCCGTGACCATCCAGGAGATCAAGAACGCGGACACCAGCGCACTGCTGGTGGGCGAAGCGATTGCCGACGCCCTGCTGAAGCGTCAGGCGTTCCGCCGCGTGATGCGGATGCGGGCCGAGAGCGTCATGCAGGCCGGCGCCCTGGGCGTGAAGATTCAGTTGTCGGGTCGCCTGGGCGGCGCCGAAATGAGCCGCTGCGAGAAGCAGAGCATCGGCTCGATTCCGCTGCAGACGCTGCAGAGCAATATCGACTACGGTTTCACCGAGGCCTACACGACGTACGGGGCCATCGGCATCAAGGTATGGATCTACAAGGGGCAGTACGAGGAGGGCGCCGCCGATGGCCATGATGCCTAAGCGGATCAAGTTCCGCAAAAGTCAGCGAGGTCGTATCCGCGGTAACGCCACGCGCGGCAACTTCGTGGCTTTCGGCGAGTACGGGCTGCAGGCCGCCGAGGCCGGCTGGATCAAGGCCAACCAGATCGAGGCCGGGCGCGTCTCGGCCACGCACCACATGCACCGCGAGGGCAAACTGTGGATTCGCATCTTCCCGCACAAGCCCATCTCGAAGAAGCCCTTGGAAGTGCGTATGGGCAAGGGCAAGGGCGAGCCGGAGTTCTACGTGGCGTCGGTCAAGCCGGGCCAGGTGCTCTACGAGGTGTCGGGCGTCAGCGAGGACATGGCCAAGGAGACCCTGGCCCGCATCAGTCACAAGATGCCCATCAAGACGCGATTCGTGACTCGGCGTCACGGTCTTTGAGTCAGCGGAGGCAGCGGTGAAGATCAAAGAGATTCGAGAGCATTCGGACGAGCAGTTGGCCACCGAGCTCCAGGCCCTTGAGCGGCAATCGTTCGACATGCGGACACAGGGCGCCACCGAGAAGATCGAGGCCACCAGCGAGTTGAAGAAGATTCGCCGCGACGTGGCCCGCATCAAGACGGTCATGCGGCAGCGCCAGCTGGCGGCCCAGGCCGCGACGGGCAAGGAGAGCTAGAGGGTATGAGCGAACGGCAGAAACAGGATCAGCTCGTCGAGGGAGTCGTCAGCGGGCACAAGGCCGACAAGACC
>JAFGPY010000163.1 GCA_016935955.1 Planctomycetota bacterium
ATGCCGACGACCTCGACCTGCCCCTTGGCGTACTTCTGGATGGCCCGGAACGTCAGACGACCGATACGCCCGAATCCGTTGATCCCGACTTTGACTGCCATGGCGATGACTCCTTCCCTCTCGTGTTTCGATGATGGATCGTTACCGGCCGCAGTAGGCGCACTGACGCCGGAGTTTCACTACAAAGCGAGCCGGAAGTATAGGCTCTCGTCGGCTCGCTTGCAAGAGTTTTTGCCGATTGGGAATTCTACGGGGCGCACGCGTGCGGCATGCCCACCTCGATGATCCTCCCTCGGCCGATTACACGACCTCTTTGCGTCGGGCCTCCAGTTCCCTGCGGATCTCGGCCATGCGATGCTCGTTCAGCGGGTAGAAGTGCAGCACGATCAGGCCGGCGATGCTGAAGGCGGCGGGGATGAAGGCAAAGAAGAGCCGCAGTTTCAGGAGGGCGGTCGGGTCCTGGGCACCTTCAAGTTCGGCGTTGAAGCCGGTCACCCAGAGCATGGAGCCGGCGAGAAAGGCGGTCAGCGAGAGGGCCGTCTTGATGACCCAGTTTCCAATCGCCCCGAACATGCCCTCGCGTCGCATTCCGTGGCGGAGTTCATCGTCGTCGCAGATGTCGGCTTTCATGGAGCCGGTGATGGTCCAGTAGCCGGCGACCATGGGGGCGCCGATGACGGAGGAGGCCAGGATCAGCCAGGGGAAGCTGGTGTTGTAAAAGATGAGGGTGGAGAGTGAGCCGATGATGCCGAGGACGATGAGGGCCTTGAGCGTAGGAATCTTGCCGAGCTTCTTGGAGACGAGAGTCATGAGGGGGACGCAGATGAGGGCGCCGACCTGTGAGACATTGGCGCCGATGGCGGCCAGTTCGGCACCTTCCTTGATGTTGCCGCCGAAGATGTAGTAGTAGACGATGTAGCGGCTGAAGTTGGCGACCAGTCCGTTGCCGATGCCGACCAAGAGAAGGATGCCGGTGAGCAGGAGGAAGGCCCGGTTGGAGAACGTCAGCTTCAGTCCTTTCCAGAAGCTGATCTTGGCCTGGGACTTGGCAATGTGGTAGTAGCGTTCCTTGACGAAGATGGCGGGGAGGATGCCGCCGACGACGACCATGACGGCCACGAAGTAGCTGAGAAATCGCACGCCGGTCATGGGGTCGGGAAAGTAGTCGGACTTGGCGATGCGAAAGACCCAGGGCAGCATGAGGGTAAAGGCAAAACTGAAGATCATCTTGTAGCCGGAAACGGAGGTTCGCTCGTGGTAGTCGGCGGACATTTCGAGTCCGAGCGTATGGTAGGGCACAGTCTGGATGGTGTTACAGATGTCGAAGAAGAACAGCGCCAGCATATAGTAGATCAGGATGTTCCAGTGACTCCACCCGGTGGGCACCTGCCAGACGAGGATGAAAGCGACGGCGGTCATGAACGAGCCGACGAAGATGAAGGGTTTGCGGCGGCCGAAACGGCTCCGGAAATTGTCGGAGATCTTCCCCATCAACGGGTCGGTCAGGGCGTCGAAGAAGCGATAGAACATGAGGACAAGGCCGAGCCATTGGGGCGGGACGTGGAGGGTGACGTTAAAGATATCGTAGGCCAGTCCGCCGCGGACGCCGTCGGTCGCTACCTGGAAGCTGCCCGATCCCAGACCGTAGGCAACCTTCTCCCCCACCGGCACCTTGTCCTTCTCCGCCGTATCCTGGGGCTTCATCTTCTCGCCGTCCGGCTGTCCGGAATCCGGGGCGTACGAATTCGGCACTTCAGCCTGTCCGGAATCTGGAACGTACGGGTTCGTCGACTGCAAGGCCTCGCCTTTCTCGTCGCTCATAGAACTCCCGTTCTCCTCACCGGCCTGCCGGATGCGGAATCCGCCCGGCGATGTAGACCGCATCCCCTCACGGCAGGCGACCGTCGCCATCGCCGCCAGGGTCGGCGTCCAGTTCGTGCACTTGTCGACAAGCTGCAGATCGAGGAGGCACGGCAAGACGGCCGCAAGTTGAGCATTCCTCCCGTGCATTGTCACGCAAAATGTGGAGGCAGTGTGTGGATGAATGCGCGTCATGTTCACGGGCGACGAAAAGCCCGAGAGGTGCAATGGAGCCCCTGGAATTCGGCCTCTCGGCATCGGGAAAACCAGGGCCGTGGATGGCAGATGGCGGAGGCCCCAGACGGCGGGTCGAATCTAAGCTATTACCAGCCAAGTGTTTATGGGAAACAAGGCGGCCTCGCAGATAGCACGGCGGACACCGCGAAGGTCAGAGCCGGAGGGATGCCGTCGGGCGGCAGGCAGAGATCATAGCTTAGAGGGGGCCTCTTCGAGCGGTTCGGACGCAGGCGACGGCTCCTCGGACGGCGCCTCGTCGCCCTCCGCGGGCCCGTCCATCGTGGCCATCTGGAACACCTCGTCGACCAGCGGATCGTTGCCCATCAGCCGCGCGGCGTCCGACACCATCTCGTCCATCGCTTCGGCCAGGTCGCGGTCGTCGCGGCTGATGGCCCGCCGCAGGTGCTCCCAGAACCGACGCAACGTGAGGCCCGACGCCGTGCCCACCGGATCGGCCGACAGGTCCAGCAACCGGTCCACCAACTCGGTCGCCGTCGGATCGTCCTGGACTTCGTTGTCGCCGGGCTCCATGTCGTACGCCAGCGGATCCCGCTGCGACGTCTCGCCGCCGTCCAGGCTGTAGGTGCCGTGGTACTGCGGATTGTAGAGCGGCAACGGTTCGATGGCGAGCGGCTCGAAGTGTGACGGTGCAACGCTGCTCCAGGCGCCGTGGCGAACGGCCGACGATACCGCGGTCGCGAGGTCAACGTCCGACAGGTAGCCGCCAAACATCTCGGCTGCACTGCTGCCGCTCACCGCGCGGCCGCTGACGGCCTCATAGGGCAACCACTCCGGCCACAGCCGGCCGTCGTAGCGGAACGGCATGCCCGGCTGCATCGTGCGGCCCTGGCCGTTGAGCAACAGGATCCCCGTGCCGTCGAACTTGCCGGTGATGTAGCCGCTGATGCCGCCCACCTGGATGCTGCTGATCGTGCCGCGCGTCGACCACGCGCTGCCGCCGGCCTCGACGCTGCCGCCCAGCGTGCCGCCGACAACGATCATGTCGATGCTGCCGCCCGAGGCCGTCGAGACGTGGCCCGTCAGACAACCCGCGACGCTCAACAGGTGAATGCTGCCCGCCTCGAACGACGTGCTGCTCAGGCCGCCGGCGTGCAGTTCGTAGAGGTTCCCCGCCACGTCGACCGACGACGACAACTCGCCGCGAACCGTGATCTCGTCGGCGCTGCCCGCGCTGATCATGCCGCTGCGAACGTCGCCGCGAACGTCCAGCGACGTCAACCGGCCCGAGACCGCCAGGCCGCCCGTCAGGTTGCCGCCGACAAGCATCGTCTGCATGCTTCCGGCACGAACTGCGCCCGTCACGTTGCCGTCCACGTCCAGACGAATCACAGAGCCGCCCACCACGAGACCGCCCGTCAGGTTGCCGCCGATGTTCAGGTGCCCCGCGCCGCCGGCGCGAATCGAGCCCACGTCGCCCGCCACATCGAGTTCGCCCAGCGTGCCGCCGATGCTCACCGTCCCCAGGATGTCCTCGCTGACGGTCAGCGTGCCGACGTTGGTGATGCTGCCGCCGTTCAGGTTTGACGCGCCGCCCAGATTGTTCAGGCTACCGTCGATCGTCACCGACACCAGGCCGCCGGTCACGCCGTCGAACCCGATCTCGTTGACCAGCGTCGAGCCTGCCCCCGCCCAGACCACCTCGATGCCCGGATCGGTCCCGACCTGCGTCACCATCACGCTGATGTACGAGGCGTCCAGGGCGATCCACATGCGGGCCATCGTCTCGCCGCCCGTCTCCAGCAGGTTCACGTTGAAGTCGCCGTAGACCAGGTTGGCCATCGACTCCAGCCGCAACTCGTCGTCGGCCACCTCGAAATCGATGCCCGCCGCCGTGGTCCAGTCGCCGCCGTTGATCTGCAGCGTACCGTCGCCGTCGAACTCGCCCGCCACCTCGCCGTTGCCGGCCGTGCCGTAGCTGACCGACGAGATGGCTCCGCGGTTGGCCGCCGTACCGGCACTGACGTTGCCGTCCAATAGGCCGCCGATGTCCACCGTCGTGATGCCCTGCCCCGCCGCCGTGTCCACCGTGCCGCCGGCCGACACGTCACCGTCAATGTCCAGTGTCGTCAGCGGACCGGCGATGTCGACATCTCCCGAGAGGTTGCCGCCGACCCACAGCGTCGTCATGGCCCCACCGGCCGCAACGTCACCCGACAGGTTGCCGCCCACGTTCATCGTGGTCAGCGCGCCGCCCGAGGTCACCGTGCCGGTCATGTCATTGGCAACGTCGAGCGTTGTGATGGTGCCGTTCGACGAAAGCGTACCCGACAGGCTGCCGTCAATGTCAACCACGCCGATGCTGCCCGCCTGGGCTTCGACGGTGCCCGAGACGTTGCCCACGACGGCCAGGTCGGCAATGTCCCCCGTCGTCGCACGCAGCACACCGACCAAAGCACCACCGACGTCCACGTCACCGAAACTGGTCGCTTGGACAACGTCACCGGCCGCATCACCCAGGTTGCCACCAATATCCAGTGTGGTAATCGCGCCGCCAGCCGTGATACTGCCGGTCATATCGTTGCCAACCAGGAGCGTCGTCACTGCACCGCCGGCTGTCACCGTGCCCGTCATGTCATTGGCAATGTCGAGCGTCGTGATGGTTCCGTTCGACGAGAGCGTCCCCGACAGGCTCCCGCCAATGTCAATCACGCCGACGTCGCCCGCCTGGGCCTCGACCGTGCCCGAGACGTTGCCCACGACGGCCAAGTCGGTAATGTCACCCGTCGTCGCACGCAGCACGCCGATCAGCGCGCCGCCCACGTCCACATCGCCGAAGCTCGTCGCCTCAACCACATCGCCAACCGCATCGCCGAGGTCGCCACCAATATCCAGCGTGGTGATCGCACCGCCCGCGGTAATGTTGCCCGTCATGTCGTTGCCAACCAGGAGCGTCGTCACTGCACCGCCGGCCGTCACTGTGCCCGTCATATCATTGGCAACGTCAAGCGTCGTGATGGTGCCGTTCGACGAAAGCGTACCCGACAGGCTGCCGTCGATGTCGGCCGCACCGATGTTGCCTGCCTGGGCTTCGACCGTGCCCGACACGTTACCCACAACGGCCAGATCGGCAATGTCGCCCGTCGTCGCACGCAGCACACCGATCAGCACGCCGCCCACGTCCACATCGCCGAAGCTTGCTGCCTCGACCACGTCGCCTGCCGCGTCGCCAAGGTCGCCGTCAATGTCGAGGGTCGTCACCGCACCCGTGGCGGTAAGGCTGCCCGTCACGCTGCCGTCCACGTCGACGGTACCGATCGCGCCGTCAACGTCCGCCGCCCCCGAGAGGTCGCCGGTCGTATGCAGCGTGGTCATCGGCCCGCCTACGTTGATCGTGCCGGCCAGGCTACCCGTGCTGTCGAGCGTGTCCAGGCTGCCGCCGAAGTCGATCGTCGAGGCGGCGTCCTGCCCGGTCAGGTTGAGCGTCGTGCCGTCGCCGGTCACGGTCAGGGTGCCGGTCAGGTTGGCGGCCAGGTCCCCGCGGCCGAAGTCGCCATTGACGGTCAGCGACACGAAGTCGGTTGCTGCCGTCAGGCGATCCAGGCTGACCGTCGTCGCGATGGCCGCAGCCACGTCGTTGATCGTCAGGTCGATGTCGATGCCGCCCGCCGGAGCGCCGAGCACGTCCACGTCACCGTCGTCATTCAGGGCAACGCGTGCCCATCCGGCCGTGGCCGTCACGCGACCGGTCTCGGCCCCGCCTTCGCCGTAGATCAGCCGCCCACTCGTCTCGCCCAGAGCGGCAAGGTTCCCCGCAGCGTCCACGTCGCCGGTCACCTTGGCCGTAAGCTGACCGGCCGCCACGACGCGACCGATTTCGTCGGCGGCCGTGATCGTGCCCGCCAGGTTGCCCGTGTCGGTTTCGACCGATCCGATGTCGCCGGCCAGGGCCTCGATGAGGGCCGCCCCGAGAATGCTGTCGGCCACCACACTGTCGATATTCTGGGCGGCGCTGAGTGTGCCGCTCAGGCTGCCGGCCGTCGAGGCGATGTCACCCAGGCTCCCGGCCAGGGCCTCGATCGTTCCCGAGATGTTGCTCGTGACCGCCACGTCAGCAATGCCGCCCGTCGTCCCTCGTAACACACCGATCAGGCTGCCGCCGATGTTCACGTCGGCGAAACTCGTCGCCTGCACCGTGTCACCCGCCCCGTCGCCCAGGTCGCCGCCGATGTTCAGCACTGTCGATGCGCCGCCGATGGTGACGCCGCCCGTCATGTCGCCGTCGATCGTGACGACCATCGCGTTGCCGCCCGAGGTCACGGTGCCGCTGACGTCGCCGCCGATGTCCAGCAGGGTAATCGTCCCGTTCGACGAGACGTCGCCCGAGACGCTGCCGCCAATGTCGGCCGTGCCGATGTTGCCCGCCTGGGCCTCGACCGTGCCCGAGACGTTGCCCACGACTGCCAGGTCGGTGATGTCGCCGGTGGTCGCACGCAGCACGCCGATCAGCGCGCCGCCCACGTCCACGTCGCCGAACTCCGTCGCTTGCACCACGTCGCCGGCGCCGTCGCCCAGATCGCCGCCGATGTCAAGCGTCCCAATGTCTCCGCCCGCCGTGATGCTGCCGGTCGTGTCATTGCCGACCAGAAGCGTCGTCACCGCGCCGCCGGCCGTCACCGTGCCGCTCATGTCGTTGGCAACGTCGAGCGTCGTTATCGTGCCATCCGACGAGAACGTGCCCGAGAGGCTGCCGTCGATATCGGCCGCACCGATGTTGCCGGCCTGGGCCTCGACCGTCCCCGAGACGTTGCCCACGACGGCCAGGTCGGTGATGTCGCCGGTGGTCGCACGCAGCACGCCGATCAGCGCGCCGCCCACGTCCACGTCGCCGAACTCCGTCGC
>JAFGPY010000021.1 GCA_016935955.1 Planctomycetota bacterium
CTTGCGCCGGGGGCAGCGGGTCAGTCTGAGTCGTCCGACCTGAGACGGTCCTCGATTTCCAGGTAGCGGTCCAACATGCCCTCTTCCTCAGACCACCGCTTGAGTTCCCCCAGATCGACCTTTCTCTCCTGCGCCACCGCCCTGGCTTGTTCGAGTGCCTGCCGGTCGTTGAAGTAGTAATAGTTGGCCAGGCGGTCTTTGACGCAGTCGGTAGGGGACAGGAGCTTGAGTTTTCCCGTCGGGTAGGTCATGGCGTCAACCTGTTTCGGAGGCTCTTTGCCGACAGCCAATGGCGGGTTTCGGAAGTCGAGCAGGTAGGCGCATTTCTCGTGGCCCAGGGTCCTTCCTTTTCCGGTGAACCCGATTTCGGCCAGGCAGTCCGTGAGTCGCCGCCGTGCGATGTCGCCGGTCAGCACAAGATCGAGGTCGCGCGAAACGTACTTCCCCTCGGCATAGATCATCACGCACGCCCCGCCGGAAAGCACCGTGTCTATGCCGCGGGACCGCAGATGGCTGGCCACAAAGGCACCCAGTTCCCCGATGCTCATCTCCTCAATGGGCTTCATAGCGGTTTTCCTGCGAGCCTGGGGCGCCGACGGTTCATGACGAGCCTCTCCCGTTCCGATTCAGAGAAGAAGTTCAGTCCTTTCTGCAGCAACGCACAGAGTTCGCCAAGAAACGGGTACCGCGGGTTCAGCGCATAGAGGCGCGTTCTGCCCGCTTCGCGGCTGTAGAGGACCCCCGACGATTCCAGACGCTCAAGCTGCCTCTGGATCGGCCGCAACGAGACGCCATAGAATCGGGCGATCTCCCGAGCGTACCCCTCTTCACGGCAGAAGAGGTAGAAAAGCACCTTCTCCGCGCTGACTGACCCTAGTATTCCCTGAAGCATTTCCGCGTCCCCCTGCACACGAAATCGACTCTCTTTTTAATTCGCATGACTCTTATTCGGCATAATATGACTTCTTTCTTAAGTCATTATACCGAACGCAGGGTTTCTGTCAAGTGAAAGGCGGGGGCCGAAGGAGTGGCTGGGCGGCACGCCCTGTGGGCCGGGGTCGCCCGGGGGGGCTAAGCGGTGTTACATAAGTCTCTTGGGGTGATGCCCATAGCTTCGAGGGCGTCTGGCAAGTCGCCCCCAACCGCTCTTTGCTAAGGGATGGCCCACCGCCTCGCGGGCCTCAGAACCCCAGCGACTTCAGCCAGACCTCGCACAGCTTCGGCCACTGGGCCACCTGGTTGGACTTGCCGACGAAGCTCGATCCGTCGCCCAGTCCCAGGCCGTGGTGGCCGTGGGGGAAGACGTGCAGCTCGAACGGCACGCCCTTGTCGCGCAGGGCTTGGGCCAGCATCAGACTCTGGCCGACCGGCACCACCTCGTCCTCGGCCGTGTGCCACAGGAACATCGGCGGCGTCTCGGCCGTCACGTGCAATTCGTTCGACAGTTCGTCGAGTTGCTTCTCGCTGTATCCCTCGCCCAGCAGGTTGGTGATGCAGCCCTCGTGTCTGAAAGTTCGCAACGACACCACGGGATAGCAGGCCACCACGGCGTCGGGCCGGCAACTCGCCCGTTCGATCTCGTCCGCGGCTCGTGGGGCGCCGGCATCGTAATGCGTGCCCAGGGTCGTGACCAGGTGGCCGCCGGCCGAGAAGCCCAAGATGCCGATGTGGTCGGGCAGGACGTTGAACTCTGCGGCCCGGGCGCGAACGAGCCGCACGGCCCGCGACGCGTCATCGAGCGGCGCGGGGTGATGGTGCGGCGCGACGCGGTATCGCAAAACGAAGGCCGGCAGACCCGCGGCGTTCAGCCACAGGGCGATCGGTTCGGCCTCGTGGTCGGCCAGCACGCCGTAGCCCCCGCCGGGACAGACGATGACCGCCCCGCGCGGCCGGTCGGAGGCCACCGGGTAGAACGTCAGGTCAATCAGCGAATCGTCAATCTTCTGCACGTCGAATCCTCCTATTCCCAGTCGCCCGGCATGAATACCAACCGGGCGCCCCAGGGTCAAGCTCATTCATAGTCCGTCCGGAGTTGTCGCCGAACAGGCGGAATCTTACGATGCGGCGGGCTTGGAGATCGTCAGGAGCGGCTCATTCATCAGTGCCCGGACCTCATCGGGCGTGCTGTACCGGGTGATGGTAGGCATCGTGCAACGAAGATCCAGCGAGGCACCGCGGAACGAGACGGGGACGCGGAACTGCGTCGCGCCGCCGGCTTCGGTCACGGACGACGCCGCGGACCGAATCCATCCCGGCCAACTCGCGACGATGTATTCGGGAAGCCTGTCAGGCAGAACGCCCGAGCAGTCGATGCCGCAGTCGCGGTGGCGGAACTCGACCCGCGTCTGGTCGGATTCGAGGAACTTCACGAAGAAGAGCACGAGCAGACGGACGGTCGGGGACATCCGTTCCGCCATGTCGTCGGCCACCGGCAGCGAGGAAAGCGACTGCCTGAAGAGCCGCAGATCGGTCCGCTGCTGTTTCCATTCCCGCACGGCAAACCGCAGATGACGGGCAAGGCTGACCATGCGTCACCTCCTCTGCCGGACAGTATAACATGACGGATAGGAGTGGGCAACGACGCGGCGGCAGTAACCAGCCGCGGCCGGCCGTCAGTCGAACAGGCGGAACCGCAGGATGTGCCACACGGCGGCAAGCCCGTCGCGCCAGGTGATCTTCTTGCCTTCGTCGTAGGTGCGGCCATTGTAGCGGATGGCCACCTCGTAGACCCGGAACTTGCCGCGGGCCACCTTCTGGACCAGCTCGGGCTCGATGCCGAACCGCTCGCTCCGCAGGCACAAGCCCTGGACCACCTCGCGGCGGAAGACCTTGTAGCCGGCCTCCATGTCCGACAGGTTCAGCCCCGTCATCATGTTCGACAGCAGCGTCAGCATGCGGTTGCCGACGTAGTGCCAGAAATAGAGCACGCGATGCACGTCGCCGATGAAGCGGCTGCCGATGACCACGTCGGCCAGCCCGGCCTCGATCGGGGCCACGAGACGCCCGTAGTCGGCCGGATCGTATTCCAGGTCGGCATCCTGGACGAGCACAACGTCGCCCGTGGCCGCGGCAATGCCCGTCCGCAGCGCCGCTCCCTTGCCGCGATTGCGCTCGTGCCGCAGGACCTTCAGCCGCGGCTCCCCTGCGGCCCGTTCGCCGATCCGCTGCCACGAACCGTCGGTCGAGGCATCGTCGACGACGATCAGCTCGATCTCGGCCTCCACCGGCGCAGCCAGCACGCCGTCGACCGCCCGATCGATCGTCCGCTCCTCGTTATAGACCGGCATGATGACCGACAGCTTCATGGCTCACCTCGTCCACGGCCCGCCGCCGACCGGCGGCCGATGCCGCCAATTCTAGTGCGGCCCCGAGCACCGTACCACTGCTTTCTGCGACCTTGTGCTGACAACACTGCAGGGAGTACAATGCCTGCGTGGTCGAGTGACGGGCACGGGGAGGGACGGGATGAGGTTGTCTGAGCGATGCGCATCGCGGCAAGCGACGCGGCGATCGAGGATCGTCGTGGGTGCCGTCGCGTTGGCCGTGGCGGCTCTGGCCTGGTGTTGGCGGAGTCCGGCGCGGGCCGATGAGGAGGCAAGCCAACCTGCGGCGGCAAAGGAGGCGAATGTGAGCGAGGCGGCCACTGTTGAACCGTTGCTGCGGACCGTGGACCTGAACGTCGGCCAGACGCGCGAGGTGGTGCTGTCAGATGGCAACAAGGCGACGGTCAAGCTCGTGAGCATCAGCGACGAGCGCGACGACCTTCGCGGCGCGGTCCGCCGGGCGACGGCCACGGTCGAGGTCAACGGACGCCAGGCGACGCTCAGCGCGGGCATGTACAACCTGCCGGTCGACCTTGGCGGCGCGCAGGTCGACTGCGCCGTGACCAGGGCCTGCCTGACCAACGGCAAGGGCAACGCCTGGGCGCTGGACGCCGACGCGCGGTTGCGGCTGTGGCCGGCCGGGTCGCCGTGGGTGCGTCCCGGCACATACGTCTACCCGGTCGAACAGCGGTGGTTCGCCACGCAGACGCAGATGGCCAACGAGCCGACCTTCGTCGACGGTGTGGAGAGTCCGGCCGCCAAGCGAGCCTACTATCACGACGGCCTGGACATCGGCGGTCCCGAGGGGCTGCTCGACGTGGTCTCGGCGACCGACGGCCTGGTGGTGGTCGCCGGCGACGAGCGGATCGAGGGCCGCGCGGAGTTGCTCGTCAAGGGGCGATACGATACGGTCTACGTGCTGGACGGTCGCGGCTGGCTGCACCGTTACAGTCACCTCAAGAGCGTCAGCGTCCGCGCCGGGCGGCGCGTGGCCATGGGCGAGAAACTCGGCGTGCTGGGCAAGGAGGCCGACAGCGGCGGCTGGTCGCATCTGCATTACGCGATCAGCGCCGTGCAGCCGTCGGGGCGCTGGGGCACGGTCGAAGGCTACGCCCTGCTGTGGCAGGCCTATCGCGAGCAGTACAAGCCCAAGCTGGTGGCGATCGCGCGGCCGCACTACTTCATCTGGACCGGCCAGTCTGTGGAACTCGACGGATCGCGATCGTGGTCGGCCGCAGGACGCCAGATGCACTACGACTGGACGTTCGGCGACGGCAGCGTGGCCTGCGGCAAGACGGTCCGCCGCACGTATGCCAAGGCGGGCGAGTACAGCGAGATGCTGTGCGTGACCGACGACCAGGGCAACGAGGCGTTCGATTTCGCGACGGTCCAGGTGATCGACCGCGAGCATCCCGACCGTCCGCCGCCGGGCATCCACGCCTGCTGCCGCCCGACGTCCACGGCGGCGCCGGGCGAAGCCGTGACGTTTACGGTCCGCACGTTCGGCACGACGCACGGCCAGGAGGTTTGGAATTTCGGCGACGGTACACCGACGGCGACGACGAAATCCGACGGCAACGTGGAGGCCCTGGCCAAGGACGGTTACGCCGTGATCGAGCACCGCTACGAGAAGCCGGGCCGGTACATCGTGACCGTGAGCCGCAGCGACGAACACGGCCAGCAGGCCGTGGCGCACCTGGTGGTCTACGTAGGGCACGAGCACTGAACGGGAAAGGGTGGAACGATGAAGCTGATAATCTGGAAGGTGCTGGTGGTGCTGGGCCTGGCGCTGTTGGTGATTCTGACCGCGGCGACGACCGAGGAGATGGTCAAGCAGTACAAGAAAGACAATGCCGAGGCGCGACAGTTTTGTTCGGGCTCGCCGGGGGTCGTCTATGCCCCGGTGAACTACACCGCCATGTGGCGGGGATGCATCAACACAGCCGCCTTGTGGGCGGGGGGCATTCTTGTGGGCGTCGTGCTGAAGCCCCGCGCGGCGTGCGCGGCGAAGGAACTGTGAGAGGAGCACGACGAGCATGGGCAGCAGGCACAGGCTGGCACCAGCGGTGAGAACGTGGTTGCTGATTGCCGCCATTTCGCCTTGCGTCTGGATGGCTGTGGCAATCGTCCGATATCGCAGTTGGACGACCACTTCAGCTGTCCTGCTCATGGGGGCGCCGCTGATAGCATTGTGGCTCTACTATGGCTGGATTACCCTCTGCCGCAACAGGCGGCGGGATGATACAAGGGATGGAGCGATGGGTGCGGCTTGCGGACCTCGCGCGGACGATTGCGTAACAGGAGACGACGATGGCCAAGCTGACCAGCCGTGAGCGGTTCAAGAGGATGTTCGAGCATCGCGACGCCGACCGCGTGCCGATCATCGATTCGCCGTGGGCCGGGACGATCGCCCGCTGGCATCGTGAGGGCATGCCCGAGGGCATGCACTTCACGGAGTTCTTCGACATCGACTGCGTGGCGGTCATCGGCACCGACACCAGCCCGCGCTATCCCGTAAAGACCATCGAAGAGACCGACGAGTGGACCGTTCACACGACGCGCTGGGGCGGCACGCAGAAGCAGTGGAAGCAGATGGACTCGACGCCGGAGTTCATCAGCTTCACGATCACCGATCCCGACACCTGGGCCGAGGCCAAGCGGCGTATGACGCCCGACGACGATCGCGTGGACTGGGAGAAGCTGGCCCGCGACTATCCCAAGTGGCGCGAGCGCGGGCAGTGGGTCCAGGCCAATCTCTGGTTCGGCTTCGACGTCACGCACTCGTGGATGGTCGGCACGGAGCGCGTGCTGATGGCCCTGGTCGAGCGGCCCGAGTGGATGGTCGACATGTGGAACCACGAACTCGACGTGCAACTGGCCCTGCTGGAGAAGGTGCTCGAGCGCGGCTACGAGTTCGACGCCGCGTTCTGGTACGACGACATGGGCTACAAGCACAACCAGTTCTTCTCAGTGAAGATGTACCGCGAGTTGCTGAAACCCGTGCACAAGCGGGCCATCGAGTGGGCCCATGCTCACGGCGTGAAAGCCCACCTGCACTCCTGCGGCGACGTGAACCCGTTCGTGCCGGAACTGGTGGGGCTGGGCCTGAACGCCCTGAACCCGCTGGAGGTCAAGGCCGGGATGGACCCCGTGGCCCTCAAGCAGCAGTTCGGCAAGAGCCTGGTGCTGCACGGCGGCATCAACGCCGTGCTGTGGAACGACTTCGACCGCATTGCCGCCGAGATGCGGCGCGTCGTGCCGGCGGTCAAGCAACAGGGCGGCTACATCTTCTCCAGCGACCACTCGGTGCCCAACAC
>JAFGPY010000164.1 GCA_016935955.1 Planctomycetota bacterium
ACGGCCACGGGCGACGGCATGGCCATCGCCTACCGGGCCGGGGCCGAGCTGGAGGACCTGGAGTTCGTCCAGTTCCACCCGACGACGCTCTACATCGCCGGCGCCAGCCGCGCCCTGATCAGTGAGACGGTACGCGGCGAAGGCGGCCGATTGGTCGACCGCAACGGCACGCGTTTCATGCCCGAGTACCATCCGGACGCCGAACTGGCCCCGCGTGACATCGTCTCGCGGTCCATCGTCCGCCAGATGGCTAAGACCGATTCGACAAACGTCTACCTCGACCTGCGGCACTTGAAGGCCGAACGCCTCTACTCGCGGTTCCCGTTCATCCGCACCATCTGCCGCGACTTCGACATCGACATCGCCCGCGACCTGATTCCCGTGCGGCCGGCCGCCCACTACACGATCGGCGGCGTTCGCGTGGACGCCGACGGATTGTCCTCGCTTCCGCGTCTCTACGCTTGCGGCGAGGTGGCCTGCACGCGACTGCACGGGGCCAATCGCCTCGGCTCCAACAGCCTGCTCGAAGGCCTGGTCTTCGGCTATCGCGCCGGTCGGCAGATCGCCGCCCAGCTCAGCGGCGGCAACGGGGCCGCGCGGCCGCCGCGGCTGCAGTTCACCGTCGACCGCAGCGACCGTACGGTGCTCGACGTGGCCGACGTGCAGAACTCGCTGCGGGCGGTCATGTGGCGCAACGTGGGCATCGAGCGCGACGCCCATCACCTCGGCGAAACTGAGGAGATCATCGAGTTCTGGCAGTCGTACGTGCTGGACAAGGAATTCGACGGGCCGCAGGGCTGGCAGCTTCAGAACATGCTGACGCTGGCCCGGTTGATGGCCCGTGCGGCCAGTCGCCGCGAGGAGAGCCGCGGGACGCATTTCCGTCGCGACTTCCCCGAGCGCGACGATGCCCACTGGCAGAAGCACATCGACCTGTCGCTGGCCTCCGCCACGGTGTGACCGGCCATCGGGGCCACGCTGGCGCCCGTGTCCGCGCAGAAAAGAAGCGCCGTAGCTTCACGCACAACCACGGCGCTTCAAGACGGTCGAGCGGCTCCCCCCAGCATATACGCCGGCCTACTCGACCTTGATCGGTTTGGTTACTTCCCAGATGCCGTGCATGTTGCACTTCTCGAAAGCCCGCAACCCGCCATTGGCATCGTCCGTGCCCGCAGGCAACGTCACCGTGAACGTCACCTTCGGCTCGGTCAGCGCCCCGGCCAGGTCAACCCGGGCTAGTTGCACGTAACCCTTGTACAACTCGACGTACTGGATATGGTGCTCCGGTTCGTTGGGATGCTTCAACAACTTGCCGACGTGGACGGTCACTTGAAATGGCTCGCCGGCCTTCACGGCGTCGGGGGCCTCGATCACCGGCAAGTGCTTCTTCTCCAGGTCGGTCAGGTTCTTGGGGTCTTTCGGTTTGTTGATCTGTTTCAGCAGGGCGGGCAATTCGGCCATAGGTTCTCTCTCCTTTCTCTTCGTGATGTATCTTTAGACGCTACGCGATGATGGTCGCCGGACGATACCGAATCTTGATTATAGGCGCATCGCTGCGCGCGGAGCGTGGAAAAGAGCCGGATTCTCTTTAGTTTCCGTGGTTGCGGCCGCCAGGTGATTCCGCACGTCAGTGGTCGACACTGGGCAACGGGGCGGTGGGGCCCAGCCACTCGACGGTCGCTTTTCGCAGATGCCGCAGCAGTTCCGCAGCCTCCATGCGACCGGTGACGACATAGACCGGCGCCGGACCCAGAGGCACGAGGAGGTCTTGTCCCTGCGGCCATCCGACGTTGCGGCCCAGGCAGTCCATGGCCACCACATCGCGGGCCGGACGGATCAGCATCGCTCCGCACCCGTTACTGTCTGCTGCGGGCTCGGCCCAGATGACGGCCATGCGCCGCCGAGCGGACGAGAACACCGGGCTGCGGACCTGTGGCGCGAGGTCGGGCCACACCTGTGCGGCCATTGCTTCCGTTGACGCCGGCGATGCGCCGTCAAACATCTCGGCGGCCACTTCGGCAACGGCCGGCGTCACCGTGTCGTTGTCCCGCAGCACCATCTCCGGCCACCCGCCCGCGGCCACCACGGTGGCAATCCGCCGGGCAACGTCCCACGCCCGTTGTTGCGGCTGCTCGTGTCCATGCGGCGGCGGGACGATCTGGGTCCAGCGGGCGACGCGCATGCGGTGAGCCGTCGCGGCGGCAGTTTCCGGCGAAGCGCCACTATCGATGAACCGCAGGCCATCGGCCCAGGCCGTGGGCCGCCCGGTGTCTTCGCGGCCATCTGCCGCCGATTCGGCGAATAGAGAATCGATTGCTTGCGGCGACCCGCTGAGCCAAAGGGTGACGTCCTTGCGAGCGGCGCGGAGTGCGGCCTGCCGGTCGAGGATCAACTGTCGAATCTCATCCGCCGTGGCGGCAATGTGATCGAGGTCGGCCGGCAGGATGTCCCACTGCGTTACCTGCCCGAGCAGTTCTACGAGCGGCACGGTTGCGGCCGCATACTCCCCGCTGTCGCGCGGCAGAGCCAGCCGCCCATCGTTGGTCGTCGGCGTCAGGGGATTGGGTCCGAGGCGGCCGATGATTGCCAGATTAAGTCTGTCGAATGCGGCCACGCGACGTTGGGCTGCCGTGGCGTCGAAGGCCGGTTGCCACGTGGCTTCGGCGGCGCGGTCGTGCCAGTTGGTCACTCCCTGGCCGTCTGGAGCCAGGTCGTCGCAGCGAAACGTGCCAATGCCGCAACGTGCGGCCACGGTCGCCAACGCGTCGGGGCCGGAGGCGACGAACTGTCGGTTGATGACGGCGGCGCGTCCATCGGGCGAGCCGATCTGGAACGGCTTGACGGCTCGCACGGTGACCGGTCGTGCCTGGAGGTCGAGGGCCTGGCCCAAGATGGCTGCGCACTGGAGTTCGGCGACCACCTGGTACCAGCCTCGCTCCCGCAGGTGGGGCAGGGGCACCGTTCGTTGTGCCACGCCGCCACGAGGCACCGTCAGCCGTCCGACATTGCCGCAGGCGACCGTGCGGCCATAGAAGTCGAGCACCTGGTAGGACAGTGCGGCAGGTGTGTCGCGGCCCGAGGTATCCACGGCGGCAAGGGCAAGCTCCACGCCCCGGGCGAGCGGGGATAGGCCGTCGCTCGGCGAGTCTGCGGTGCTGGCCATGGCCGCACGGGTCACGACGATTTCCAGGCGGCACGGTGCGTCGGGCGGCAAGGCCGCTTGCGGGCTCTGTGTCGGCAGGGTCACCGGACGCAGGAGTTGCTCTCGTTGCTGAACGGTCAATTGCGACAGGATCGGCTGGTCAGTTGTCGGGCTGCCCGTTGGTCGGCAACTGGACACTGCAGTGACGATCCCGGCGTAGCAGGCAATCACCAGAAAATGAAGAAGAGCAAATCGTCTCATTTCATTTGCCGCAGGCGCCTCATCGCGACTCCTCACGGCACGAGGAATGAATCCTTTTTGTGACCGATCTGCGATGCCGGGTCGTCGTAGCTCGATTCGTCGTCGGTCCAGGTTTCCGTGTCCGGATCGTACGTGCTTCGCAGCCAGATGTTGTTGTCGCCGATGCGTGCCTCCGGCGTCGTCATCCACTCGACGTGCCCATCGGCGAACAGGACATTCTGGCCCTCGAAGTTGTGGTTCGGGCTGTTCTCAGTCCACGGCATGGTCTCGGCTGGGCAGTCGGCCCGCGCGTCGGCTCGCATCGGGCTGCGGTCGGCGGCCACCACCAGTTCGGCATCGCACGAGTCGGTCGTGCCTTTGCCCAACTGGTTCTGGTAGCTGTAGGAGCAGTTTTCCAACTGCTCGAAGCTCCAGTACCTGTTCGGATCCGCAGCGAACATCTCGTTGCCGTCGTCGTGGCTTGGGCACTGGAAGACCGCCGGCATGCTCATGCCTTTGCGTATCAGAACCCACCAGCACGACAGGTTACAGGTGAACGGATCGACGTCCCCAGTCTTGGCCCCCTCGCGGGCGTCGGCGATCTCCGTGTCCGCCTCGCTCCAGTTCTGACGCCAGGCCTCGCCCTCGCGACCGCTGTAGACGGTCGGCCACTTGCCGCGGTTGCCCGAGGAGTAGACCTTGATCGACTGGCTGATCGATCGCAGGTTGGAGGCGCACCGAGCGCGGTTGGCCGCTTCTTTCGCCGCCATTAAGTTGGGCGTAAGGATCAGCGTGTATATGCCGCCGAAACCGCCTACGCCCAGCAGTAACACGACGCTGACGACGATGCCGGCGATCGACAATCCCATACCACCAATGCGTCCTTCGCTGCGGTTGACTTGGCGGATACCCAGTATCCCGAAGATGATGCCGGGAATGGCCGGGACGATCAGGCACCCCAACAGGCCGCAGACCAGCGAGGCGACGGCCCAGCGGCTGGTCTTCTCGGGCGCGGGGATGGGCTGGCCCGTGGCCGCATAGGACGGCGGTGGCACCGTGCCGGCGCCGGTCATCGATGCCGGTTGACCCGAGCCGCGCGGAATCGCCACCGTCCGTCCGCATCCCGGGCACGGGCCCGACTGTCCGGCGTAGATGTCATCCACCTCCACGTCCATGCCGCAATGCGTGCACTTGAAACGGATCATGGCTGGTCTCCTTGAGTGACTGCGCCGTCAGCTATCGCACCGCTATGACAAATGGCCCGCATGCCAGAGAGGGCTGCCGGGAACGGGTTGCTCGTCCCGCCGACGGCAATGCACTCAGTGTATGGTGACCAGGAGGGTTTGACCAGACAAAACGGCCGGCCGCAGTGGCCAACTACCAGGCCTCCAACTCCCCGACGATTTCCTCAACCAGGTCCTTCAGGGTGATAATGCCGAGGAACTGGCCTCGGACGTCGCGGACGATGGCCATGGCGGCACGGTTGCGCTGCATGGCGAAAATGGCCTGCGTGATGCTCAATGAAGGCGCCAGGTCGAGCGTCGGCGACGTGAAGGCATCAAGGTCCAGGCGGTCCTCGGCGGCCACGCTCTCCAGGACGTCGTGTACGCGGACGATGCCCACTACATTGCGGCCCGTGGCGTCGGTGATGGGCACGCGACTGTAGGGGCACGAGGCGACCAGCCGGCGGAACCCGGCGTTGTCCGTGCCGCGGTGCACCGTGACCACGCGCCGTGCGGGAATCATGGCCTGGGCGACGTGGACGCTGCGCAGGTCCATGATCTTCTCGACCAGTTCGTTCTGGTACGGCGTCACCACGCCCTCGGCGGCACTATCGCGGAGTATAGCCCTGAGGCGAGCCCGCGCGGGGAAGGGGTCGCTCGGTTGTTTGGGCCGCAGCACGGTGGTCCAGAGCCGGCTGACGCCCTTGAGCACGGCGACCAGGCCGAGCGAACGGAAAGCGACGTTGGCCAGCCACAGCATCCGGGCTGAGCGGCGGACCAGACGGTCGGCCTGGGCGTTGAAGAGGTTCTTGGGCACGAGGTCGGCGAAGATGAACAGTACGGGCGTCAGGATAAGCGTGGCGGTGAACTCGGTGTAGAGCGGGTCGACCTCGGGCGACCGGGCCTCCAGCAGCCGCGTGGCCAGAAGCGTGGCGACATAGACCGCGATGTTGGCCCCGATGAGCATGACGCAGATTTGCCCCGGCATGTCGCTGAGCATGCGGACCAGGAGCCTGGCCGCCGGGCGCCCCTGCTTCTCGGCCAAGTGCAGCCGCACGCGGTTCAGCCGGTAGAGGCCGGTCTCCGCGCCGTTGAAGAACCCCGCCGCCAGCACCCCCAGGGCGATGCCGGCGTACGGAGCGATCGACATGATCGTCTTCCAGATCATTGCGGACCTCCCCGGCCGTCAGCCGTCGGGGTATCGCCCAGGATCTCAACCATGATCTTCTTTGGCCAGCCATGCGCGCCGCTGCGGTGGCGTCCGAGCGAACGAACCGTGAATCGCAGGTTGCCCCAGGAGCACTGGTCGCCCTCGCGCGGCAGGCGCCCGAGCAGGCCCGTGACGAATCCGCCCAGGGTCACGACGTCCATCTCGGTGTCCAGCTCCGTCAGCACGTAGTCGCTCCAGGCCCGCATGCTCAGGTTCGCGTCGAGCAGAAACTCGCGCTCGCTGAGCCGCTCGACCTGGGCCTCCAGGTGGTCGTACTCGTCCTGAATGTCGCCGACGATCTGCTCCATGCAGTCTTCCATCGTGACCAGTCCGGCCGTGCCGCCGTACTCGTCCACCACGACTGCCATCTGAATCTGCTCCTGTCGGAACAGTCGCAACACCGTCTCGACTGTCGCCTGTTCCGGCACGAACCGGACCTGTTCGAGCAGCGCACGCACCGAGGCCCCGGGTTCCAGGAACGCCCGTCGCGAACTGACCAACCCAACCACCTCATCCACCGAGCCGCGATAGATTACCATGCGCTTCAGCCGCGTGCGACGAAACTCGTCGAGCAACCTGGCCGTCGGTTCGTCAACGTCGAAGGCCACCATGTCGACACGCGGCACCATCACCTCGCGGACGCGGACTTCGTGCAGCTCGAGGACCTCGTTAATCATGTCGCTCTCGTCGCGGCCGACGGCGCCCTCGTCGCCGGCCAGTTCGACGATGGCCTGCAACTCCTCGGTCGTGACGAGCAACTGGCGGCTGCGTGTTCCCTGCCCGGTGACCAGGCGCGTCAACGGCTCGACGACCCAGTGGTCCAGCACGTAGACCACTGGCCGCAGCACCCACCGCAGGCCCCACAGCGGCACACCTGCCAGGCGGGCCAGCCCTTCGGGTGCCGTGGCGGCGACGGTCTTTGGGCCGACCTCGCCGCAGACGATCACGGTCAGCAGCACCAGGATGCCCGCGGCGACGCCAAGCGCGTGATTGCGAGTGCCGATGCTCCAGACGACGCTGCTGGAGATGGCGTAGAAAGTGACGTTGACGATCGTGTTTCCGAGCAGGAGCGTGACTAGGAGCGACCGCGGCTGGGCCACGAGCCGCGCGGCTAGGCGCTCGGTGCGATGCGGTCCGGCGCGGAACCGCCGCAGACGGTCGCGCGACAGGCTGAACAGGGCTGTCTCGCTGCCGGAAAAGAAGGCGCTCAGCGTCAACAGGCACGCCATGGCCGCGAGCCGCCAGGCGTGTTCGCTCAGCAGTTCAGGCATGGCCGGCCTCCGTGCGCAAGATCACACGTTGCGGCAGACGGCAGGCCGTTAGTGGTTTCCCGTCGGGTGCGTGGCGGTCGGCAGTAGGGCGTGCGGCCGACCGAGGGAAAGGGTCCTCGCTTGGATCCTCGCGCTCGTCCATGGCCGCATCTTACCGTCGTGTGTGTTGCAGTCAAAACCGAAAATGATGCACGGTGACCGGGCCACTTTTCCTCCCGGCGGCTGTTCAGAGCAGATTGCCCTGAGAGCGGAGCCAGACGATGTTGTCGTGACCCGGGATGACGAAGTCGCCGATCTCCAGCACCTCGGCGAACGATTCGGCCGCCTTGTCGCGGTCCCAGACGGTCGGCCCCAGGTCGCCGTGCTCCAGGTGGTCGCGTGTCAGCACGGCGTCGCCGGCAATGAACGTGGTCTCGGTTGGTGAGTTGACCATCAGCGAGCAGTGACCGGGCGAATGGCCCGGCGTGGGGAAGATGTCAACGCCCGGAACGATGTGTTCCGGGGCCGGTTTCAGTCGCCCGAGTATGGCGGCAATCGCACGGTCGCCCTTCAGTTCCGCTTTGCCGTAGACGACTTCCTCTTCGTAGGCCAGCCACCGTGCCTTCTGGAACGTCTCCGTGCCGCCGGCGTGGGCCGGGTCGAGGTGGGTCAGAAAGACGTCCGTGACGTCCTCGGGTCGCAGGCCCGCGCGGTAGAAGAGCACCGCCTGTAGCACGGCGTCGGGCCAACCGGGATCAACCACCAGGACGGTCTTGCCGCTGCGTACCAGCGAGCACGTGGCCACCTCGTCGCGCATATCGCGTGTCTCGTCCCAGAACCTGTTCTTGGCCAGCGTGCCGAGGGCCAGAACGTCCACTCGTAACTCGCTCATTCCGAAGTCTCCTGTCAGATTGCTGCCGGGATTATGGGCCGCCCGGGCGGCCAAGGCAAGGACCGCTCGGGAATTTCCGCGGCCGCCGGTCGCGAGAGATTGTTCGGCGAGGGCCCTGAGGCGGCAAGAATTGCGCCTCGGGGCGACGAAACTTCCTGACTCCATTTGAGTTGCTGACCATGCCAAAGGCCGCTGTCGGGAAAACCGGCGGTGGCCCGTTGTTTCTGTAAGGCATTCTCCTGAAACAACTTGGGGTGACTCTTGGCGGGCCGCGACGCTTCGTGGCAGGGCCGCCATGTGCCTTTGGCACGACCTTTGCCATGACAACGGTTGGAGACAGTTTGTCCGCGGCAGTCGGTAACGCAGTACGGGGGACGATTCATGACCAAGTTGTTCCAGGACGTGGCTCCTGCAGAGAGTCGGACGATCGAGGAGTTGCTGCCCGAGATGCTGGACCAGGCCCTGAGCCGGTTTCAGCGCGTGGGCGTCGAACGCATTCTGATGCTGGCCGAGGAAATGGTCCGGGCACGGGTGGAGCAACCGGCGACTGCTCATCTGGTGCCCGGTCCCGGCCGGCGTAACTGACGGCAGACGAGGAGACGCGGAGTGCTTTACGGGCTTTACCTTTCGGCGACCGGCATGATCGTGCAGCGGCATCAGCACGAGGTCATCGCCAACAACATGGCCAACGTCGGTACGACGGCGTTCAAGCGTGACGTGGCGACGTTTCGCATGCGTCTGCCCGAGTCGCAGTCGAGCGCTGCCGGCATGGCCTACCGCGAACCGCTGCTCGACCGTATCGGCGGCGGCACGTTCGTCAGCCCGAGCTACACGGAGTTCACCCAGGGCGAGGTCGAGAAGACCAACCGACCCTTGGACGTCTGCCTGAAGGGGCCGGGATTCTTCACCGTCCGCGACGATCAGGGCGGCACGTTCTATACCCGCGACGGCCGCTTCGCACTTGATACGGCTGGTCGCCTGACGACGCTCGACGGCGAGTGCCTGGTGCTGGACGCTGTGGGGCAGACTATCGAACTCGACAAGTCGCGCAGCATAAGCATCAGCGGCGACGGGCTGATCAACCAGGACGGCCAGCCGGCCGGCCAGTTGAGCGTCGTCGAATTCAGCGATCCGCAGGTGCTTCGCAAGGTCGGCAACAGTCTTTTCGAGAATACGGGGGCGGCGCCCGAGCGGATGCGATCGCCCCAGCTTGTTTCCGGGGCCCTGGAGCGAAGCTGCTCGGACCCGGTTCGCGAACTGGTGTCGATGATTGAGGCCCAGCGGGCCTACGAGGCCAACGCCCGCATGGTGACCGTTCAGAATGACACGTTGGGGCGGGTGGTCAACGACCTGGCCCGCAACGTCTGAGGACTGTTCACAAGGAGTGCCTGAATGCGTTCCATGTCAACTGCGGCAACCGGCATGAAGGCCATGACGATCCAGGTGGAAGTCATCGCCAACAATCTGGCCAACATCAACACGACGGGTTTCAAGCGCGGCCGGGCCCTATTCCAGGACCTGTTCTACCAGCAGCTCCGCCAGCCCGGCACCACCAACGGCATGGGCGACAAGAACCCTTCCGGAGTGCAAATCGGTCTGGGCACCCAGGTGGCCAGCACCATGGACGT
>JAFGPY010000165.1 GCA_016935955.1 Planctomycetota bacterium
GATCACGACCGTCGTGGCCAACCACGGCGAGCCGGACCACAGCGGGGCCCTGGCCGAGATCGTGCGCCTGGCCCCCAAGGCGACGATCCTCTGCAGCCGCCGGGCCGCCGAGGACCTCCCCGGGCAGTATCACGAGGATTGGCCCATGCAGGTCGTCCGCACCGGCGACACGCTCGACACCGGCACGATGACCATGACCTTTATCATGGCCCCGATGTGCCACTGGCCCGACAACATGATGGCCCACCTGGCCGGCCCCGACGTCCTGTTCTCCAATGACGTCTTCGGTCAGCACTTCACGCACACGCGGTTCGACGACGAGGCCGACGCCGCGCAGCTCTGGTTCGAGGCCGAGAAGTACTTCGTCAGCATCATCTCGCCCTATGGCCGCAACGTGGCCAACCGCCTGGAGGAACTGGAGTCGCTGGACCTGCCCATTCGCACGATCGCCCCGAGCCACGGGGCCGTCTGGCGAAAGGATATCGCCGGCATTCTGGCCGCCTATCGCCGCTGGGCCGCACAGGAGACCGATTCGCGCGTGGTCATTCTCTACGACACGATGTACGACTCCACGCGTCTGATGGCTGAGACCCTTCGCGACAGCCTCGCCGAGTGCGACGTGCCGACCGGCCTGTACCACCTGGCGACCAGCGACCGCAGCGACGTGCTCACGCATGCTTATGGCGCTCGCGGCCTGCTGATCGGCTCGTCCGTCTGGCACATGAACGTCCTGCCGAGCGTGGCCACGCTGCTGGAGGACCTGAAGACGCTGCGCTTCAAGGACCGGCTGGTCGGGGCCTTCGGTTCCTACGGCTGGCAGAAGAATCTCTCGGTCGAGATCATCGAACGCCGTGCTCGCGAGGCCAACCTCGACGTGCCGCTGCCGGGTGTGGCCTGCCAGTGGCGGCCGCGCGACGAGGATCTGGCCGCCTGCCGCGACTTCGCCGCCCATTTTGCCGCTGCGATCAAAGAGGCCTAAGCGGTGTCAGGTAAGTGTTTCTGCGTTGTGTGCCATGTAGGATTTCGCATGAAGAATGCCTCGGGTGCCACTTCTGCTTGTCGTATGATCCCGAGCGAAGTCGAGGGGCAGAAGCGTGCCGACCGGTCGGTTGCCCGCGAGCACGCGTCTACTTGTAGACGCGTGGCACCCTCGCAGTTGTGGTTGGTGCCATGGCCGCTTGCGGCCATGCGTAAGCAGGCATGGCACCCGCCGTGACATCGCGGCCTTGTCGGTTACTGGCTCCAAGTGCGGAGCTTTGCCACGCATCCATCGAGGCGCGACTCGCGGTAGTCAATAACGTCAAACACCAATACCGATTCGCCAGTCTCTGCTCTGGTTGTGCACCTCACCTCGACCTCAGGAAAGGTGATGGCACCATTCCTGACCTTGTGATACCGCGCGAATTCCCCGGGCACAAACACCGTGCCGTAGCCGTGCTTCGCCAACTCGAACCCTTCCGCCTCCAGGTGCTGGCATACGGCGGCAAACCGTGCAGGTGCGTCCGACGGCTGGATCGGCACAGACACTGTGCGCCGCATCGTGCCGCTCCCTGAGCAGCCGGCCAGGCAGAGAGTGAGAGTTGCCACAATAGTCATAAGTTTCATTCTGTTCTCCTCGTGCTTGAGCGAACCAGTCGCCATCCCTTTTTACACGAAGGCTTCTTATCTGCACGATAGTAGATACGACGAGGAACGCTGAGTCAAGCCTTCGCTGGAGTAGGCGTGTGGCAGGTGTAGGGTGGGTGCACCGCACCCACCATTGAATGGGAGCCCGCGTGGGTCCGGGGGACCCACCCTACCTGCTGGAATACATGCCATGCCGGGGGCTTGTTGGCAACGCACAAGCCCGCTGCACTGCAGCGGGATACGAAAGGTCGCCACCCGTTCGATCCCCCGGCGATGCCGGGGGCTTGTTGGGATGACGAGGCTTGGGTGTCACGATGGACGCTTGCCGCGCGGTGAGCGATTCTCATGGCCTAGCCTGCGGCTAGACCATGGCACCCGCCCCCACCATTGAATGAAACGGGTGGCGTGGCCACGCAAGCGTGGCCACGATCATTCTCCCAGAGCAGTGGATCATGGTCACGCTTCGCGTGAACCATGCCACCCTTTCTTCAGTGAAACTTGGGTGCCATGGCTGCCCCGCAGCCATGCGTGAGGCGAGAGCATTCGGCATGCCTGCCCCTCGACGTTGCTCGGGATCTTTGACAGGGGCAGGCATGATGCCCGCAGCTACTGCGCGTCTTTGGCCGGCGGCGCGGCTTTGCGCTGCGTTTCGGCGCCGAGGGCGTCGGCCTTCGGGCGGTAGGTTTCCCACATGGCCTTGACGAACTTGTCCGGGATCGGGTCGTAGCCCGTGGGCTTCATCGTCTTCTTGTCCACCCGTCCGTCGGCGGCCTCAGCCACCCAGCGGTCCACGTAGTCGAAGAACGCGTCGTGGTCCCAGGCGGACTTCAGGCCCAGCAGCCGCGCGGTCAGGGCCGAAGCCACCCACGTCGGGCCGTTCAGCGAACGGTAACCCTCGGACTTCCAGCCGTTGTTGTCGCCCTTGAACGGCGGGCCCTCCCACTGCTCGGGCTTCAGGTGCTCGTGCTTGCGCTCCTCGCTGGTGTCGATCTTCCAGAGCACCTTCTGGCCGCGATAGCCTTCGCCGTAGTAAGTCTGCTCGTCTTCGGCAAAGGCCGCCTTGACGTTCATCATCCCCTCGTGACCGAGCATCAGTCCGGCGAACAGGATCGGAATCTTGCGCCCCGAATTGTGCCCGCCATTGGCTTTCCAGAGGTCGTTGTCCGATTGCGTGATGCCCCAGTAGTCGATGCCCAGTTGCACATACCTGCGCAAGAGCGTTTCGTACTTCTTCTCGGGATCGTCCACGAGCAGCATCAGGCCGACGGTCGAGGTGATGTTGGTGATCTCGCGGCCATAGTCGGGCATGTTCTCCAGCGGGTGCATCATACGGTTCGGCCACTCGTAGAGATGATCCAGCCAGATGCGTTCCAGGAACCGTTCGTACTCGCCGGCCTCGGGCACCTTGCCTGCGGGAGCAAGCTTCGGCAACAGGTCGCGCCGCAACTGGCTGACGCGAAACTGCGGCTTCTCCGTGCCCGCGAACGGCGGACGGAAGGCGTCGCTCGGCGGCGCTTCGGCCACGCACGTCAGCACCACGGCCGTCCGCAACGGGCCGCGGGCGTACTGGCCGCGCACCGTGTCGGGAGTCTTGTCGCCGACGTTCGTCAGGCTGTCGGTGCTGACCAGCGACTGTCCGGGTTTGAGCTCCAGCGGGAACGTCGCCCGCAGCGAGGCGTCGTAGCCCGAGATGCGGCTGTCGTAACCCTGCTTCTTCCCGGCCGGGGGATTAACCACCGACCCGCTGCGGTCGTCGGCCGGGGCAGGGGCCACTTTCTCGACGGTCACGGGTCCGACGACCCACCAGTCGCCCGTGGCGTACCGCCCGACCTTGGCCGGGGCCGCAAAGGTCCAGGTAATGCCGTACTGCGTGACGCTCTTCTGCATCGGGCCGTCGGCGGCCGTGGCGGCGCCGGGGGCCTCGTCCTGGGCCGCAAGCGGCGCTGCCAGGAGGCAGGGGAGCAGGAGAATGTGAACGATGCGATTACCGGTCAACATGGTTTGGGGCTCCTTGTGGCGACGTAGTCCCAGCGTGGGGCCTGACAGTCCGTTGAGGAGATGTAGCCCGGCCGCCCTCGGCCGGGGAACACGCTTGATCGGTCGTTTGCCGCCTTGCGTCACGCCCGAGGGCGGGCGTGCTACATAGGCTCGGACTTCTCCAACGGGCGACTGTGCGCGGCGAAGCCAGCCTGTTTAACCTGTTCGCGGGCTTGACCTCCCGGGAAATCCTTGGATAATAACGGCCTTGTGGCGAATCACCAGGACCAGGGACAGTATAGGGAGAACTGCATGAACCTCAAGGGCAAGAAGATCATGGTGGTCGGGGGGACGGGGAAGATCGGCAAGCACTTCACGCCGCTGCTGGTCGAGCTGGGAGCCAAGGTCTCGACCGTGGCCCTGTTCGCCAACAAGGCCGAACAGAAGTCGTACGACGCCATGGGCATCAAGACCTATCACCGCGACATGGGCAAGCAGGGAGCCCTCAAGGGCGTGCCGCGCAAGTTCGACTGGGTGTTCAACATGGTCGGCCTGAAGTTCGGC
>JAFGPY010000166.1 GCA_016935955.1 Planctomycetota bacterium
CAAGCTCGTGGACTACGTCCAGGCCTGCTGGGACTACTCGCCGGGCCTGCTGGCGTGGTCGTGGATCGACGAGCCGGACCTCTACAACGTGGAGCCGCCGACGCTTCGCAACTGGGTTGAGCTGACGCACGCCAACGACACGATCCACCCGGTGTGGATCAACATGACCGGCTACAACTTCACTCGCGGTGAGAATGAAGGGTGGCAGGAGGAGGCCAAAAAGTACTCGTACCTGTACAACGGGTACCTGTTCAACGGCCAGCGAACGATGATGGCCGACATCCTCGGCTTTGACTACTATCCCTACGAGTTCGCCTCGAAGTTCGAGTGGTGCAACCTGTCGGACTACCTGTTGGCCCTGGACCGGTTGCAGGAATGGAACTACAACCTGATGCCGGCAGCGACGTTCATCGAGGTCTGCGATCAGTTTGCAGCCGATGATGAGCGACTGGGCGACCGCGACTGGACCCCGGCGCCGACGCCCGCCGAGTTGAAGAATCTGGTCTGGGCGTCGATCATCCACGGGGCCAAGGCCATCAACTGGTTCCAGATGTTCGTGCCCACGCCGGAGGACAACCTCGAGGTGATGGAAGAGGCCGTGACGTGGATCAACGACCTGACATCTGTCATCCTGGCCCCGCCCGGCGCCTCGGTAGAGGTTAGCGACGTGGAGCAGGGCAGCGGCCGCATCGACATCACGGTCCGAGAGGTGGACGACACGCTGTACATCGTCGCGGCCAACATCATCAGCGGCGCTACCGAGACGGTGCAGTTCAACGTCGAGGACCTGCCGGCCTCCAGCGTCGTGGACGTCTACGGCGAGAGCCGCAGCATCATCTCGTCGGCCGGACACTTCACGGACATGTTCGACGCTCTCGAAGTGCACATCTACGTCATCGATCTGTCGGCCCCGACGCCGACCACTGTTCAGTACCAGGTGTCGGCTTCCGGGGACGATACCAGCGCGCTAAGCAGCATGAATCTGTACACGAGCGGCGTGGTGTATACGCCGTACTCGAACACGGATCGGCGTGCGTTCTGGCGATGGCCGATCACGATTCCCGCCGGAGCGACGATCACGTCGGCCACGCTCGAGATCAAGTCCGACGGCACCAGCGGGGACTCGAACACCTCGACGATGCGTGTCCAGCTGATCGACAGCGACTCGTGCCCGTCGTTCACGAGCAACCCGTACAACTCGACGGTGACGGCCGCGTACGTGGACTGGACGTTGCCAGCGACGTGGACGGCGGACGAGTGGTACGAATCGTCGGACCTGAGCAGCCTGGTTCAGTCGTTCATCGACCGTGCGGGCTACACGTCGGGCAACTATCTGGGCCTTCGCGGCGAGCAGGCCTCAGGCCTGTGGAAGCGGTCGTACCAGTACGACAACGCCGCGGCCAATGCCGCCGTCCTGACGATTACTTATACAGGTCCATGACCCCCTGTGCTTCCGTCCGGCGCGCCGCCGCGACCTGAAAGGCGGCGATACGGAGTGTCTCTGATGGTGGAGAGGGCGGGGAGTGTCAACGCGGGGCCTTGCGGACCTTCTTTATGGGGCGCAGGGCCCCGGCCCTTTGGCGACGGGCGAGCCATGCGTCGGCGGGCCGATGCTCTCGGTCAGGGTCACATCCAGCGGCAGAAGCAACCGGCGCGGCGTCAGGTCGCCGGCGAGCATCTCCGAGAGCACCTCGATGACGCAGTCCACCAGCCGGCGGTGGTTGAGGCCGATGTGCGTCAGGGGAGGAAGCCCTGAGATCGTCAGGGGCGGATCGTTCACGTGGAGAACCGCGACGCTGACGTCTTCCGGCACGCGAAAGCGGCGGAACCTGGCGTCGCTCAGCATCTGCTTGGCCCACATCGGGGAGACGAAGACGACGGCCGTAGGGTGGTCCCGGCGACCGAAGATGTTGTCGAAGGGATGGGAGTTCTCCCGCATGAAGGGTTCCCACGGCAGCACGCAGACGGGCATCGTGCACTCGCGGCCCAGGCCGGTCTCCTCCAGCACCTGCATCCACCCTTCCGCCTCGTCGAGCCCGGCCCCGGAGGCGCCCGGCATGAAGTGAGTGATCAGGCAGAGGTTGCGGTGCCCGAGATCGATCAGGTGCCGGGCCAGTTGCTGCATGGCCGCGAACCCGTCACCCCGCACGGTGGAGACGCCCATTCCCGGCAGGTCGCGGTTGACGACGACGACCGGGTAGCCGTGATCGTGCATCCACGTCACGCCAACCCAATGCACCGGCTTCAATCCCAGCGACAGTGCGGCCCTGTATCCCCTGGCTGGCAGCGACCTGGCGAACTCGACCTGTTCGCGCAGAGGCCACTGCACGACCTCAATCTGGATTCTGCGAGCCAGTCCCCGTTCGCACGCCAGTCGCCGGAACGTCGCGAAGAACGGATGATACTCCAGGACCGACAGAGGCGATCCGACCAGCAGGGCCACGCGGCTCACCTCGGCCTTGCGTTGCGTCTCGTGGAGGACTTCCAGAGCGCGGGCCGCCGCGCCGGGCTCGACGACGGTACGGTGCCGGGGCTGCACGTTCAGCAGGCCGAGTCCGCCGGCCCTGCGCAGGGCCGCCATGGCCGTCTCCTGTGAGACGCCCCATTGCTTAGCCAGGGCGCGCATGGGAGCCACGGGCCGACCCTCCGGCCAATGGCCGGTCGCGAGCTCCCTCAGGAGGCACTCCAGAATCCTGCCGACAACCTCGGGTCGCGCCATCGGAGTCCCTCGCTGCCCACCAGAAACCGCGAGCCAATCTGCACGGGCCATCTGCTCTAGAAACCACAGCCTACCCCGTCCGGCTCATGAAGTCCACACCATTCGCCGGGTGGCACGCGCCCGCTGCCACGGACTGCAACGTGTTTGCGCGAAGGCAGTTACATCGCCGCCAAGCGCATGGCCAACTCGCCATAAGTCGTTGCGATTCATATTGTTGGCGGGTGCCCGTCATGCGATACTCGACGAAACTAAGTGGTGCCAGGTGGGTCTACCTGCCTTGGGTGCCATGGATGCCCCGCAGCCATGCTTGAGGCGGGAGCTATTCGGCATGCCTGCAGGGGCAGGCATGGCACCCGTCACCGACGCCTCAGGAGACCTATGTGACATTGCATAGGTGGGCCCCGAAGCATCACACCCGGGGCAAAAGGAGTGCACCTCATGGGAGGACCCGTCCGTCGGGCGGCTGCGTGGGCGGCCGGGGATGCGGTTTGACTCTCTCCATCACATCCGTCGGCGTGGGCCGACGCTTCGTCGTTCACATCTCGTGAAAGGAGCACATCATGTCCAGAGTTCTGATGTTTGGCGTTTGTGCTGCCGCAGTGCTGGCGCTTACCGGGACCGCAGCGGCCGAGTCCGCCACCTACCAGGTCGCCGCCTCGGCGGACGACACGCGGGCGGATTCGAGCAACAACTACTACAACTTCGCCTCGGTCTACTGGCCCTGCAGCAGCGCCTCGACCATGGGGTACCTGCGCTGGGCCATCGACATCCCGGCCGGAGCCACCATCGACTCGGCCTACCTGGAGGTCTACGTGACCTCCACGTACTCCACGGCCAGCACCGTCCAGATGCAGCTCCTGGATTACGACAACTGTCCGGCCTTCTCCAGCAACCCCTACAGTTGGTCGGTGACCGGCAGCCCGGTGAGCTGGACGCAGAGCAGTTGGACGGCTAACAGCTGGAACAGTTCGGCGACCGACTCGGTGGACCTGAAGACCATCGTCCAGGCATTCATCGACCGGGGCGGCTACTCGTCGGGCAACTACCTCGGCCTGCGCGGCGTGTGGACGAGCGGCGCCCTCAGGTACATCCGCGCCTGGGACGATTCGCTGACGCCCCTGCACACCTACGGCGCCAAGCTGGTCGTGACGTACACGTCGGGCGGCGCGACCAACGATCCGCCGGTGGCCGACGCGGGAAGCAATCAAAACGTCACGGATACCGACGATAGCGGCTATGAGACCGTGACCCTCGACGGCACGGGTTCGTCGGACAGCGACGGCACGATCGTCAGCTACATCTGGAAAGAGGGGGCCACGCAGATCGCCACGGGCTCGACGGCCAACGTCAGCCTGTCGGTCGGCACGCACACGATCACCCTCGTCGTCACCGACGACGACAGCGACACCGACGACGACACCTGCCAGGTCGTGGTCAATCCGGTCCCGTCGAACGAGCCGCCGGTGGCCAACGCGGGAAGCAACCAGAACGTCACGGACACCGACGACAACGGTTACGAGACGGTGACCCTCGACGGCACAGGCTCGTCGGACAGCGACGGCACGATCGTCAGCTACGTCTGGAAGGAAGGCGCTTCACAGATCGCCACGGGCCAGACGGCCAACGTCAGCCTCTCGGTCGGCACGCACACGATCACCCTCGTCGTCACCGACGACGACTCCGACTCCGACGACGACACCTGCCAGATCGTGGTCAATGAGTGCACCGGACCGACCGAGGAGACCTACCAGGTTGCGGCCTCGACCGACGACACGCGGGCGGACTCCTCGACCAACTACGTCTCCTGGGGCAACCTCGTCTGGCCGGCCAGCAGCAGCGCCATGCGGTCGTACATCCGCTGGGCCATCGACGTGCCGTACGGGGCCACCATCGAGTCGGCCTACGTCCAGGTCTACACCACCAGCTCCTACTCGACGGCCGGTACCGTGCAGATGCAGTTGCTGGACTTCGACAACTGTCCGGACTTCGGCACCAACCCGTTCACCTGGTCGGTCACCGGCGACACGGTGAACTGGACGCTCGGCAGTTGGACGGCCAATAACTGGTACACGTCCGAGGACGTCACGGACATCGTCCAGGGATTCGTCGACCGCGCGGGCTACGCTCCGGGCAACTACCTGGGCCTGAGGGCGGCATGGGTGAGTGGGAGCCAGCGCTACGTCCGCTCGTTCGACGACACACCGGGTCACACCACCGGCGCCAAGCTGGTCGTCACCTACAGTGGCGGCGACGCGGGGCCGGCGACGTACTACATCGACTATGACGGCGGCAACGACGCTAATGACGGGCGGAGTTCCGAAGACGCCTGGCAGCATTGCCCCGGCGATCCCGAGGCGACCGGCGTTCCGGCGGCGCGGGAGACGCTCTGGCCCGGCGACACGTTGCTCTTTAAGGGCGGCGTGGTCTATCGCGGCACGGTGGTCTGCAACTGGGCCGGCAGCGAAGCGGCGCCGATCATCTACGACGGCAACTCCGAGGGGACCTACGGCACGGGCAAGGCCGTCATCGACGGCTCCGAAGAGATCGCCGGCTGGACGCAGTGCACCTCGTCGGGCGACGCCGAAGGCAACTCCAACTGGGCCAACCTCTGGTACAACTATCTGCCGGCGGGAACTTCGGCCCTGGGCTGCAACATCTACGAAGACGACACCATGTGTCCGCCAGCCCAGGACCCGAACCCGCCGGATGCCGCGTTCCCCGATTGCATCGGCGGCGTCTCGACGCCCAACTACTACTACATCACGTACACGGACCTGACCAAGACGTCGGTCACCGACCCGACGAACCTGAACCGCGGCGGCGATTCGACCTACTGGCACGACGCCATCGTGGCGGCCCACTACTCGCCCAACGTCGTCTACACGATGACCATCCAGGGCTACAACACGAGCACCGGCACGGTCAGCTTCAACGACTCGAATAACGGAACGTGCTACACCGACAGCAACCAGTCGTGCTACGCCATCTTCAACAGTCTGCACGTGCTGGACCAGTCGGGTGAGGTCTTCTTCCGGACCACGCCCGAGGGCGACGGAACGCACAAGGTCTGGTTCTGGTCGCCGTCGGGAAGCCCCAACTCCCACACGGTCACCTACTCGACGCGGACCGCGGGTTTCCAGGTGGCCTCGGGCAGCGACTACCTGGCGATTCAGAACTTCATCGTCCAGAAGCAGACGGGCGACACCGGCGTCTCCGAGGCCATGGGCCTGCGGGCCACCGACGGCAGCGTCAGTCACCTGGCGATCCTGGACTGCGAGTTCCGCCGCATTCGCTTCAACGGCATCGACTCGAACCAGTACCGGGGCAACGGGGCCGTGACGATCTCAGCCGCCGGCGACGTCGTCTTCGACGGCAACACGGTAACGGAAACGCCGTTTCTGGGCGGCATGGTCATGGGCGACGGCGACGGCATCACGATCACGAACAACTACTTCTATCGTTGCGGCAACAAGCCCATCTGGTGGCCGGCCTGCAACGCCTCTGATATCACCATCGCCCATAACGTGCTCGACAACAACCGGGGTTGCCACTCAACCGCCATCTCGCTGTTCGGAATCGCATATGAGGACGGACAGCGAATCAGCGATGCCGTGGTGGCCTACAACATCGTGTCCGCCTCGTCGAACTGCTTCACCTACTCGGCGGCCGAGGACATCGTCGTGGCCTACAATCTCTTCGATAGCGGCCCCCTGAACCATTACTCGGTCCAGGACAACGGGGCAAGCCATGACCGTCCTTCCGCAGTGACGTTCCACAACAACATATTCATACGGCCCGATAACGCTCCGTCGCTCGCCATCGGCTTTGACGTTTGTACGCTGAAGAACAACATCAGCTACTGCTTCGCCGGTTCGGCCAGCCTGACGCCTGACGCCGACAGCAACCTGTACATCAAGCACGACTGGGACACGACCGTGTTCGCCGACCCGGCCAACGGTGACTATCACCTGGCCTCGGGCAGTCCGGCCCGCGATGCCGGTCAGGACCTGGGCTACGAGGAGGACCTTGACGGAGTGGAAGTGCCGCAGAACGACGACCCGGACATCGGCTGCTACGAGTACGCACCTTGAAGAGTCCTGTGGTCTAGAATTGGCGTCAGTGGTGCCGCCGTCCTTAGCGACGGCGGCATCGCACCCTGGATTGCCGGGCTCACGGTCCTGCGCGTCGACGTCGGACAGCAGATCGACGCGGCAACGGTCGTCCCCGGCGCGGTGTCGATCCGCGGACGTGCCGCGGGCGACCTGTCGTCGCTGATCCAGAGCCTGACGCTCGATGCGTCGGGCCACGCGATCACCGTGAACCTGTCCGCCCCGCTGCCGGACGGCGACGTCTTCACGTTGAGCCTGGCCGACGTGCTCAGGACGCCGGCCGGCAAGCCGTTGCCCGACAGCGGCGCCGTCGCCGTGACGGTGCTCGCCGGCGACGTGGACGGATCGGGCGAGGTGACGGCCGCCGACATGCTGGCCATCCGGGCCCGTGCGGGCAGTCCGTTGACAGCCGCCACGTGCGGCTTCGACGTGGACGATTCCGGCGGCATCACGGCCGAGGACATGCGTGCCGTGCGCACGCGGATCGGCCGCAAGGTGCCCGATTAGTACGCTTCGTGAGACTCACGCACGGGGCGGTTTGCCGGTTCCGACGACGCTGCTTCAGCCGCCATTGCCCGCGCATCTGGCGACTGAGCCGCTATCGCACGGCCGGCGGCCGCCCCGCAACTTCAATCTGCCGCCCGACTTGACGCCCGTGCCAATCTGCGCCATAGTTATGGGACAAGGGGGCTCCCTTTGCGGCCGCAGGGCCGCTGAATTGGCAGGAAGCGGGTCGGGATGGATATCGGACGGATAGCATGCGTATCGCGGCAGGCGGCATGGGCCTGTGCGGCGGTTCTATGTGTGGCGGGAGCGGCCTCCGGGCAGGTGCCTTGGCGGCCCATGGGCGTCCTGAGCCAGGCCGAGTACGACCAGGGCATGATCGGCGGCGAGGGCGAGCAGCACATGCAGGGCATCGCCCGCAGCCGCAGCAATCCCGACGTCCTCTACATGGCCCACGACTGCGCCCACCTCTGGCGCAGCGGCGATAACGGCCTCTCGTGGCAGCGGCCGTCGTGCGAGGGCCTCGACGTCCAGGCCGGCGAATCGATCGAGGTCGATCCGCTTAATCCCGACCGCGTCTTCGCCCTGGTCGACAACGCCTACAACTACCTGCTTAACAGTTTCCGCGGCCTCTACCGCTCGACCGACGGCGGCGAGACGTGGACGCTGGTCCTGCAGAAGGACCTGGCCCACGTCCGTTGCGACCAGCACCGCGTGGCCTACGATCCCGCGAGCGTCTCGGGCGGCATGGCCCAGAGGTGGTACGTGGCCGGCGCCGACAACGCGCCGGGCACGGGTTACACGGCAAACAACGATGCGGCCATCTATAGCAGCGACGACGGCGGCGACACGTGGACCAAGGGGGCGAGCCTGGTCGGTCATGATTGGCCGGCGGTCATCTGGTGCCATCCGACCGACGGGCAGACGCTCTACGTGGCCAGCGACGAGGGGCTGCTGGTGAGCCACGACCGTGGAGCGACGCTCTCGCCGCTGGGCAACTTGCCGAGCGGCCGGGTCTCGGGGCTGGCCGTCAATCCGCAGAGTCCGAACGACGTCTGGGCCGTCGTGCTGCACGTGGGCCTCTACCGTTCGACCAA
>JAFGPY010000167.1 GCA_016935955.1 Planctomycetota bacterium
CGATACGAAGTCGAAATTGAGGGAAACGCGGCTGCGCCGCCTTCCCCCCAATTTGTAGGCCTAAGTGCCGTTTTTTCAGAAAGTGCACACTCCATGCGCGAGGGCGACTAACGGGGTCCGACCTGTCCGACCTCCCGTGGGTCGGCCCGGATCATTCACAATGCAAACATCAATAAGTCTGCCGTGGCAACGCCCCGAGGTGCCGATCATTCTGGACGATCGGGCCGCGCATTGCAAGCAACACACAGTCCAGGAGGCACTCGATAACGCGAGAGATGGCGGCGCCTCGCCGCGGAAGGCTTTGCGATTGGCCCGAGCTGGCCCTTCTCAGCGAGTGGGCTGTCGACGGACCGAATGCCGCGAACTGGCGCTGCGATACAGCGGCCGCACCGGCCGCGGGGTCTCGACCTGCGGCTCCGTCATCGTCACCGATTCCATCGTCTCGTCCCGTGCGGAGATCGTCTCGCCCGGCGCGGAGATCACCTCGCCCGTCTCGTAAATCACATCGGCCGGAACCGGCAGCACCATTTCGGCGCCCGAGACCGGCTGCATGCCGTGGGAGAGGATCGAGCCTTCCCGAGCGTTCGGCAGACACCCGTGGCCACAGTCTCCCGTGTAGGTAGGACGACAGTCGTCGTAGGGGCTGGCACACATGCGACAACCGGCCGACACAGCGACCAAGGCGACCACGGACCAGGCAAGCGTTGTGCGGAACATAGGATAGAGACCTTTTTCGGGCGAAGATGAGAGTCGAGCCCAGCTCCTCTGGGATAAGCACCCAGCTCCTCTGGGATAAGCAGAGGTGCAACGGTATATTCGGCCGAAAAGCTTTGCTAACCCACATTTTCTTCCAGGTTTCAGCGGGGATTCGCGAAATGGCGAGCACCGAGGCCGCCGCGCATGCATCCCAGGACCCCCGGGCTGCCCATTCTTCCGCGGCGTTGTGGGCCGTGTTGGCATTGACCGTGCTGGTGAGGCTCATCGGCATCACGCGACCCTTGTTGGGCAACTTCGCCACCCGGAACGTCGTTTACGGCATGATCGCGAGAAACTGGGCCCGCGGTATCGCCGACCTCTGGCACCCGACGGTCGACATGCTCCAAGGAGGCCAGCGGTCGTTGATCCTGCTCGACTTCCCCGTTTCGGCCTACGCGACGGCCGGTCTGTGGAAGCTCTGCGGGGGGCCGCTGGACGTCTGGGGACGGGCGACCTCCGTGGCGTTCAGTGTGGCTTCGGTCGCATTGGTCTATTTGTATGTCCGTCGCCGGCACGGCACGGTCGCCGCGGCGGGGGCCGCCTTCGCCTTGGCCGTCTCGCCGGTGGGCGTCGTCTACGGCCAGAGCTTTATGCTCGAAGCGTCGCTGGTCTGCTTCACGCTGGGGGCGTTCTACGCGCTCGATCGCTGGCTGGCCGCAGCCCGCACGGGGTGGCTGCTGGCGCTGGGCACTTGCCTGGCCCTGCTACTGCTGACGAAAGTCTACATGGCCGTCGTGCTGCTGCCGCTGGCCGCAACCGGGTTCCGCTCGGCCCGTCCGCACGGGGCTTCTGGCGGCTGGTTGTTGGCCGCGACGCTCGGACTGGCGGTCCTTCCGGCGGCGTGCTGGTACGCCTTTGCCTATCACGCGGCCGCGCCCGACGGGCCGCACGCCGGGCAGGTTTACTTCTCGGTGCGTCGTAGCGCGGGCGACCATTTCCCTCCGCATCCGCTGCTGGGATCGAGCGATTTCTATCGTCGCGTGCTGGACGACCTGACAGGCGTGGTGCTGACTCCGATCGGCTTCGCCTTCGCGCTGGCCGGGCTGTCCGATCGCCGGTGGCGCCAGCATGGCGTCTGGCTGGCCGCAACGGCAGTGCTTGTGCTGGTGCTGCCGCGGAAGTTCTACGAGATGAACTACTATTATCTGGCGGCGCTGCCGCCGCTGTGCGTCTTGGCGGGGCTCGGCTGGCAAGTCTTCCAGCAGCGTGTGCGTCCCGCAAAGGCAGCAGTCGGCCTGACGCTGGCAGCGGCCCTGCTCTTCTCGTTCCGCTATGCCCTGAAGCCCGCGTTCGTGACGCCGGAGGAAGACCGGGGCGTGATCGCCGCCGCCGAGACGATTCGGGCGTTGACCGCCGAGGACGAGCCGGTCGTGACCGTGCACGGCACAACGATCGACCTGCTCTACTACTGCGATCGTCCCGGTTGGGCGTTGGATCCCGAGGATCCGCAGTTGCCCGAGATGCTCGGGCGATGCCGTCGCGAAGGCGCCCGCTACGCGGCCATCGTGGGCAGCGCGCCGATGCTCCAGGGACTGGTCGCCTGCGGCAACAACTACCGCATCCACCGGTTACCCGCGCCGGCGACACGCGACAGGTGACGCCGCCGCGGGCGCACTGCCACACCCTGGCAGCGATGCCTGCTACGGGCGTGCGAGCGCCCACGACGGGTGCACTACGGATGCACGTGGTCGGGCGCCGGAGCATGCGCGGGTGCGGGCGCCGGAGCGTGTACGTGTACGTGTGCGTGCTCGTGTGCGTCTCCATGTTCCGACGGGGCAGCGGTCTGGGCGTGCGCGCCGAGATACGACGCCTTGAACTTGCCGATCAATTCGCGCAGCTTCGCACACTCCTCCAAGTCGGTGGTCTGTTTGGCCTTCATGGCGTGGACGACGATCTGGTGCAGCATCGTGACCTCCCCGACGTACTTGGACCAGGCCGCCGTGTCCTGGGGATCGGCCGGTTTGATGCGTTGGGCCATGAAGTAGAAGGTGACGATCTCCGTGAGCTTGTCGGCGTGTTCCTCCTTGTTGGTGACCCAGCGGACGAGCTGGTTGTAGTTCGGCTCCTGCTCCTTCGACAGCGCGACGATCTGGTTCATCGACTTCTCAATCGTGGCGACATGTTCTTCCAGCAGGGTGAACCGCACCGGATCGTTGTAGATTCCGCACGGGATCTGGCAGTGGGCAAAGGCCCTGGTGCCGGCCAGAGACACTGCCACAAGCGAAGCGACCGTGATCAGAGTTCTGCATCTCATTTCCTTTTCCTCCCCTTGGATTGTCTGAACGAACGAAGGACCGGAGGCCACTCCACGGGCCTCCCTCGGGCGTGAGGCGGTCTCGCCGTCTGCTCTGCCCTGGCTGGGCAAAGCCGGGCTGGCGATTTCCGCGCAATTATACAATTGCGGGCAACCGATGGAGCGAGGATTTCCGGCAGCGCCCGTGCCGGAGGTGGGGCCCAAGACAAACCTACAGCTCTCGAACCACCGTCACGCGGCGATCCGCGTTGAGCTGCTCGACGTACGGCTGCAAATCGGTCCAGGGCTCCAACACGCCTTCCTGGTAGACGCCGCCGGCCGCCACATAGGCCGTTTGCAGATCGCTCGCGTAACTCATCCGCCGAACGCGAATCCGGGGGCCGATCAGCTCGATCGTGTCGATCACTCGCAGCCCGGGCCCTCCCAGGGCTTCCTGCTCCGGCAGGAACTCGAAGCCCCGTTTCAGCCGGACGGGACACGTTTGCCGGCCGGTGATCAGCCGCCGCTGCAACAGCCGCCGCACCCACGCCCGGCACCACCGGCCCACCAGCGACATGCCCGTGTGAAAAACCGCTTGCTTCAGCGGCGTGGCCGTCTCGAAGCGGGCCCAATGCAAGCGGCCGCTGACGGAAAGGGCCGGACCCCGGGCCGGTTGGCCGTTGGACGGGCCTTTCGGGTCGGCCATGCCGTCGGCCACTTCGACGCGGCGGTCGGGCTGGTGCATCTGCGAGACGGCAACCTGTCCGCCGGTCGTCTCGAGGATCAACCCGGCGTCGGTAGTCATCGCCCCGGAGCGGGTGAACCGCTTGAACAGACCGCCGCGGGCCGCCGAGATCACGGTGTGGGCGTTGTCTCTGCGGTGGACCAGCAGCCGGGCGTGTGGGAAATAGCGTGGGCCGTCGGCTGGGGCTTGTCCCGCTGCGGGGCGCGACGGCGACCAGTGAATGTAGGCCTCGATCAGGTTGCCCAGCCGGTGTGTGAACATCCGGTCGTCGCTCAGCGAGGCCTGCTTGCCCGAGAGCAGGGCGCGAAGGAACCCGTCGGCCAGGTCGGCGGCGTCGGCATTGGTGGCCGCCAGCAGTTCCATGCCGTGGGGATAGAAATGATAGGTTCCGCGGCTTCCATACTCGCCGGCATAGCTGCCGTCGGGATGCAGGAAGTTGCGCGCAAAGGCCACCGCCCGCCGCAGCGGCTCGTCCAGTCGGGCGTCGCCGGTGAGGCGGCGGATCTTGGCCAGGCAGTCGATGGTCACGGTCTGGTAGCCCGGGTCGGCGCCGCCGTACTCCTCGAACCACCCCTCCTCGCTTTGCCAGGAGAGCAGCCGGTCGATGCGGGCTTCGGCCGCCTGACGGTATTCGGCCTCTGCGGTGATTTGTCCCACGCGCAACAGCCCCAGCGCGGCCAGAGCCTGGTGGTTGGCGAGGTGGCCCGACTCGTCGTGGCCGATCAGCCATCGGCAGCGGCGCTTCAGCCAGTCGAGCACCGGCCGGTCGTCCAACGCCAACAGTTGACAGGCGCCGGCGGCCGCCTGGAGCGAAAACACGGCGGCGCCCAAGGCCCGCTCGAACGGATAGTAATCGTCGCACGAGCCGTCGCGGTGGCTGCTGCGTGCCGCAAAGCGAACCGCCGCGATGGCCAGCTCGCGCAGCCGCGGGTCGCCCTGCCAGCGGTTGCCGGGCAGTCTGACCGCGTAGAGCTGCGCCAACGGCAGGGCGCCTTCCTGGTACATCTCCGAGGGAAAACTGCTGGTGCGATAGTGCCAATACTGGCGGTCGAGACAGCCGTAGGTCGGCCGATAGGGGTTGCGGTCGGCGGCCCCCAGCAGCCGCGGGACGTCGGCCAGCGCGGCGCTCAGGTAGAGACTCCTCAACGCGGGATCGCGGGGCCACCGCCGGTGGGCGTCGGCACCTTGCCGGGCCGTGCAGGCAGACGGCGCGAAGCACGTCCCCGGCACCGTGAAACTGCCCACGCAGCTCCGTACGGAAGACAGCACACTGTCGGGCATGGTCGTCTCTCCCGGGTCTGGTCTTCTGCGGAAGGTCTGGGGCTCGCCGTTTTGCAGGAGCCCAAGCTGTTCTCCTACCAGTGGCAAGCTCATCGGCGGTGGTGGGCCACGATCACCTCGGCCAGCAATCCCAGCATGCACGTCATGAAACCGGCGACCACGACCACGATGTCCGACTCCTGCATGCTTCCGGTCCAGAGGAAGCTGGTCATGCTCTTGGCCGCGCCCGCGGCGATCATCAAGCCGGAAAGCGGCAGAAAGACCTTCAGCGGCCGGAAGTAGAGCACCATCCGTAACACGGTGCTGAGGTAGGCGAGCGTGTCCTTGACCGGATGGAACTTGCTTCGGCCGATCCGCTGGCGGTACGGCGTCGGCACGTACTTCACCGCATAGCCGTTGGTCAAGAACGCCAGCGTCATGGTGGTCACGCAACTGAACCCGTCGGGCACCACCCACAGCCAACGCAGCATCTCGTCGCGCTTGAACGCCTTTAGCCCCGTGTTGAGGTCGGGGATCTTGTGTCCGGTCAGATAGCAGGCCAGCTTGCGGATGAACCACTTGGCCGGGCGGCGCAGCCAGGGCAGCGTTCCCTGCTCGCTGGTGCGGGCCCCGTTAACTTGGTCGTAGGCGGGGAAGTGGGAGAGCAACTCGGGGATCGATCCGGCGGCGTAGCTGCCATCGGCGTCGAGCATGACGACGATTTCGCCGCGGGCTTGCCGAATCCCTACCTTGCGCGCCGCCCCGGCCCCGCGACGCTCGGCGCAGCGGACCACGCGGACGGGACACTGCCAGCACGAGTGGGCGAACTCCTCGGCCAACTCGGGCGTGCGATCGGTCGAGGCGTCGTCGATCACCAGGATCTCGTAGCGGACCGACTCGACGGAGAGAACCTCGACGATTTCTCCCAGCACGCGCTGGATCGCCTGCTCTTCGTTATAGGCCGGCAAGAGCACGGAGAGTTGCCATTGGGGAGCAACCTCCGTGGCCGACGCCGTGACCACCTGAGTCTGCCAACCATTCATGGTCCGGTTCCATCCGCCCCAAATCGGCGACTTCCGCCACCGTGTGTCCAACCTGCCGCGCCCGGCGGCCTCCCGCTTGCGCCCCTGCCACACGCTACTCCGGCCGCACAGCAGCGGGAAAGCGACCTTATACCACAACCGTTGCGGCGTCGCCAATGCCAGTCTGGGCGCCCCGGGGCGGGCGGGCAAACGGCCCGGCTTTCCCGCAGTGAAAACGCCTTGCCAGCCAGCGGGCTTTCTGCTACATCTACCCGCCCGCATACCCAATCCTCTTCTTCCGGGCAAACCGCCCGACTGCATGGCTACCTAGAATGTCCAGGCTGCGTATATTCTGGCTGGCTGCGGTGATCGTATGGCTGTCGGGCTGCCGGCTTTTCGGCCCGCCGGGCGATGCGCTGGCCCGGCTGGACCAGCTCGATCCGCTGGCGTCGCTGGGGCGTTTGGACACGTTGGCACCACTGGATCAGATCGAGCTGCCGTCGCCGAAGCTCAACCCCGACCTGGTCAAGACACTTCAGCCCTCGAACGATCGCAACTGGTCGCCGGATCAGGCCGTCCTGCCGTATGCCGAGTTTCACGGCGACCAGGTGACGGTCCACAACATTCGCAATTGCACGTATCGCACGGCCGACGACTATACGGTGACGTTCTACGACAAGACGTTCGAGCTGGGCGAGCTCGATTCCGTCGATTTCATCATGGTCCCGTTCGCCGACCTGCCGGGCGTGGGCCATACCATGCTGAGCTTCGGTTTCGGCGGCCGCGACTATCTGGCCGTCTCGGTCGAAATCCGCCGCGAAAAGGGTGAGCAATACTCCCCGGCCAAGGCGGCTCTTCACCAGTACGAACTGATGTACGTCGTCGGCGACGAGCGGGACCTGATCGGGCTTCGGGCCAACTATCAGCAGAGCGAGGTCTACGTCTATCGCACCCGGGCCACCCCCGAGCAGGCCCGGGCGCTGCTGGTCGACGTGATGCTGCGGGCCAACAAGCTGGCACAAGAGCCCGAGTTCTACGACCTCCTCACCAACAACTGCACGACGAACATCGTCCGTCACGTGAACCAGTTGGCATCCAACCGCGTGCCGTACGAATACCGCGTGCTGCTGCCGGGCTTCTCCGACCAGTTGGCCTACGACCTGGGGCTGCTGGACACCGACACCTCGTTTGCGCAAACGAAGCTCCGCGCCAGGGTGAATCGGCTAGCCTATCAGAATCGCGACGCCGCGGACTTCTCTCAGATGATCCGCCGCTAGCCGGGCCGGACGTCATGTCCCGTCGTGCATCGCCAGCGCGACGGTCGCGCTGTCCGCCAGATCACGTTGTTGCGCCGGTCGATGGTTTCCTCCAGCGTATTCGAACTCGTAGAGCCAATCCCACGGCGCCGAGGCCTTGGCCCCGCCGCCATCGTCCTGCGGGGAGGCGACGGCCAGCACGGCGTCGCAGGCGGACGAGCGGTCCGGCAACGCCCAAGCCTTGTCCGCACCCGACTCCGTCGTCTTGCCTCCCAAGACCCTCGCGAAGTAGGCCACAATGGCAGCCGGATCCGCTTCCAGCGACGGAGCGCTGATCAGCCTCAGGGCATTGAACATGTGCGTCGGCGACTGCCGGGCAATGAGCATGTCGGTGGCGTTGACGCGGGCGTCGCGGTTGAAGTCGTAGGGGAAATCGGCGGACGCCGGATCGAGAAACGTCCGCGGGTTGTTGCGGGCCAGGAGCACGTCGACGGCGTTGACCTTCGCGTCGGCGGTCGCGTTGCCCGCCTCGCCCACGGCGTTGCCGAAGTAGAAGACGTCGGGGCGAGTCAGCTTGGTGTTGAGAGTGGGCAACACGGTCACCTGCAGCCACTGTTTCGCCACGGCGCAGTCGGGCCAGACGATCGTCACCCGGTCGGAGCCGTCGATCCCTGCGCCCGCCCGGATGCTGATCTCCACGGGCGCGGGGGCGTCGGCCCAACCGCTCGGAGCGTCACCGTTGCCGACGCGAAACTCGAAGTCGTCGGCGTCGAGGGTCGCCTCGTCGGGCAGCCCCACGACGTCGATCATGACGCCGTTGATCCCGCGAACGTAACTCGTGTAGTTGGCGAAGGTGGCCGTCTGGTCCGGCATTAGGGCCGCCTTGTCGGGGGCAACGGCGGCGTCGTCCGCCGCGTTGGCCGCCGGATCGTCGCCGTCGAAAACCGAGTTGTTGTAGAAGACGTGGCGGCCGACCACCTCGGCCGGCGTGGGCGTTTGCTGTGCGTGCCAGTTGTCCGGGTAGCCCGTCGGCATCGTGACTTCCGCGTCCGGCTTGCCGCGGCGGAAGTTGGCCGCGAAGTCGCTGAAGTCGCCGAAGTCGACCAGTCCGGAGTGGTCGAAATCGGCCCACCACGTGTACGGCGGCTCGATCTGCCCCACCGGCCGGCCAAAGGCGGGTGTGAAGTAGGAGAGATCGCCGAAATCGACCTGATCGTTGTCGTCGATGTCGTAGGGCACGGCATACAGGTCGGTCGAAGGCTCGGTCCCCAACTCGGCCGGCACCGGGCCGACGCCGACGAGTTCCAGGTGCGGTTCGTTCAACTCCAGGCCGAGGTCATACGGGCCCATGAAGTGCGTCGCCTCTTGCATGGGAGCCTGGTCTTCGGCCGTGGGCTCGAACCGGATTCGAGCCAGCAATGCGAACTGGTCGTCTCCGACGTCGGTCCGGGGCGTCACCGCGCCGACGTTGTCCACCAGGCCCGCCGGGTCGGCGATCGTGCCACTTCGATTCTGCGTGAACGCGGGCCCATACTGGATGGCCACCGCGGTGGCGTACTCGGTCGCGTAGCTCAGATCGACGGTGCCGCCGGAGACTCCCAGCAGGGCCATCTCCGGTGTGCTGACCCAGAGTTCGATCCAGAACGGCTCCCATTCGTGGATCCACGCTTCGCTGGAGGGCAAGATGGCCACCTCGCCCGTCTCCGCCTGATCGAAGGACGTCGGTTGGCGCACCAGGGCCGCGTCGACCCGCGGCGCGGCGCCGATCTGGCTGACCATCGCCCGGCTGTCCAGGCTTACGAAGTCCCAGGCCACGTTGCCGGCGCCGGCGCGGCTGAATTGCAGGCTGCCGGGGGAGAGTTCGAACGCGACCTGCCCGGTTCCCGTGGCGAAGAACTCGACATAGGCCATCCGCGTCCAGGCCGGGGCCACGCCGGCGCCCACGCTCATGGTGCCGCCACCCAGGTCGTCGATCAGACCCCCGGCGTCGTCAATCTGCCCGGAGGGCAGCAAGTCGAAGTCGAGATGGACCACGCCCGTGGCGTCGGCCAGGGCGGTCGCGTAGTGCAGATCGACCGTTCCGGCGGTGACGCCCGCGGCGGGCAGACCGGTGTCTTGCACCCACAATTCGACATAGTAGGGCTGACCGGCCGGCACCACCTCGAGCGCCTCGGGAAGCGCGTCGGCGCCCGCGGCCGACGGCGCCACCACCGGCACCAGCATCACGTCGATCTGCGAGGTCGCGATCTGGCGGTTGCCGAAGTCGACGCCCTCGACGGTATCGCCGTCGCCGACGCCGACGACGTGCATGCCGAACCGCCCGACCTCGGCGGTCGGCCGGACAAAGATGTCGTCGAAGCCGTTGGTGTCGCCCGGCACCAGTGTGGATGCTTCGGACTCGAAGGCCACGAACTGACCGTCGGCGCTGATCACGGGGCGCCAACTCTCGCCGTTGCCCTGCAATCCGCTGTAGCCCGTGCTCACCAGACGCATGGTTCCCGTCTGACGGTCGTAGACGAAGACGTCCTCCTCTCCGTTGGTATCGCCGGGCACCAGGTTCGAGGCTTCCGACGAGAAGACCACGTAGCGGCCGTCGGCGCTGAGCGAGATGGACCCGCTGTGATCGTTGGCCGCCGAACCGTCGTAGGCCATGCTGACGCATTCGGTCGTGCCCGTCGTGCGGTCGTGGACATAAACGCCGTTGGCCCGGAAGGCCACGTAGCGGCCATCAGCGCTGATCGTGCCGCAGTCGCTGGAGCGGCTGAACTGCGAACCATTGGCCAAGACGCTGACCAGTTCGGTGGTGCCCGTCTGGCGATCGTGAACGAAAACGTCCTCGCGGTTGTTGCTGTCGTTGGCAACCAGGTTTGAGGCGTAGGAGCTGAACACCACGAAGCGCCCGTCCGCGCTGATCGAGGGATTGAAGCTGCTGCTGTCGCCCTGGGACCCGTCGGACGCCACGCTGACGCGCTCGAACGCTTGCGTCTGCCGGTCGTAGACGAAGATGTCGCGCGCACCGTTCGTGTCGCCCGGCACCAACTGCGGGGCGTCGGTGGCAAACGCCACATAGCGTCCATCGGCGTTGATCGACGTGCCCGAAGTCACGCACGTGTCTTGCGTGGCGCCGGGGATCAGTTCCAGCGTGTCGGTCTGTCGGTCGTAG
>JAFGPY010000168.1 GCA_016935955.1 Planctomycetota bacterium
CGCCGAGGGACGTCTCGGGCATCGAGCCGATGGCGAAGTGCAGGAATGAGAAATCGTTGAGCCGCTCGATCGGCACGCCCAGCCCGACAAACGAGTCGATGTTGCGGATCATACTGTCGAGTTGCGTCCGCTCGTTCTCGCAGCGCTTCAGTTGGCGGTCGGCCTCCTCGGCGCGGACCTCGATCTCGTGCAGCCGGTCGGAGATCTCGGCGGACGTCTTGTGAGGCATCTGGGCCTCGGGCCCGTCCTCCTCGATGTGAAGCTCGGCCATCAGCCGCTCGACGTGCAACAGCAACTGGCGGTTCTTGTCGACCTCCTGGTCCTGTTGCGGCCGGTGCTGCAGGGACACCTCGGCCTCGTCGGCCGGAACCAGGTGGATGGTCTTGAGTTTGCCCAAGGCGCGCGCGACGGTCTGCTCATCCTTCTCCAGGATGAACAGGTTGACCCGCTTCATCGGTGCGGGCGTCAACATGGTGCGATCCTCCCCTAGGCTTCGGGCGTCGCTTGGCTTTCCCTGCGGGCACGGCCGGGCCGCGCCCTTACATTCGTTCCGGCGGGTGCCATGGCGGCCGTTGTCTGCCGCCATGCCGAATGTCTCCACCGTTTCGATCCGGCGGGCACGGCAGGCCGTGCCCCTACATCTCCGGTGGGTGCCATGCCTGCTACGTCAGGCATGCCGGACGTCGCTGTCGTCTCGATCCTGCGGGCACGGCAGGCCGTGCCCCTACGACTCCGCGTGGGTGCAAGCACCCACCCCACTTCCTGGGTGGCATGGCCACGCTTGCGTGGCCATGATCCTTTCGCATGCTTCTGCAAGCAGAAGCATGGCACCCTTTGCTGGCCGCGTGGGTCCGGGGGACCCACCCTGCATTTCCTGCGGGCACGGCAGGCCGTGCCCCTACATCTCTGGCGGGTGCCATGCCTGCTACGTCAGGCATGCCGGACGTCGCTGTCGTCTCGATCCTGCGGGCACGGCAGGCCGTGTCCCTACGCCCCTGTGTGGGTGCAAGCACCCACTGCTCCTCGTTCAGGGCGGCTCGCGAGCCGCCCCTACAACAGCTTCCGCGCGGGTCGGCACGGACCCATCCCACATTTCAGGCCCACGTCTCAGGCTTCGGGCGCGACGAAGCGTTGTCGCGCGTCGCCCACGGTCATCCCGTAGCGAATCACCTCGACCGTCGTGATCAGGTTGGCCAGTTCCATGCGCCTTGCCGCCGCGTAGCCGCACAGGCACCCGACGTCGAACAGCGAACCGAAGTAGGTCCGGTTGGCCAGTGCGTAGTAGCGCCGCCACAGTCGCCGCTCGATGGCCGGCAACTCCGGCGGCACCTCGGTCAGGCGGTCGCGGACGGAGCGCGGGGCCGCGGCGACAATCTCGCGGACGCCCTGTTGCTGGGCGGCGCTGCGGACCCAGGAGGCCACGTGGCCGGTCACGGCGTCCGGGGCCGCCAGCGCGGCGACGGCCTTGCCGTCCAGGTCGTAATTGACCCGGCACCGCAGGATGAACATCAGGTTGTACAGCGTGCCCTCGAAAGAGACCAGGTCGGCGATGCTCTTGCGATCGGCCGCAGGCAGCGCGGCGATGCTCTCGGCCAGCAGGCGGAAGTAGCCGCGATCCAGCCCGGCCTCGACGTAGATCGGCAGCTCCGTCTCGTTGTACAGGAGCAGCCCTTCGCGGGCCGAATCGCGCAGGGTCTGCTCGGGAATGTCGTTGACCAGTTCGCTGACGCTCTTGGCCCTCGTCGGGTCGAAGCCCAGCCAGCGGAAGGGTTCGGGCACGGCAATCAGCGGCAACTGTTCGGGCAAATCGCCGCGACCGGCCACGCGCATGCGGAGCCAGAGTTTCATGTTCTCGATCTGGAGCCGGGCAACCATGGCGGCGAACAACTGGTCGCGCGGGGGCCCGAGGTAGCGCCACAGTTGAGCAATCAGGACGGCATAGCGCTCGACCAGCCGCCGCTGGAGGCCCATGTGTCCGGCGACGGCCTCGTTGGGGAACAGTTCGCCGGCCAGTTCGATGAGCGTGCGGTGCCGCAGCAAGGCCAGCAGGCGGTCGCCCTCGTAGACCTGCGAGTGCAGGGCCCGCGCCTTGGCGATCAGGAAATCCAGACCGGTTTCGATCTTGGTCAGCACGAGTCACTTCCGCGAAAGCAGTATTGTGTCGTCTACAGCCCGAGGACGGCCCGGCGGACGGCCTCGACCGTCTGCTCGACGTCGGACGCCTCGACCTGGAGGGCCTGTTGAAGTTGTTTGAGCCGTTCGGCAAGCTGTTGCTGCTTCTCTTGCCGCGCGTCGGCTTCGGCCTGGGCAACCAGGTCGGCCGCCTCCTTGCGAGCCTGCTCGACGGTCTGTTGGCGGCGGACCTCGGCTTCCTGCTGGGCCTGCTGGACGGCTTCGCGGGCCTCGTGGCGCGCATCGCGCACCAGGCGGCGGCCTTCCTCTTCCACCTCGAGCATCTTCTGAATGACTTCCTGCATGGCAGTTGCCCCGTAGCCCCGCTCGCGGCGGGAACCTGCGGCCGATGCTATTCTTCCGACTCGATCAGGGCGAGCAGGTCGGCCACCGACTCGGCTTCGGTCATCTTGCGATAGAACCCGGGAATCTGAAGCAAGCGGGCGATCTCGGCCAAGGCCTGGATGTGCGGGCCCGGATCGTCCACGCGGGCCATGATCAGGAACACCACGCGCACCGGCTTGTCGTCGATCGAGTCGAACTCGACGCCCTCTTTCGAGATGCCCAGCGCCGCCGTGAGTTGCTGAATGCTTTCGTGTTTGGCGTGCGGCACGGCCACGCCGCTGCCGATGCCGGTGGTCTGTTGCCGCTCGCGCTCCGTGACGGCCTCGACGGCGGCATCGCGATCGGGAATCCTGCCCGCTCGAACCAGCAGGTCGACCAGTTCCTCGATGGCCTCGTCCTTCTCGGCCGCAACCATCCCGACCTTGACCGTGGCACTGTCCAGAAAATCGCGCAATCTCATCGGTCTACTCCTCGCCCGGGCAGGGGATCATTCAGGGGAGGCTAACGAAACCTACGATGGACCCACCATAGGCTTCGTTAGAGTCCCTTAGAACAAGAGCGGTCGTCGTGTCTCCTACGACCGCCCGCGCCCATAGTGTAGCGAAAGCGGGGTTCAATGCAAGCGATAAGAGCGACAGCCCGCGGGCGGGGCGTGCCTCAGGAAAATGGCACTCGTTATTGATTGTGTGTCCGGTGGCGGGACCCCTCTCCCCTGGAGGGAGAGGGGATGGGGTGAGGGGGACGAGCAGGCGGACCGTTGCGACGTGGCGTCACCCTCACCCGGCCGCGCCTCGCTGTCGCTCGGCGGGCCACCCTCTCCCGTCGAGGGAGAGGGGTTCAAAGGCGTGCCACGTTTTCAAGGTACACCCCGCGAGCGTCATCTGCGACCCCCTCGGCCGCAAAGCAATCTTGTCATGAAACGGAACCTGCGTAAAATTGGGGTGTTAACCTCACAGGCATGGGAAGGGATGGCCCCCCCTATGGTCAATCGCGCTGGAGCATGGGAGGAGAACGGGTGAATTACCGAACGTTGGGCAGGACGGGACTGAGGGTGTCGGCGCTGGGCTTCGGGGCCATGCGGCTGCCGATGACCGACGACGAGCAACAGGTGGATCGCAAACTGGCCCTGCCGATGTTCCGTCGGGCCTTCGAGGGCGGCGTCAACTACGTGGACTCGGCCGTCGGCTACTGCAACCAGGATTCGCAGCGGACCGTCGGCGAGGCTCTGGCCGAATGGTTCGCCGACGGGCACCCGCGGGACTCGATTGTCGTCTCGACCAAGAACCCCCACTACGACAAGGCCGACCGCGACAAGTGGTGGAAGAACCTGGAGGACTCGCTCGAGCGGCTCAAGGTCGACTACATCGACTGCTACCACCACCACTTCCTGCAATGGAAGAGTTTCGACGAGCACGTCCAGGGCCCCGGCGGCCACTATGAGCAGATGCTCAAGGCCAAAGAGCAGGGCCTGATCCGCCACATCGGATTCAGTTTCCACGACACGCCCGAGAACTTCATCAAGATCATCGACTCGGGACTGTTCGAGTTCACAACCTGCCAGTACAACCTGCTCGACCGTAAGAACGAGGCGGCCATCGCCCACGCGCGCAAGAAGGGCATGGGTGTGATCATCATGGGCCCGGTGGCCGGCGGACGGCTGAGCGTCACGGCCGGCCCGATGGGCGAGCGGTTGCCCGAGGGCGTCGCCACCACCCCGGAGCTGGCCCTGCGGTTCGTGCTGGCCAACCCGAACGTCTCGGTTGCCCTGAGCGGCATGACGCGGATGAGCGACGTCGAGGAGAACCTGCGGACGGCCGCGCGCGGCGAGCCGTTGTCGGCCGCCGAGAAGAAGGCCACCGAGGACGCCCTCGAAAGCCTGAAGAGTCTGGCCGACCTCTATTGCACGGGATGTCGGTACTGCGAGCCGGAGTGCCCGCAGCAGATCCGCATCGCCGACATCTTCCACCACATGATCGTTCGCAACGTCTATGGCGGCGAGGAGGCGGCCGTGCGCGGCTACGCCTTCATGAAGAGAGCGGTCGAGAGTAGCGGCAAGAAGATGGCCGACGCCTGCATCGAGTGCGGCAAGTGCGAGAAGGCCTGTCCGCAGAACATCCCGATCCGCCAGCAACTGAAGGAAGCTCGGGCGGTCCTGGACAAGAGCTGAGCCCCTGACAGAGCGAGGCGGCCCGATGATTGTGGATAGGGAGAAAGCCTCGTGCTTGCCGGATTAAGGGGTGTGGTTTCAGAGCAGATTCCCGACGATCGAAGTGGCAAGGCCCGAAGGGCCGACGGGAGTTTGGCCGGGGGCGAAGCCCCCGGAAGCCGGGCCTAGCAAACTTTGAGCCCCGAAGGGGCGACGCCTGTTCGTCGATCAACAGCGTCTCGCCCCTTCGGGGCTCATAGACTTGTTGGACCCATTGTCCGGGGGCTTTGCCCCCGGCTAAAATGCTGACGGCCCTTCGGGCCTCAGCGGCAGCCCAACGCAGAGACCGAAGCGTCGCCGAGCACTGCCGCGCCGCTTAGTCTTCCAGGGCGGCAAGGACGTCCTTCAGCTTGGCCGTGGCCAGGCAGACGTGCGTGTCGGCGGCGCCGTAGTACATCCACAGCTCGTCGCCGCGAAGCAGCAGCCCCGTCGGGAAGACGACGTTCGGCGTCATGCCTTCGAGTTCGTACGGCGCCGCCGCCTGGAACAGCCACTGGTGCGTGCGTGCGACGATCTTGTGCGGGCGGTCCTTGTCCAGCAGTGCGGCCCCGGCCCGGTACACGTAGTGCCCGCCGTAGGCCTTCACGCCGTGATAGATCAGCAGCCAGCCGTCCCGCGTCAGCAGCGGCGGCGGGCCGGCCCCCACCTTCACCGCATCCCAGTCCGGACCGCTGCCCTCGGGCAACACGCAGTGCGGATCGCCCCAATGGACCAGGTCCGGCGAGTAGGCCGACCAGATGTGCTCGATGCCGCCCGCGTCCGGCCGGTGCAGCACGGCCCAGCGATTGTTGAACCGCCGCGGGAACAGCACCGCGTCCTTGTTGTTCGGCGAGAAGATCAGACCCAGCCGCTCGGCCGTCACCAGGTCCTCGCTGCGGGCCAGGGCCACGGCGGCCCCCGCCCCGGAGTAGGCCGTGTAGGTGATGTACCAGCGCCGCTCTTCGGCCAGGTATGTCAACCGCGCGTCCTCGCAGCCGAACTGCTCGTAGCGATATTGCGGCAACCCGTAACGCAGAATCGGCTCGGTCTCCACCTGCCACTTGGTGCAACCGTCCTTGCTGCGGGCGATGTGGATGTTGCTGCGGCCCGTGCGGTCCTCGATCCGCACCGCCAGCACGACCTCGCCGCCCACCTCGGCCGCACCGGGATTCAGCACCGCCGCCACGGGGAACTTGATTTCCTGCGGCGTGATCAGCGGGTTCCATTTGCTGCGGTGAAAGATCGGTCGTTCCATGGCGGTTCCTTGTAGAAAGGTCGTGCGGCGACAACGATCGGCCTTGGGGCGATAGTTCGGTCATACGGCAAACGCCGCTGCGTGTCAATGCCGCCGAACGGCGACGAAAGCCGTTGGACGAACGCCCCCCGCGAACGTATTATGGACAGGCGCCATGCGGCAATAAGTGACGGTGCGGCCACTTCGCTCGGGAGATACGCCAGCCATGACCACGCAGCACAGCCCACAGAAGCCGACCGTCACGGCCATGCTCTTCTGCGACGCGGCCATCCTCGACGCCCGGACGCGACGCATGTCGCTGGTGAACATGATCTTCGAGGTTCCCGTCGTCGGCGTGCCGATCCTCTACCCGAAGATCACGCTCTTTCTGAGCCTCACGAGCGGCCACGGGCGGCAGAGCATCCGCGTCCAGCTCGAAGACCCCGCCGGCGAGACGATCAAGCAGGGCAGCGACGACGTGGAGTTCCCCGACCCGCTGGGCGTCCGCTGCCAGGTCTTCGAATTCCCGAACGTCCACCTGAAGCATCTGGGCGACTATACGGCCACGGTCTACTGGGGCGACGAGATCCTGGAGCAGGCCCGCTTCAAGGTCTTCAAGCCCAACAAGTGAGCGGGGGCGCCCGTTGAAGAAATGTAGCCCGGCCGCCCTCGGCCGGGGGACAGGGCCTTCAGCGGTGATCTGCAGCCTTGCGTCACGCCCGGGGACGGGCGTGCTACACAAACACGGACTTCTTCAGCGGGCGGGCAGCCCGCGACGACGGCAACGGATCGTCTCGCCGGGCGCGAGACTTCTTGGGTGGCGGCGGTTTGGAAAACCGGAAATCGTTCGGGTCAGCAGACAATGATTGGGGAGAGCAAGTCATCATGAAGCGAACGGGGATCATCGTCGTGGCCGCACTGGTCGTCACCATGGGATTGGCGACAACGGCTCGCGCCGCCGAGCTGGAACTCTATCACGCGGACTTCCACGCCCGCCTGGGCATGCGCCTGCACGCCCAGGTCGGGCAGGTGGCGGCCGACGTGTCGATGAAGGCGGTGCTCGTCGGCGGCAAGCGTCCGGCGAAGACCGTTTTCGAGAAGAGCGGCAAGCTTGATCCGCAGGAGACGGTGACGCTCGACCTTCGCGAGCTTGCGGCCGGCGAGTACACGCTGACGGTCTCGCTGTCGGATGGCCGCACGGCGTCGCGCACGTGGACGAAGCCCTACGACGGCGTGCCGGCGGTGGGCCTCGACGAGAACTACGCGATCTGCGTCGCGGGCAAACCGTTCTTCCCGGTGATGTGCAAGGGCGTCAGCGACGAGAAGGACGTTCAGAAGTGGCTGCCCTACGTCAACTCGATGAAGCACATCGGCTTCAACGAGAAGCTCTATCCGCCCGAGGGGTTCAAGGCCTGGCTCGACCTGGCGCAGAAGTACGGCCTGAAGGCGGTCGGCCCGGGCCGCGGCCTCTACTGGCCCAATGGCGGCGGCATCCACAAGTCGAAGACACAGCGCGACCGCCGGACGATCCCCGAGAAACAGGAGCCGTACATCAAGATCGCCCGCAAGCATCCGGCGTTTCTGATGTACGAGTGGAAGGACGAGCCCGAGCTGGACAACGCCGACAACTGCATTTTCCCCGAGGAAGTGCGGCGGTGGGTGGACCAGTGCCATGAACTCGACAAGCAGCATCTCGTGTTCTGCACGTTCGCCGGTTACGGCTTCGCGCGGCCCGAGGACAACTGGATGCACCAGCACGTCCGCAGCTTTACCTACCTCTACGGCAAGCTGCCGGTCGGCAAGCGGCTCTTCACCGACGTCTTCTCGACCGACTACTACCCGATCGAGAACGCCCACGACAAGTTCGGCGTGTCGATCGAGGGCATGTGCACGGCCATGGACAACATCCGCAAGTACAACGCGAACCTCGTGCCGCTGATCGCCTGCGTCGAGACGTGCGACATCGAGAAGCCCGACACGCCCGCGCCGACGCCCGAAGAGGTCACCGTGCTGTGCTGGGCCAACATCATCCACGGGGCCAAGGGCATCTCGTGGTTCCACTA
>JAFGPY010000169.1 GCA_016935955.1 Planctomycetota bacterium
AGCCCCCGGAAACCAGGCATCACAGACACCCGAGCCCCAAGGGGGCGGCACCTGTTCATCGATCAACAGCGTCTCGCCCCTTCGGGGCTCATGGAGTTAGAGGAACCCGAGGACCGGGGGCTTTGCCCCCGGCTAAAATGCTGACGGCCCTTCGGGCCTTGGCTCTTGGGTGATCGAGAGGCTGCTGCCAGAACAGGCATTCCATCCGCCGCACAAGGCCGCTCCTCCGTCCGGAGTTATCGGACAACCTCTACCCCCTGGCTAGACCATGGCACCCACAGCCTGGGAAACGATGGCGGGGTGCCGTGGTCAAGCGCAGCTTGGCCACGATAAGCGCCGGCAATGTGTGGGTGCTTCTGCTTGTCGTACGATCCCGAGCGAAGCCGAGGGGCAGAAGCATGCGAATGCCATATCACGCCGACAGCGGCCTCGGTGAACGCACGGCGGTGGCGGGTGCGGCCCCTCGGCCTCGCTCGCAGCAGGCGGACCGTGCCCCGGGATACGCGCGTCGGGCCTCGCGTCCCGGCGGGTACCTTACTTGCCGCAATAGTCGATGAGGGAGGCGATTTCGCTGCGGAGGTCCTGCCGCTCGACGATCATGTCGACGAAGCCGTGCTCCAGCAGGAATTCGGACGTCTGGAAACCTTCGGGCAGTTCGCGTTTGATGGTCTGGAAGATGACACGCGGCCCGGTGAAGCCGATCAGGGCCTGCGGTTCGGCGATCGTGATGTCGCCCAGGAAGGCGAAACTCGCGGCCACGCCGGCCGTACAGGGATTGACCAGCACCGAGATGTAGAGCCCGCCCGCGTCGTCGTAGCGAGCCAGGGCCGCACTGGTCTTGGCCATCTGCATCAGGCTGAGGATGCCTTCCTGCATGCGGGCCCCGCCGCTCGTGGAGACGATGACCAGAGCGATGCCGTACTCGGTGGCCTTCTCGATGGTGTGGGTGACCTTCTCGCCGACAACCGAACCCATCGAGCCCATGATGAAGTCGGGGTTCAGCGCGGCGAGCATCACGGGGCGGCCCTTGATGAACGCCCGTCCGACCACGGCCGCATCCAACTCGCCCGTCTTGGCCTGCTCGGCCGCAAGACGTTCGGCGTAGGATTTGCGGTCGAAGAACTTCAGCGGGTCGGTGGTGCGGATGTCGGGCAGGTGCTCCTCGAACGAGCCCTCGTCGGCCAGCAGTTTGATTCGTTGGCGGGCCGACAGGCGGAAGTGGTACTTGCAATCCGGGCAGAGGCCGGAGCCTTCTTCGACCTGCTTGCGGTAGATCAGGTTCTCGCAGCCGGGGCAGCGCATCCACAGCCCTTCGGGCACGCGCTTGTCCGCCGTCGAGATCGGTTGACTGGTCTTGGCCATGTCTGCTATACCCTCACCGCCGCGGCCCTCAGAGCGGCAATCGCCTCGCGAGCGTCCGGCGCCCGGAAAACCGACGTTCCGGCCACCAGCACGTCGGCGCCGGCCCGCGCGGCCTCGACGGCCGTTTCGGGCGTGATGCCGCCGTCAATCTCCAGCCGCTGACCGTCCCGCAGCCACGGGCGGACCGTGCGGACCCTCTCGATGGACGACGGGATGAACTTCTGCCCGCCGAACCCCGCGAAGACGCTCATGATCAGCACCATCTCCACGTCGTCGACCACCGGACGCAGCAACTCGACCGACACGTCCGGATTGACCGTGATGCCGGCGTCCAAGCCGAGATCGTGAATCTGCCCGGTCAGTTCCGCCGCCGTGTCCGTGACCTCGGCGTGGAACGTGATGTTGTCGGCCCCGGCCTCGGCGAACGGTTTGAAGAAGACCTGCGGGTTGTCGAGCATCAGGTGCACGTCAATGTACAGATCCGTTACCCGGCGGACGGCCTCGCAGATGCCCGGCCCGAACGTCAGGTTGGGCACGAAGTGCCCGTCCATGACGTCGAAATGGATCAGGTCGGCCCCTGCCTCTTCGATGCGGGCCACCTCTTCGGCCAGCCGCCCGAAGTCACTGGCCAGGAGGCTCGGCGCGATGGCCGGCACAGGGAAGTTGCGTTCCATTCGTCGCGACAACGTCCGTATTCCCCTCGGCCGCTCAGGCCTCGTCAATCACGTCCAGGCAGGCGAAGCCCTTGCCTTCGAGGAACTCCAGGCTCGCGCCGCCGCCGGTCGAGATGTGGCTCATCTTGTCGGCGTAACCGAACTGGGCCACGGCCGCAGCGCTGTCGCCGCCGCCAATCACCGTCGTGGCGCCCTTCAGGTCGGCCAGGGCGGCGCAGACGGCCTTGGTGCCGGTGGCCCAGGGCTCTTTCTCGAAGACGCCCATCGGGCCGTTCCAGACCACCGTTCCGGCGCCGGCCAGCTTCTTCTTGTAGAGGTCGATCGTCTTGGGGCCGATGTCCACACCCATCCAGCCGTCCTTGATGGCCGGGGCCTGCACGGCCGTCGGCGACGACTCGTCGAACTCCTGCACCACCAGGTGGTCGACCGGCAGCACCAGTTCGGCCTTGGCGCTTTCGAGCTTGGCCAAAAGGTCCTTGGCCAGGGCGATGACGTTGGTCTTCGAGCCGTCCTTGTTCTCCTTAACGGCCTCGACCTTGCTCTTGCCGGTGCCCTGCCCCTTGGCCCGCATGAACGTGTAGCTCATCGCGCCGCCGATCAGCAGCACATCGACCTTCTGCGACAGGTTCTCGATGACGCCGATCTTGTCGCTGACCTTGGCCCCGCCCAGAATGGCCACGAACGGCCGCTTGGGCTCGGTCAGGGCGTCGCCCAGGAACTGCAGTTCCTTCTGCACCAGGAAGCCGATGGCCCGCGAGCCCTTCGGCAAGAGCGACGGCACGCCGTACATGCTGGCATGCTTGCGGTGGCTGGTGCCGAAGGCGTCGTTCACGTAGACGTCGCCCAGGGAAGCCAACTGCTTGATAAACTCCGGATCGCTCTTTTCCTCGCCCTTGTGGAAGCGCAGGTTTTCGAGCACCACGACGTCGCCGTCGGCCATCTTCGACACCACGGCGGCAACCTCCGGCCCGACGCAGTCGGGAGCGAGCTTGACGGGCTTGCCGAGCAGTTCGCCGAGGCGTTTGGCCGCCGGGGCCAGCGACATCTCGGGCTTGGCCTCGCCCTTGGGCCGGCCGAGGTGGCTCATCAGGATGACCTTGCCCCCGGCCGCAACGGCCGCCTTGAT
>JAFGPY010000170.1 GCA_016935955.1 Planctomycetota bacterium
GACTCGTCGGGCATCACGAACCACGGGCCGACCAGCACGCGGCCCGAGCGGATCAGCTTCATCAGCCGCTTCTCGTTCTCGGGGCGGATGGCCAGGTAGTCTTCGACGACCGCCGTCTGACCGTCCAGGAAGAATGAGCGGAAGGCCTTGTTGCGTTCCATGATCTCCAGCAGCTTGTCGATGATGAAGACTAGCCGCGCGCGGTACTCCTGGAACGGCAGGTACCACTCACGGTCCCAATGCGTGCCCTGAACGTAGAAGGCCCGGTACGGTTTCGTTCTCGCCGACTTGCTCTTCGCCATGATCGATCTCCACCAGGAATCGTCCGTCGCGCCGCCCCAACGCCGCGAGTTCAGGGCGGCATTCTAGCGTCTGCCCCGTCGTTGTCACCCCCTATTTTGGGGACTGCGGGTTGCCGCCCGGACGCTTCCGGCTTATCATCCAGACAACCGTACGACCGTTACGAGATGATTAAGGAGCCACCATGAAAGTCAAGACCGAGTACAAGACGTTCAACACGCCGCAGCACCGCGCCTACGTTCGCATTACCGACGACGTGGCCGGCGTGGTTCGGGCCGCGGGCATCAAGGAGGGCATGGTCCTGGTGTCGGCGATGCACATTACGGCCGGAGTGCTCGTAAACGACAACGAGCCGGGTCTCTTGCAGGACATCGACGACTGGCTCGAAGGTCTGGCCCCGTACCGCGACGACTATCGCCATCACCGCACCGGCGAGACCAACGGCGATTCGCACCTGAAGAACCTCGTGGTGCACCACCAGGTGATCGTGCCCGTGACCGGCGGCAAGCTGGACCTCGGCCCTTGGCAGGAGGTCTTCTACGCCGAATTCGACGGCCAGCGTCCGAAGCGCCTGATCATCAAGGCTATGGGCGAGTAGAGATAGTGCAGGAATTCCCTGGGACCTGTATACCTGGGGTCTGTTGATGACACACAGATGCAGTGACTGGCAGGCGGACTTGCTTGCGCAGGGAACTGACACGGCGGCCTGTACGATCAGTCGGTCAGGGTGGCTTCGAGGGTCTCGCGGTCGATCAGGTGCCGCAACTTCTCGAGGGCTTTCGACTCAATCTGCCGCACACGCTCCTTGGTCACGCCGAATCGTTGGCCGACCTCTTCGAGCGTCTGGGGGCCGGGACCGCCGCCCAGGCCGAAGCGGCGCTCGATGACCTCACGCTCTCGCGGTGTGAGTTTCTCCAGCACCTCCTCGATCGATTCCTTGACCCCGCTGTCGAGTTCCTGGATGCCCTCGTCGCCGGCGAATCGCAGGTCGCTACTGGCCTCCAGAAGTTCGTCCTTGCCGGTCATGAAGCGGTCCATGCGGTAATTCTCTTCGGGGATGGTCCGGGCATAGTTCTTGATGACCGCCCACGACGCATAGGTCGAGAACTTGAAGCCGCGGGCGTAGTCGAATTTCTCGACGGCCCGCATCAGCGAGATGTTGCCGTCGCTGACCAGTTCGAAGAAGTTCGACACGCTGCCGATGTGCCGCTTGGCGATGTTGACCACCAGACGCAGGTTGGCCTTGACCAAACGATTCTTGACCTGGTTGGCCTCGGCCAGCAGCCGCTCGACTTCCTCGATGTCGCGAGACTTGGGAGTACGTGCGCGGCGGAGCTTCTCCTTTAGCTTGATCGCTCGGTATTTCAGGTAGTTGTACTTGCGAAACAGGTACTGCTCCTGCTCCTTCGTCAGCAGGGGAGTGCGGTACAGCGCCCTCAAATACACGGGCAGGCCCGGAGGTGGTTTGGGCGTGCGGGCGCCGGTGTTCTGCGGCTCTTCGCCAAGGATCTTCGCGTCGGCGTCCGGGGCGTCGAACTCCGGATTGTAGATGCACTCGGTCGGCTCGCGGAGCAGATGCTCGACACGCATCTCATTGATGATGCGGTAAATGCTCGACCGGGTGCGGCAATAGCGCTTGGCCAGGGCGTGGACGCTGACGCCGCGGCGGAACGCCCGGAACATATGTTCGCGGTCGCGATCGTTGAGCTGCTCCAGCGAATTCGGGAAGAGCTTCAGGTCCGGATGGGTCTCGTCGTATTTCTTAATCGTGTAACGAACCGTCTCGACCGCGCGGCCCATTTTGCGGGCGATCCGCTTGCTGACCTCGTACAGGCAGCAATGGCAGTAGTGGCTGAGCCGCCGCGCGCGGCGGATGATCTCGCGCCGCTCCTCGGGCTTCAGTTGCGAGAACGTGCTCGCCGATTCGACTCGCGAGGGATTCGTGCTGGCGAAAGCCTCGACGCTCGAGGCCAGGAAGCCCACCCGTTTCTTGCCGTCGGGAAAGAGGAATTTGCGTGAGACCAGGCCCGCCTTCCGCCAGCGGCTGATGGTCTTGCTGGTCACCTTGAACTTGTCGCACAGGTCGTCGATGCTCAGCACGGGCTGCCCGGCGTCCTCGACGCGAAGGCTCAGGCTTTCGCTGAGCGACTCGATCATCCGAACGAGGTCGCTACGGAGCAATTCTCCCGGGATCGTCTCAAGGATCGCCGTACGCGGACGGTACCCGGTGATCTGGTAGCAGATGAATTCGTAGGGATAGCTCTTGACGGGATCAATACGCAAGGCCAGTTGCTCGGCCCGATCGATTTCCTGCTTGCGGACCTGTTCGGGCGAGAAGGCCAACTGCTTGGCCAGGTCCTGAATCGCGCGAGTCTTGCAGGTCGGCAAATCGCACCTCCGCTTTGTCCGTGGTGCAGTATACTGTTCACCAATCACATTAGACCCCTGACCATCCTCTGTCAAGGCGTTTTCGGGCTTCCTCACCACCAAGTGTCCACGGCTCATGGGCCTGCAGTTAAGCCTCCACTGTCTATAGCTTATCACAACTTCCGTTCCTTGTCCACTCGGTAGCAACAGCCTGAAAAATGGTGGACACTTGGGAAACATGATTTGTGCCGCCCTGGCTGAAAGGCCGATTGTTGCTCCCGCAGGACACTACCGGCAAGCTCCGGGGAGATTCCTGTTGCGTCTTGCTCGGCCCCTTTCGGCGTACTATAATGCTCCCTGCCCGGCCCTGAGAGGCCGATGACGCCGGTTTTTGGTGGAGTCAGCGATGTCCGCAACAGCTAAGTCCCCATGGTCACGCGACCTGCGTTTGTCGGCTGTGGCCTTTGTGGCTGTTTTTGTGGCCGAATTGGGTGACAAGACCCAGATTGCCGCTCTGGGCTTTGCAGCCAACTCGCCGGGCTACCGCTGGATCGTCTTTGCCGCTGCCTCGGCGGCCCTCATCCTGAGCGCCCTGATCGGGGTGCTGGTGGGCGACCTGCTGGCCCGCTTCCTCAAGCCACGAACCCTCAGTACCATCGCCGGGGTCATCTTCATCGTCTGTGCCGTGATGTTCGGCCTGCAGTTTGCCACGGCGAGCGGCGCGGCTCCGGCGGCTGATGCCTCGGAGCCTGCCGCCCCGAGGGCGCCTTGGGAGGCGTTTTTGTTCACGTTCGCGGCCATCTTCGTCGCCGAACTGGGCGACAAGACGCAGTTGGCCACGATGAGTCTTGCCGCCGGCAACAGACACGGGCGATGGGCCGTGTTCCTGGGTGCGGCCACGGCCCTGACGGCCAGCAGCGCCTTGGCCTGCCTGGCGGGGCGGCTTGCCGGCGAGTACCTGGACCCCAGGTACATGAAGCTTGCGGCCGCGGCCGTATTCGCTGTCCTGGGCGTGATCTTTCTGGCCGGCCGCGCCGAGAAGGGCAAGGCCGAGTTCGCCTGGCTCACCAGGGAGATCGAGAAGCTCTATGCCGACGAGGCCTGTGCGCGGTGCGTGCGGCTGATGCGGTTCCTGGAGCACGTCGAGGCGATCGGCAGTGAGACCGTCAGCGGCAAGATCGCCGAGTTGCGGCGAGGCGACAGTGAGTGGTCACAATCGACATGCGATCACGCGTGTCCCATCGACGAGTTGCACGAACAATGGCACAAGCGGTTCGACCACACCGACGAATCGCCCCTGTTGAAAGGATGACCGCGTGAGATATCTCGGCGTTGACCCCGGCAAAAAGCGAGTCGGTCTGGCCATCAGCGATCCCGGCGCCACGATCTCCACACCGCTGAAGGTTCTGCAGCGACGTTCGCTGGACCAGGTTATTGCCGACATCGTCGCTCTGTGCCGACAGGAGGAGGTCGGCGCGATCGTTGTCGGCCTGCCGCTGAACATGGACGGCAGTCGCGGCCCGGCGGCGCAGGACGCTGAGCAGTTGGCCGCGCGGCTGACGGAGGCCGCAGGGCTTGCCGTCGAATTGTGGGACGAGCGTCTCTCGTCGGTCAGTGCCGAGCGGAGCATGCTGGACGCCGATCTGTCGCGGGCCAAGCGGAAACAGCGCATCGACAAGGTGGCGGCGCAAATTATCCTGCAGGGGTTCCTCGATGCCCGGGCACAGGCGGGGAAGTAGTCGGGGCAGAGGGCGGAAGGATCAACTGACGAGGCAGGAGTCCAGCACCACGAGCCCCTGGTTCTTGCTCGTGGCGACGATTCTCTCTGTGCCGTCGACGCGCTGATTCATGAGCTTGAGCGGTCCCCGCAGCGACTCGCGGAGCGTGAGACTTGCCTTGCCGATCTGGATGGTCGTGCCTTCGCGAATGATCTGCGACACCTTCACGGCTGCATCGCGATTGTTTCGGATGTGCTCTTTGAATTGCTGCTTCTTCTGGTCCATCTCCTCGAGTTCTTTCATCTCCTGCTTGATCTGATTGAGCAGCTTCACGAGCCGCGACTTCGACAAGTCGGTCAGATCGTTCTTGCGTTTCAGGAGCGGCTCCAGCTTAGCCCGGTGCTGTGTTACGGCGTCCTCGGTCGTAGCCATGTCCTGCTCGAGACGCGAGAGCTTGCGTTGCGTCTCGCGGTCGTAGCCGACCATGAGCGTGGTGCGGATGCCGCTGCGGCTGCCGACGATCGACGCCTCGACGCCCTGGCAGGCCTCGACGACGCAGCCGGTGATCGTTCCGGGGGTGACCAGATGCGCGGCCGTGGTGACCTTGCTGTTGAGAATCTCGCGCTGGATGTAGACGTCTCCGGTAGCATCCACCGTGGCGTTGTCGACGAAGCGGGCCTTGATCTGTCCCTTGGCCCGAATGACGGCCTTCTCTTTGCCGGCGATGCCGCCCACGGCCACGAGGTCGCCGCCGGCCTCCACATGGGCCGCCTCGACCAGGCCGCGGACGATGATGTTCCGTGTCGCCTTGACAGTGAACAGGTCGAGGACGTTGCCGCGGACCATGACGTCGCCGTCGAAGTCGATGTTGCCGCACGTGAAGTCAACGTTACGGTTGATGACCAGCAGGGGAGTGATCCAGACCCTGGGGCCCATGATGTTCAGCCGCCCGCTGATCCGGGCGAGCATCCGGTCCTGGTCCTTCTCGTCGTGGACCACGCTTTCGCCGAAGGTGATCGGCGCCCGGCGTCCTTTCCTGGGGGGCACCTCGCGGCCGTAGACATCGCGCCCCGGCTCGCCGAGCGTCGGCTGATGCACCGTGCAGATCAGGGCTCCCGCGGACACGCTGATGATGTCGCTGCGGGCGTAGTGGTCGATCTCGTTCTGGCCTTCGGCTGCGCGAGCCCGGTTCGGGTCGCACCCTTCGGCCCACTCGATGTAGCCGTCTTCGCCCGGGACGGGGTCCAGGCCCTCAACCAGCAGGAAGTCGTCTTCGGGAATGTCACCGGCGGCGACGCGCTGGACAAGCGCGGAGACATTGCTCCTGGCCTGTTCGTTCGGCTCAATCGAATGAGCCGCCAGAAGCTTCATGACCGTCCCCTCGTTGAACGACTCCAGGTCGCCCTCCGGGTTAATTCGTCCCCAGACCCGCAGGTTGTCGGGGCTGATGACGAGTTGGACCAGTCCTGCCTCCTTGGCCATGACGTCCTTTCTCAGGCTGCGGCCCGGTATGCGGGCCTGTCGTCGTGCCGACAGCGTATAGAGTATCTCCATGCGCTGTAGCTGTTTTCGGACCATTATGTGCGTTCTGTTTAGTAAAACCCCCAGGTCGGCCTCCCCGCAGGGGGCTGGCGGCCGGGCGGCAGAGGGCGTCTGCCGGGGGTTGCTTGACACACGGCGGACGTGCAACTAGAATCACAGCCGGTGGTAAGGTTCCCGCCGCAGACAACTCCGATCCGGGAAAGGGGCACGACATGATTATCTTGCTGGGTATTGTTCTGGCCGTTGTGGCGGTGGTCGTCCTTGCGGCGATTTACCTCATCGTGGCCTACAACGGACTGGTCCGCCTGCGAAACGCCGTCCAGGAGGCGTGGGCCCAGATCGATGTGCAGTTGAAGCGCCGCTACGACCTCATTCCCAACCTGGTCGAAACGGTCAAGGGTTACGCCTCCCACGAGAAGGAGACCTTCGAGCGCGTGATCAAGGCCCGCCAGGCCGGCATCGACGCGTCGAGCATCGAGGACCAGGCCGCGGCCGAGAACATGATCACCGGGGCCCTGCGGCGGATCTTCGCCCTCAGCGAAGCCTATCCCGAGCTGAAGGCCAACCAGAACTTCTTGGCCCTTCAGGAGGAGCTGTCCTCGACCGAGAACAAGATCGGCTTCGCCCGCCAGTACTACAACGACCAGGTGCGCGGCATGAACACACGCGTCGAGATGTTCCCGACCAACATCATTGCCGGCATGTTCGGCTTCAAGCGCATGAGTTTCTTCGAGCTTGAGGATGGTGCGGCCCGCGAGGCGCCGAAAGTGTCCTTCTGATCGCCTGTGCCGCCGAACGCGCGGCGCAGCTCTCCAACACGGGTGACATGGCCAGTTTCGACGATCTGATTCGCGAGAACAAACGCAACACGGTCCTGCTCTGCATTCTCGTGACGATCGTGCTCTGCGCCCTGGCCTCGGTCATCGCCCTGGTGATCGTCGGTGTGCCCGGCGGGAACGAGGCCGCGGACTTCGGCGGAGACGTGCCCGTGAACGCCCCGCCGCCGATCAGCTACACGCTGACGATCGCCGTCGTGGCGGCCCTGGCCGTGGCCGGTGTGATGATCCTGTTCAGCTACTATGGCGGCGCGTCGGCCCTGCTGGCCGTCAGCGGCGCCAAGGAGATCCGCAAGAGCGACGACCCGCAACTTTTCAACGTCGTTGAGGAGATGACCATCGCCGGGAATCTGCCGATGCCGCGCATCTTCCTCATCAACGACACGGCGCTGAATGCCTTCGCCACGGGCCGCGACCCGCAGCACGCCGCCGTGGCCATCACGCGCGGGCTCCGCGACCGGCTGACCCGTGACGAGTTGCAGGCCGTCATGGCCCACGAGTTGGCGCACGTTCGCAACTACGATATTCGCCTGGCCCTGTTCGTGGCCGTGCTGGTCGGAGTTATTGTGGTGCTGGCCGACCTGTTTGCTCGATATATGTGGTGGGGAGGTCCGACCCGGCGTCGCAGCAACCGCGATGGCGGGGGCGGTGTCGTGCAGTTGGTTCTGCTCGTGGTGGCCCTGGTGCTGATCATTCTGGCCCCGCTGTTCGCCAAACTGATTCAACTTGCCCTGAGCCGCCAGAGGGAGTATCTTGCCGACGCGACGGCCGCCAGCATGACACGACATCCTGAGGCTCTGGCGTCGGCCCTGGCCAAGCTGGAGGCGGACACGGAGGTGCTGGAGGCGGCCAATCGCGGGACGGCGCACCTGTACATCGTGAATCCCTTCAAGCCGCACGAGCGCCGCTTCAAGGCCTCCAGCATGTTTCGCACTCACCCGGACATTAAGGAACGCATCAGCCGCCTGATGAGCATCGCGCACGGCGGCCGTTAACGAGGGGTCTCGCATGAAGTCAGCCGTACGTTGGATTCCCATTGCTGTGCTATCGCTGTTGCTGTGTTGGGGATGCCAGCCGCAGCCTGGGGCGCTGGTTCAGAACGTGCCGCCTCCGCCCGTGGCGCGCAACCACTTGGCCCCTTTGCCGCAACTGCCCCAGACCCACAAGACGGAATACACGCCGCCCAAGCGTGAAGAGCCGCAGGTCGAGGAGCCCTCGCGGCCGCAGGCTCCCGAGGCGGCCTGGGTGGCGGCGGCGCCGGGTCGGTGGACGCACATCATCCTGCACCATTCGGCCGACGACGTGGGCGACGCGACGGTGTTCGACCGCATCCACCGGGCGCGCGGCTGGGACGAGCTAGGCTACCACTTCGTCATCTGCAACAGCCGCAAGGACGGCGTAGTGGAGGTCGGTCCGCGATGGACGAAGCAAAAGCACGGAGCCCATTGCCGCGTTGACCCGTCCGACAGCAACTACTGGAACGAGCACGGCATCGGTATCTGCCTGGTCGGCGACCTGGGCAAGCATCCGCCGAGCGAGAAGCAGTTGGCCAGTGCCGCGCGGCTGATGGCGTGGCTCATGACCCAGAGCAACATTCCCGAGAAGAACGTGCTGGGGCACGGGCAGGTGCCCGGGGCCAAGACGGCCTGTCCCGGCAAGTACTTTCCTTACGCCGAGTTGATGCGCCGCATCAGGGTCCTGAGGGCAAAATAGCGGCCAGGGCAGGGCGCCGGCGGGGACGCCGCGTTGAACACGAAGCGATTCTCTGCGTTTTCGTATAAACCGGCGACCGGTTCCGGCCGATAACAACCCTATTCGAGCCGTGGACGATATGTCCACACTGCGGGGTAAGGGGCTCGAGACGCCATCGCCGCGTGAGGGGTCTTCCCGTTGCCTGCCAAACACTGGCACAAACTGGTCGCCATGGCCTTATGTCTGCTGCTGACTGACTGCGCCCAGAAGACGCAGTTAGTCAAGGACGTGCCCCTGCCGCCGTTCGGCTCCACCAAGCGGCCCGTGCCGACGTCGGCTAGGCAACCCGCCAAGCCGCAGCCGTCCGCCAGGAACACTCTGGACGACAGCGAATGGGTGCCGCCCGTCAGCGAGGAGAAATGGCGTTACATCATCGTGCACCATTCGGCCACCAGACAAGGCGATGCCGAACTGTTCGACAGGATGCACCGCGAGCGCGGCTGGGACGAGTTGGGCTACCACTTCGTCATCGGCAACGGGACCCTGAGCGGCAACGGGCAGGTGGAAATCGGCTCGCGATGGGAGAAGCAGAAATACGGCGCCCACTGCAAGGTGCGAAACCACCCGGAATACAACCGCATCGGCATCGGCATCTGCCTGGTCGGCAACTTCAACGAGGGCAAGCCGTCCGAAGCCCAGATGGAGAGTCTGGCCCAGTTGACCCGCTGGTTGATGTACCGCTACAAGATTCCTAAGAGCCGTGTCCTCGGCCACGGCATGCTCAAGGCCACGGACTGCCCCGGCAAGAAGTTCGACTACAACGATCTGTACCGTCGTCTGTAGCCGCCCTGGCGCCGGCGCGGGGCATCGCGTCGCCGGGACCTCCTGATTGTGCGAAAGAATCGGCCGCGACACCCGCATGGGGATGCCGCGGCCGCGTTGCTTCTCCGAGAGGCGAGCGTCGCGTTACGGAGCGACGGCAGGCGCCGGCTCGATCCGCTGCACTTCGCAGACGTTCATGTCCAGGTCGACGCGGAACCGCTTGTCGCCCCAGACGCGGACCTTCCTGCCCAGCAGGGGATCCATCAGCGAGGCATTGCCGTTCAGCAAGCAGACGTAGCCGCCCTGGTCGCCCTCGAGCCGATAAGCGTAGGCCATCTTGGCCGTCATCTTCCGCAGCGTCCCTTCGAAATCGTAGCTCGCCGCCATCCGGTCGCTCGCCTTCCCCATCCGCTCGGCCTCTCGCTGCTCGGCGTTGCGGCGAATCTCATCGAGTTGCTCCTTGAGTTTCTCGTTGTCGCTGTCGAGCTTGGCATTCATGGCTTGAAGCGACTTCTGGAACTCGATCGCCGACAGGGACTGCTGGGCGGCGCTCTTGACGTACTGGGTGCTGGCCTTCTCGACGACGTCGTTCAGGGCTGCCTCGACCTCGTCCCATCGCCGCTCGGCAAGCGGCTTGGCCATTTCGCCCTTCAGCAGGTCTCTGGCCGCCGTCAGGGCGTCGGCCTGCGCATCGATGTGAATCTCCCGCAACTCGACCTTGCTCGTGTCGATTCGCAGCGTATTGTCCGACGACGTGTCGGTGTTCGTTGTGGTATTTTCCGTCCGCGGCTCGCTCAGGTACTGGCCCTTGACGCAGACCTTGGCTCCCGACGGCGTGTTGATCTCGTAGAAGCCGTCGTGCTCCCCCTTGATGGTCACCGTCTCATCCAGCGGTAACTGGGCGATGACCGCCCAGGTGCAATTGCCGCCGGGGTCCCGGGCGTAGACGCGAGCCGTTGCCGCCGTGACGCGGGCGCCACTCTCGCTTGTCAGAACATCACCCTTCTTGACGAGCGCCACCACGCTCTGCGGCGGCTGAATGTATGTCCAACCGCCCGAACTGCCCAGGGCCTGGACTGTCGCTCCGTCCTCGAGCTTCAGCAACTCGTAGTAGTACATTCCCGGCCCGCCACGGACGTTGACGGCCGTTCCGTTGACAACCATGGGCTTGCCTGCGGCGGGAGCCGCCTCGGTGCCGGCCGGAGCGTCGACGAATCCGGTCCCCGTCCAGCGTCGTTCGATGGTCGGCGGCTGGCTGGTCTCCGGTTCGCCTGTCTGAGCTTGGCACACACCGACGGTTGCCAGGACAACCACCAGGGTCAAAAGCATCACTGTGGATCGAGTCATGACTCCAATCCCTTTCATCGGTCGCCTTGAA
>JAFGPY010000171.1 GCA_016935955.1 Planctomycetota bacterium
ATGACCGTGTAAGTCCGTGTTCCCCGGCCGAGGGCGGCCGGGCTACATTTTTTCAACGGGCTGCTAGCGCCCGTTGCGGCGGCGAACCACCATGCCCGCCAGCCCCAGGACCAGAAGGCCCATCGTGGCCGGTTCGGGAATGATGTTGGCGCCGTTGTTCAGGACGGTGCCGGCAATCGCCTGCCCGGCCGCATTCGTGAACACCGGGTAGCTCTCGGTCTTGGCGTAGCTCATGATGCTGACGCGGACGTCCGTGACCGGCGTGCCGGGATCCTGCAACTCAAAGTAGAACCTCGCCACGACGGTCCCGGCGGCCAGCGAATTGAGGGCCACGTAGTCGACCACCAGGGCCCCCTGCTGTCCGAAGGCCATGTCCGTGGCCGAGTAGTTGGTGGCCGTGACCGGCATGAAGAACCCGGCCCAGGCGTACGTCGCCGGAGCGACCAGGTTGCCCATGCTGGCACCGGTGAGATTGTTGACCCGCTGCGGCTGGGTCACAAAGCGGCTGGCATCGGCGCCGCTCAGGACGGCCGTGGCTCCGAACCCTTTGCACGTTTCGCCCGTACCGCCGTTGTCGACGATCACCAGGTCGAAGTACATCGAGTTGCCGTCCCACATGTCGCCGGTGATCTGAAGTGTCGGCCCCGCCATGACCGGCGACGCGAGAGCCAACACTACGACAACGCCCCAGAGTCTCTGCATGTTGCTTCTCCTTTCACCCTTTGCTGTTTTCAGTCCGGGCAACAATAGCGGCCCCGCCCGGCACGGCGCGGGTCGGCGCAGTACCGTCGTGGGACGCCGTGCACAGGCGCGTCCGTGCGCTGTGGCGAGTCCCTGGCGCAGATGGACTCCTCCGGCGGACCGCAACCTTGCGGCAGGCCGCCTGCACCAGGGGACCAGCCCCTTATCCTTGCTGTCCAACACTGCAACCGATGCGCGCCGACAAACGGCGCGGCAGGACGAGCCCGCCGCGCCGCGGACGGAAAGTCACAAAACCCTCTCCGAACAGCGGCACCGGATTAACTCGCCGCGCAGATAGCGGGTCTGCGGTCCGAGCCGCTTATCGCCCTCACAGGCCACAAGCGGCTGCGGACTCCTGCATGACCCAGCAAGCTACGGACGCGGCGACCGGCGCCGTGTGCGTAGCCTAGCGTTTACGCTTCAGCACCAGGGCCGCCAGGCCCAGGCCCAGCATGCCCATGGTGGCCGGCTCGGGCGTGGGCCACTCGTCAACGATAATGGCCCCCGGATAGTCGAACGGTATCCAGACCCACTTGTCGATCGTGAACGTCGTGCAGTAGGGCAGGCCGCCCGTAAAATAGATGTCGACCATGTTCTGCCGCAGATCGATGGTGGCAGAGACGTTCACCGCAACATCGCTCCAGACCAGGCGCGGATCGACCAGTTCCTCGTGCCAGTCGTAGATCGTCGGGCCGGCGACGTGCCAGATCTCGATGATGTGCAGCACGTAGCCGGGGTCCGGGCCCTGCGACGCGGGCTGGAAGATCTTGGTGATCGGACCGGCCCCGTCATCGAGCCAGACGTCCAGACCGCCGCCGGCGCCGTTGTCGATCACGACGTCCCCGCCCGGCTCGAAAACGAACTCGTCCAACAGAACGCCAGCACCGTTTCCCGGGCCCGAGATAATCGGGGCGGCCGCGACCACGGATCCAAGCACAGCAACACACAACAACGACAGCGCACAGAGCGACAGTCTCATCGTTGCTCCCTCCTATTGGAAATGCCCACGGTCAGGACGGAAACGCCACGACATGGACTTCGCGGTCGTCGCCCAGCTGCGGCCGGCCGCGACGGCGAGCCGGCTCCCGCTGTGAGGAGGGGAATACCAGAGGGGGCCAGCAGATTCGGCGCAGACCGCACAGCCTGCGCAATCCGAATAAACAATACTTGCAAACGCCATACCTGGGACGGGCTGCCGCTCGGGTGGGTCGGCGTAACGCACGGCCGGACCGGTCGTTGCGGCTCCAAATCCGCTTGCGGGCTGCAGGAACCGGCCAGATTGCGTGTTGCCTTTGGACATCATTCGTGGGCGGCCGACAACGCGCGAGCGGGCATGTCAGCAGGTGGGCGGGGTCGTTCGGGACGGTCACTCCGGCCGGGCCAGGGCGGCACCGTGGTCGCTGCCGACGACGCGGGCGGAGAGCAGGTGGCCGCGCTCGACGGCCGCTGCCGGGGTCAGTTCCACGCGCGTGCGGACGTAGTGCTCGTCGAAACCCTCGGCCAGCGACGGGCGGCCGGACTCGCGGGTGAGCGTCTCGACCAGGACCGAGACCTTGCGGCCAATAAGGCTGCGGGCGAAGTCGCCGGCCAGGCGGTGACCGAGGCCGCGAAGAGCGGCGCTTCGCTTCTGGCGGACTTCGCGCGGCACCTGGTCGGGCATCTCGGCGGCAGGCGTCCCGGCGCGGGGCGAGTAGGGAAAGACGTGCACGCGGCTGAAGCCGGCCTCGCGGCACAGGCGGCAGGAGTTGTCGAAGGCCGCATCGGTCTCGCCCGGGAAGCCGACGATGACGTCGGTGGTCAGGGCGACATGGGGCAGCACGCGGCGAATCTGCCGCACGCGGTCCAGGAACTCGGCCGCGGTGTACGGGCGTCGCATGGCCCGCAGCACGGCGTCGTCGCCCGACTGCAGCGGCACGTGAAGATGAGCGCAGAGGCGCTCGGGCCTAGCGGCCATCAGGGCGAGCAGGTCGTCCGTGACCTCGACGATCTCGATGCTCGACAGGCGTATGCGGCCCAGACCGTCGAGCGACACGAGCCGCGCGAGCAACTCGACCAGCGCGGCCTCGTCGGACCGCTCGCGTCCGTAGCGGCCGAGGTGGATGCCCGACAGGACGATCTCGCGGTGCCCGGCGCCGATCAGCCGCTGCACCTCGTCGACCACGTCGTCGCTCGGGCGGCTCCACAACCGGCCGCGCACGTGCGGTATGATGCAGTAGCTGCAGAACTGGTTGCAGCCGTCCTGTATCTTGACGAAGGCCCGCGTGTGTCCGGCGAACCGGGAGATGCCGCCCGGCCGCAGGTCGCCGCCGCAACCCATCTCGGCGGCCAGTTGCCGCAGCAGGGCCGCCTTGTCGGCCGTCACGAGGTGCAGCCCTTCGATGGCCTGGAGGTCGTCGCGCTCCGGGGCGGCGGCATAGCACCCGGTGACGATCAGCCGCGCGCGGGGATTCTCGCGTCGCATGCGGCGAATCGTCTGCCGGCATTGCCGCGCGGCCTCGGCCGTGACCACGCACGTGTTGACCACGACCAGGTCGGCCGCCCGCCCGTCCGCCGCCGGCGACAGGCCGCCCGCTTCGAGCAGTTCCTCGATCTCGCGCGTCTCGTATTGGTTGACCTTGCAGCCGAACGTCTGTGTGCGGTAGGTAGGCATCGGCGATCAGTCTCCGCCCGCGTCGCCCGCGACCGCCTGCGGGGCCAGGCCCGGCAACTGCAACCGCAACGTCGTCCCGTCGGGCCCCGTCGAGGCCACGCGCAGCGTGCCGCCGGCGGCCACGGTCAGACTCTGCGACACGGTCAGCCCCAGGCCGAGGGCCGATCCCAATCCTCCGGCGATGCTGCCGCGCGTGGTCCAGAAAGGCTCGAAGACGTGCGGCACATGGTAGTCGGCAATGCCGCGCCCCGTGTCGCTGACGGTCAGGACGACGTCGCTCCCGCGTGCGACGAGCCGCACCTCGATCGTCCCGCGATCGCCCATGGCCTCGCAGGCGTTCAGGATCAGGTTGTGCACGAGCTGTTGCATGTCCTGTGTGGCCAGAGCCACCTCGGGCGTCTCGGCCAGCACGGTCTCCAGCGCGATGCCGCGCTCGGCCAGTTCGCCGCGCAGGTGGTCAGCCAGCGTCCGCAGGGCCGCCCCGGGCCGGCAGCGCGCCGCCGCGGGCCGATGGTCGGCGGCCGTGAAGAGCAGCAGGTTTCGCGTCAGGTGGGTCAGCCGGTCGACGCTGTGGCTCGTCAGCCGCAGGGCCTGCGCCGCGGCGTCAGGGCTCTGCGTCACCAGGGCCAGCTCGACCTGCGCCGACACGGCGGCAAGAATGTTGTTGATGTGGTGGCTCAGCCCGCCGGCCAGGCGTCCGAGGGTGACCATCTTCTCCTGCTCGGCGAGGCGCCGCTCCAGTTCGCGGCGACGGGTCAGGTCGCGCAGCACGACGCCCACGGCGGCCACGTGGCCCGAGGCGTCCACCAGCGGCGCGAAGTCCAGCTCGACGGGGATGGTCGTTCCGTCGCGCCGCGTGACGGTGGTCTCGAAGGCGGCGGTCTTCTGCTCCTGGACGATGCGCTTCAGCAGCAGGTCGAGCTTGCGCTGCTCGCTGCGGCGGCGGACCAGCAGGGCCGACTGGCCCGAGGCCTCGTCGCGCGTGAAACCGAGCGTGCGTTCGGCCGCCGTGTTCCAGTCGAGGATGTGGCCCGACGTGTCGAGCAGCACCATCGGCAGGTCCGACTGCTCGAACAGCATCGAACACAGAAGATGGTTCCTGGTGGGGATCATGGATCAGTCCGGGACCCTGGCCTGTCGGCGTCGTCGCTCAACGGACTATCGGCGCGGGCGTGTCCTGCAGCGGCTGCCCCGGCCGCATCAGCACCGGCTGCACGAGCAGCGTCGTCACGCGGCGGCGTCCCTGGCTCTCGACGGCGAAAAGGGTCTCGCCGATGCTCTGCGGTTTGCCGGGCGACAGGCCGATGGCCACGATCTGGCCCTCGCGGATCACGATCTTGCTGTCGAGGTCCGACAGGCGAAACCGCGGCGGCGCCATGCCCATCACGTAACTCTCGCCGGCCGGGATGTGCTTCGGCTGCGGATCGCCGTAGACGATCTCCTCGGCGATGCTCACTTCCGTGTGGTTGGGCCGCTCGGACGCCTGGCAATGGACGCGGACCATCGTCGTGGCGGCGGGGAACTCGCGGCCCCAGACGGTCCCGTCGGCATCGGTGCAGAAGACCGTGGTGTCCTCCATGGCGCGGCCCAGCGGCACGTCGAGAATCTGGCCCGGCGTGACCTTGACGCTGGAGGCCAGACGCGACGACAGGTTGTCGCTCGAATCGATCACCTCGTTCAACCGCTCGACGGCCAGCCGCCCGCCCGCCGCGATTCGCAACCCGTTGGCCTCCAGGAGCCGACGCCGGCCGACGTCCAGCAGCGTCTCGTCGAAGAACCGCCAGAAGTCCGGCGTGGGCCGCTCCGGATCGACCCTCTCGGTGAGGAAATAGACCTGCAACTGGTAGAGGTCGCGGTCCTGCGACTGTGACGGCAACGGCTGGACCTTGACGTGGATGCCCTCGTCGCCCGCCGCGCCGCCCGAGAACCACGTGCAGCCGCCGAGCGACCCTGCCGCCAGAACCGCGAGCCATAGAACCATCTTCCGCCGTTGCATGCGACACAGTATAGGAGAGGCCGCCCGGCAAATCAATGGCCGCCCCGCACTTGCCGCAAGGTCGCAGGCCACCGTCGCGGCAAGGCCACCCGACGCGGCGACGGAGCACCGCGTCGCGGAGAGGCGATTTTGCGCGGGCAACACGCGATTTCAGGTTCAATAATCGCGGTCGTTGTGCCGATTGTCGCCGGGGCGTCGGACAACGGAAAAACCAGGCCAAGGGGAGCCGCCGCACAACGCCCGGCCGCCGCCCGACAGACGCAAGCTGATGGCGGCCATGGAGGTGCTTGCCATGTCGCCGCGAGGGTGGCGTCCTGCTTGGGGAGCCCGAACGTGCCGAAATCGTCCCCGAAACGAGCCCAAAACCGACCGAAAACGACTCAAAACGACCCAAAACGTCCACAAACGGCCGCTCACGCGCGGGCGAATCGCGACACGGTTTTCGTAGGCAAAAACGGCGACGCCGGTCCGGCACCGGCCGTTTGCGGCCCCGCGGCGCGGGTGTCCAGAAAAGTTAACCGTGACTAACAATGTTAACCGCGCTTAACTCCCGAAATCGCCCTTTTCAGTATCGCCAGGGCAGCCAAAGTTAACCATGCTTAACAATGTTTAGGTTGCTTAACTTTCGGCCGCGGCCTTGACTGCGGGCCGGGCCTCTTGACACGGTCGACGCGGCAAGGCCCGAAGGGCCGACGGGAGTTTGGCCGGGGACGAAGCCCCCGGAAGCCCGGCATAACAGACGGCCGAGTTTGTAGGGTGGGTCCCCCGGACCCACGCGGATTCTCGGTCATGGTGGGTGCGGGGCACCCGCCCTACGCATCCTCACAAGATCAGTGTATGGCAGCGCGGGTGCAGTACCATACGCCCGTTTCGTCGCCTGGCCGCGAGTTCTGGAGTCAAGCTTCGCCGTCTGCTTGCGGCCGGTCCAGACGGCCCGGCGATGCCCTGCACGGTCCTGGCGTATGGCCCAGTCGGACACCGGTGCCGCCAGGCTCCGAGCTTCCTCCGCAGACATGCCGCATTCACTGTGCAGGACGTGCGCCAAGGCGGCCTGCGCGGTGAGTTGAGGGTCCAGCCGCCATGGCTGATGGCCGTCGCGCAAGACGGCTTCCTCCAGACGTGCCAGATCTTCCGCGCTCCACTGGGGCTCGTAGGGCTTCGAGGCAAGTCCGGACCCGCCGTCTTTTGCCGAAGGAGCATTGCAGCCGCTTGCGCAGAGGACGCAGACCGCCAACGCCACTGCGCCACACACGCACGCCGTTCTCACCATTGCATGAACCTCCAGTGTGAAGTGGCTCCACCGGACCCACGCAGATTCTCGGTCATGGTGGGTGCGGGGCACCCACCCTACATCTCTGGTCCGAAGCCGGCTGTTCCCTTGCGAATCTCGTTGATAAGCATCGTTGCTCTCTGTCCCTCGGGTCCTTCCTGGTACGGCTCCAGGTAGGGGACGGCCTCGTCTCCAACGTCGCGGACCACCATGGACCAGTTGTAGCTACTCTCGCCGTCACTGGGCACTTCGATCAACGCCACCAAGTCTCGTATCGCCTCGCGCGTTCCCAGCACCTTCAGCCTTTCACAACAGTCGAGCCACAGAGTCGGGTGAGGCAGCGAGGAACCTGGAGCCGTGTTGCGCGCATAGAGGGAAAGCAACGCAGGGTCAGTGGCGATCTGTATCATCTTGCCGCACTCCGCGTACTCCCCCTGAGACACAAGGGAACGAAAGCGATCCACGTTCATAGACGCCTTTTTCTGATCGCCCGTTGATAGTCCGTGCGGGGCACTCTCGCCGCATGACGCTAACGGCAGCAAGAGCAGCCCGGCCATCAGGACGCTTGCCCGCACGCGACCACCTGCGAGGTGTTTCATGTTCGACTCCTCTGACTCAGACGGGCACGGCAGGCCGTGCCCCTACAGGTCTCCGCGCGGGCGCAAGTTGCCCACCCAACATCTGAGGATCATGGCCGCAAGCGGCCATGGCACCAAGTCTGTAGAGTGGCTCCACCGGACCCACGCGGATTCTCGGTAATGGTGGGTGCGGGGCACCCGCCTACATCCGCCATTCGACAGGCTCATGGCCCCGAGCAGCGTCGAGGGGCAAGCCGCCACCCTACGGCTGACCCTTGGCGGCCAGGACGACCATTCGCGGTGAGCACAGGACGAACTCGCTGCCGTCCAGTCCGCCCCAGGCCTGTTCGGCGGTCAGCCCTACGTCCGCCAGAAGTCCGCAAAGCTCCGGATAGGTGTAGCCCCGCCACTGTTGCCGGGTTTGTCGTGTGCCGTCCCTGCCGATTCGGGTCACGGCGAACGTTCCCATGCACGAGACCGCGTCGAACGTGGCTTCGACCAACCGGTACGCCCCATCGCGGACGCTCCAGTCGACGAAGCGATTGTCGGCGTTCACCATCTGCGCCGTGTCGTACCAGACATTGGCGATGTCGATCAGCACGCGACCGCCGGACTTCAGTCCACGTGCCGCCGCAGCCAGAGCAGATCGATCTCCCTCGTCGCCCAGGCTCCCGAACGTGCCACCAAGAAACACGGCTGCGTCGAATTCACCGGTGAACGGCAATTCCCGCATGTCCGCTTGGACGAGGTTGACTCGGAGTCCGCACCTCTCAACGGCATCTCCGGCACGGCGTAGCAGTTCGGGCGACGCGTCAACGCCTGTTACCGAGTAACCCCGCGCCGCCAAGTGAACAACGTGCCTTCCGTAGCCGCACCCGACATCCAGCACGCAGGCCCGAGCCGGCAGCTTCAGGGCGCTTGCCAGGAAGCCGGCTTCCGCCGCGGCCGCAGGATCGTCGAGACTCGCTTCCGCCTCAGCCGCCCAGTTGCGGTAGTAGTCCAGCCACCAAGCCTTCGCGGCATTCTCTGTCGTCATGTCCCCTCCTTGTGGTGTTCCGGACAGAGTGATCACGAGCACGGCAGGCCGTGCCCCACAGGACTCCGCGCGGGCGTGAGTCCCCCTCCCTACATTCTATGGTCAGGTGCCATGGCCGCTCGCGGCCATGCGCTCGGCGAGACGCGGTGCGTTGACGCACGTTGCGGAACGATTGCGGCAAACCGTTCATGGCGGGCATCCTATCGCAACGCAATCATGGCCGCAAGCGGCCATGGCGCCAAGCACCAGACACATGTTAAAGGAGTCGGCCGATCTACTCGGCCGGCGATTCCGGCGATCCCGGTGACGTCGGCGACTCCGACGACTCCGGCGACTCCGGCGACTGGCCGGTCGGCGACGGGGTGTCCGTCGGCTCGGCGGGTTTGGGCGGCGCTTCGCCGCCGTCGGCCCGGGCCTTGTCGATCTGGGCCTTCAGGTCGAGCACCTTCTTGTGCAGCTCTTTGTCGGCCTCGACGGCCATCAGCGGGTCGATGGCCTCCTGGGCCTCCTTGAGGTTGCCCTGGACGATGAGGATCTCGGTCCGCGTGAGGCGGTCCTCGATAGCCAGGCGGAGCGTGCGGCTCGTGTCGGCCAGGGCCTTGCCCAGCAGGACGCCGGTCTCGGCCGGCTCGGGACGCGGCGGCAAGTCGTCCTGGCTCTCCTTCGAATCGGCGTCGCCCTGCGGCCGGTCCTGTTCGTCCAGTTCGCCCGGAGCGGCGGCAGCATCGCCCGTCGGCTTGGGCGTCTTCTGGCAGATCTTGCGGATCCACCAGTCGATGCGGCCGGTCAGATCGCGGTCTTCCTGTTCGAGCTTGGTGACGGCGGCAACGGCCTCGGGGAAACGCTTCTCCTCGATCTGCGTCGCCACGTCCTTCAGGATGGGCCGGGCCAGCTTCTTCCAGCGGGTCACGTCGCGGGCCAGGCGTGACATCGACATCACGTCCGTGGCGTTGCCCTCGTAGGGCACGTAGCCGATCAGGTGGCCTTCGCCGTCGGTGAACAACAGGTAGGGACAGTAACGCAGGTGCGGAATGCCCGATCGCAGCGCGGTGACCTGGCGGTTGCCGGTGCAGGCGTAGATGCGGCAACGGTCCATCCGCCGCAACGACGACTGCTTCTCGAACAGTTCGACCTTGGCGTTGTGCTTCGGGCAGGTCGAGTTCTTGACCTGGTAGAGGATGGCGAGCGGGACGTCTTCCTCGGCCGCCTTCTTGATCAGGTCGCGCAGCGAGTTCGGCTCGCCCCAGTCGTCGTCCTCCTTCTTCTTCGGGGCCGCCGATGCGATGCCCGCCCAAAGAGCCGCCAACACGACGACAACGATCGCGCGTCTCATGACGATGACCTCCGTGTGAACCGCAAAAGGATATGGAGCCGGGGGCGTCCCGCCGAGGATCGCCGCCTAATACTACAACGCTACATCGTGGCATGGGCGTCCCGCCCATGCGTCCCACGGGCGTCTCGCCCGTGGGAAAACGGCGTTTGCAG
>JAFGPY010000172.1 GCA_016935955.1 Planctomycetota bacterium
CTCGGCGGCGTTGTTGTCGATGGCGAGATACCCCTGCGTGGTGTAGACCGTCAGGGCCTGCCACTGGTTCAGGGTGTAGCCGATGGCCGCGGCCATGGGGCTGCGCGGCAGGACCAGGCGCTGCTCGGCGTCGAGCCAGGTCTTGATCTTTGACAACTGGGGGACGCTCCGCTCCTGGCGCAACAGCCAGTAGCGCGGAACTCGGCGATTGGATTGACAGCGGCAATCACATCCGGAGCAGGTACGGGCACTGAGCGGCCGCGTGTCACAAGAATCACGATCGTGCATGCTGTTGCGGCTACCAGGACACCAATCGTCAGCTGGCGCCACGTCAAACGTGCACGAGACGAAGAGCGCGAGCGTTCATACGCAGATGCGATGTGCGACGCGGGCCCGTCTCTCATGCAGCCACCTCCCTCGCCGGGTGCCATGCCTGATACGTCAGGCATGCACGGGACGCTCACAAGGTCGGAAGACTCTCCCTGTCGATCCTCAACGGCTCGTCAACATCTTCGTTCCAGGCCCGCCAACTCGACCACAGCCCGATGTAGGGTGGGTGCCCCGCACCCACCGTTGACGATGAATCCGCGTGGGTCCGGGGGACCCACTACGTACGCGGGCATGACAACCCAAGCCCACAGTGCGAAGCCCTGTTCCTGGCGAGCGGTCCGAACCGCGTCGAGAAACCACCAGGGACCGCGGTCGCCGCGGAAGAAGGGTTGGCGTTGAAAACAGGAGAAGGTCAGATAATGGGCGTGGCCCGGTTCGTCATAGCGGCGACAACTTTTCTGGTGTGCAGGAGAAGTGCCCATGCACCATAGTGTGGCATGCGGCCATACGTAGGTCAATCGGAAAGGCCATGGGTGACATGAGGCCATTCGGCATGCCTGACGTAGCAGGCATGGCACCCACCACGGCCTCCCAGGAGACTCATGTAACACCGCTTAGAGCGACGCGCGGCCCGAACTGAGGAAGGCCAGCAGTTCGGCGTTGGTCGGATGACGCTCCAGGAGCTTCAGCATGCCTTCCATGGCCGGGATAGGCTTCATGTCCGTCAGCACGCGACGCAGGGCGAAGCGCTGCTTCAACTCGTCGGCCGGAAAGAGCAGCTCTTCCTTGCGCGTGCCGGAGCGCGGCACGTCGATGGCCGGATAGACGCGGCGGTCGGCCATGTCACGGTCGAGGATGATCTCCATGTTGCCCGTGCCCTTGAACTCCTGGAAGATCAGTTCGTCCATGCGGCTGCCGGTGTCGATCAGGGCCGTGGCCAGGATCGTCAGGCTCCCCCCGCCCTCGATGTTGCGGGCGGCGCCGAACATGCGCTTGGGTTCCTGAAGGGCGTTGATGTCCACGCCGCCCGACATCACGCGGCCGCTGTTGACGGTCTTGTTGAAGGCCCGGCCCAGGCGGGTCAGCGAATCGAGCAGCACGACGACGTCCTTGCCGTACTCGACGTGCCGCTTGGCCAGGGCGATGCCCATCCGCGAGACGCGGACGTGCTGGTCGGTATCCTGATCGTTCGACGAGGCCAGCACCAGGGCGTTGGTGGCCGTACGGAAATGGGTCACTTCCTCGGGCCGCTCGTCAACGAGCATCACGATCAGGACGCAGTCCGGATGGTTCTGCTGCACGGCCAGGGCCATCTGCTCGAGCATGACGGTCTTGCCGCTCCGCGGCGGCGCGACGATCAGGCCGCGCTGGCCCTTGCCGATCGGCGTGATCAGGTCGATGACGCGCGTCAGGTGCACGTCGCTTCGCGTCTCGAAGCGCAAGGCCTCCGCGGGATCGATGACCACGCCGTCCTCGAACGGCTTCAGTTCCGAGAAGGCTGCCGGGTCGTCACCGTTGATCCGGGAGATATCGCGGAGCTGGCCGCCGGGCCCCTTGCGGTTCTTCTCGACGGGGCCCTCGACGATCAGGCCTTCGCGCAGCCGGAAGTGCCGCACGAGCTTCTCCGGAACGAGAAGGTCGGTCGGCTGGGGGCGAAAGCCTCGCTTGGGGTCTCTCAGGTAACCAATGTTCTTCTTGGGCGGCAATTCCAAAACGCCGCTGACGGTGCTGGTCGCCGTCGATGTCATCATGTCCTCGCTAGAGTGTGCGTGATTGGGCGTACTGACGGGGTGTCAACCCAGAAATTTTAACGCTTTGCCCGGAGATAGCCAGCGGATTCTGAAAATAAGCGTCGTCCGGCACATGCGGCAGGACCCCAACCCCTCCCCCTCGACGGGGGAGGTGCCGCCGCAAGGCGGCGGTGGGGGTGCCGCATGTCGGCAAACGTCCACATCGGAAGCAGTACCCGATGCGTAGCGTTCTCGACGCGACGTCACCCTCACCCGGCCCTACGGGCCACCCTCTCCCGTCGAGGGAGAGGGGTTGATTGCCTCGGTCCCTTCGTCACGTATCGTTACGGCGCGGTGATCGGGTCCATCGGACGGCCCGGGCTGCACTCGTCGAGGCCCGGCTTGATCGACGCGTAGGCGTAGGCGATCAGGTTCCTCAGCAGCCGACGCGCCACCGGATCCTTGTCCACGTGGTCCAGGAGCGTCATCTGCACGAGGAGCACCTTGCCGCGACCGACCGGCACCTCGTCGATCAGACCGTTCCAGATGTACTCGTCCGGCTTGGTCCACATGTGGGCGCCGATGCCGCCCATAATCGTCCGGCCGCCGGCCTTGCGAACGTCCTCGGGACAGTTGCGAATGCCGCGCAGCAGACGGCCGTACTCGTACTCGACGATGCAGTTCGACGGCAGGCCCTCGACGATCGGGTGCTCGAAGACGTAGCCGATGCTGCGCATCGGGCAAATGTTGCGGATGACCTTCGGCAGCAGATCGTCGTAGAAGATCGGGTTGGCCGGCTCGATCAGGATGGCCACGCCGCCCAGGCGAACCTGGCGGGAAACCTGCTTGATGTGCTCGTACGACGGCCCGCCGTCCTGAATGCGATGGCCGACCAGGATGAACGGCACGTTCTTGCTGGCCGAACTGTTGGTGAACCGATCCTGCACGGCCCCGATGCGGTTGAGGGCCTTGAGCAATCGCGGGTCGCCGCCCAGCAACCGCACGAGCGGATTCTCGAGCGGCGGCTGCTCGACCACCGTAAAGCGGAGCGAGTTTGTGCAGCGGACCTTCGAGCCTTCCTTGAGTACGGCCTCGGCCACGTAGCGACCGCCCTTGGACGGAGCCGGGAAGCGGGCCGTCAGGACATCCTGCACCCAGCCCTTGGCCGTGAAGCTCTTCGAGAGCGTGTGAAACGCGAGGCCGCCCTTCTCCGGCTTGAAAGTCACGGTGACCGTGTACTTGTTGCCGGTGGTGTGCTCGTTGACGCAGCGCAGGTCGAAGTCCACCGTCTGCCCCGGCTCCAGCAACCGCGTCTTGAAGTGCGGCACCACCAGGGGCGTCTGTGCAGCCGCAGCGTAGTCGGCGAAGTGCAGCTTGGGCTGCCGCCAGATGTCGGTGATGCCGAAGATCTCGCCCGAGGCGTCGGCGATCTGGCAGATGGCGTAGGCGTCCATGTGCGGGTTGCTGCGCATCGCCGAGACGACCGCCCGCACCTCCTCGCACACGCGCAGGTCGTTCTGCCGGACGAACTCCTTCACGTCGCCGAAGATCTTCCGGGCGCCCGACTCGTTGAACTTCTGCTTCAGCGAATCCCAGTAGCTCTTGTACTGGGCGTAGTCCTCGAGGCCCTTACGCTTGTCGGCCGCCGAGTAGCGGGCCAGCGTGCGGTCGAAGTCGGGCGGGCACTCGTAGGCTCCGAACTCGCTGATGTAGATCGGGCCGCCGGCCTTCGGGATGTTCCGGTAACGGTCGGTCAGGGCCTCGTCGGTCAGCGGGGAGCTGCAATACTGGTGCAGGTCGCGCAGCGGCGAGTACGTCTTCTTGTAGGGCATCAGGGCTCCGGCGCAATCCTCGTACTCGTGCGCGCCGCCCGAGTTGTCGCCGACGATGCGCGTCGGGTCCAGCTCGCAGGCCTTCAGGCTCATCGCGTACCGCAGCCGGTCCATCTCCTTGTTCGTGAACGTCCAGTAGTGGTAGATCTCGTTCAGCATGCACCACATGACGATGCTCGGGTGGTTGCGGTCGCGGCGCACCAGTTCCTCGGACTCGCGCAGGCACCGCTTCATCGTGTGCGGCCCGTTCGCGATCCAGCCCGCGGGCGGCTCGGCGCACAGCAGCACGCCCATCTCGTCGGCCAGCTCGGGCGTGAATGGATCGGGCTTCAGGTGCAGCCGGATGAAGTTCATGCCGCTGCTCTTGACCAGTTCCAGCTCCTTCCGCAGCAGCGCCGGCGTGTCGGCGAAAGCCAGCGTCCGCGGATAGGCCCCCTGTTGCAGCACGCCCTTCAGCGCGATGCGCTTGCCGTTCAGGCAGAAGTGCCCGTCCTTGACCGTGAAGGTCCGCATGCCGAAGCGGACCGAGGTCTCATCCGCAAAGCCGCCGCCGCTCAGGGCGACCGTCGCCGTGTAGAGGAACGGATTCTCGGTGTCCCACCACTTCATGTTGCGAATCTTGACCGGGAGGGCAACCGTCTTCGAGCCGCGCTTCAGCGACACGCGCCGCGAGGCCTTGCCGCCGGTGTCGCCGGCGCCCTTGCTCCCAGCGACGTCGACCGCGAGGTCCACCGTGGCGGCCTTCTTCGTCCGCACGGTCACGTGGACCTTGGCCGTGCGCTTGTCGGGCAGCGGTTCCACGAAGACATCCTCGACGTAAACCGGATCGCAGACCACGAGCTTGACGCTCTGCCAGATGCCGCCGAAGTTCCAGTACCAGCCGGCCTTCCACGCCGGGGTGTCGCTGTGCGAGAGCGGCGCGCCGCTGCGGTACCCTTCGATCGTCTTGCGGCGCGGCGGGTCGATCACGCGGACCACCAGCTCGTTCGTGCCGACCTTGAACTTGCCGCTGATGTCGAACTCGAAGGCCGTGTAGCCGCCCTCGTGCTGGCCGATCCTGCGGCCGTTCAGGTAGACCTCGCAGAAATAGTTGACCGCCCCGAACTGAAGTCGCACGCAGCGCGTCTTCCACGCCGCGACGGCCTCGAACGTGCGACGGTACCAGCCCACGCCGTCGTATCCCGGCCGCACCTGCTCCCACACGCCCGGCACGTCAATCGCCTTGCCCTTGGGGAAGCTTTCGAAGAACTTCTTCTGTTTGCCGATGTTCTTGTCGTCGAAGACCACCGACCACGTCCCGTCCAGCACAACCGTCTGCCGCTTCATCGCCTTCTCCCGTTCGACATAAAAGAGCCACGTCGTCACGTGCGGCCTCCATCCGCGGAGCCGAAGCCGAAATTATGCTCCCCCGTGCGGCGAGGGTCAATCCCTTTCACCGTGGAATCGGCGGCAGAAGAGTCCCATGCAGGGTGGCCTGCTCTCTCGCCGCATCGTCACCCCACAAGCCCCCGGCATCGCCGGGGGATCGAACGTCGGAAACCGTTTCGTATCCCGCCGCAGTGCGGCGGGCTTGCACGGCCACAACAAGCCCCCGGCATCGCCGGGGGATCGAACGTCGGAAACCGTTTCGTATCCCGCCGCAGTGCGGCGGGCTTGTACGATTTCCCGTTCACCCCCCTCACTCCAACACAACGGGCCCGGCGATGGCGATGCGTCGTCGGGCCCGTTTCGTGTTATCGCTCAGCGCGGCTCCGTTCAGTCGGCGTCGGGGCGCTCGGCCGCCAGGCTGGCTTCGGCCAGGACCTCGGCGGCAAACGTCGCCACGACCTCATCGCTCAAGGACGGCTCGTCCAGCTTCGACAGCAGCGGCTTGGCGTGGACGGCCGCGACCTTGCCGCGAAGGAACTCGGCCAGCGCATCGAAGTACAGGCCGTCGCCCCAGTCGTAGGAACCGAAGAAGGCCACGCGGGCGCCGGCCAGCCGCTCGACGTGATCGCGCACGAACTCGTCCAGCGCCGGAACCACCTGCTCGCCCGACCAGGCCGGAGACCCGACAAAGAGCATGCCGCCGCGACCCAGGTCCGACTCGCGGGCCTCGTCGAGGCTGGTCGCCAGGACCTTGCAGCCCAAGCGGCGCAGGCAGTCGGTCAGCCGCGCGGCCATGTCGCTCGTCTTGCCGCTCGATGAGAAGTAAAGGACAGTCGCTTCCATGATGCCCTCCTTGGGAATGCGGGCTCAGAGCACATGCGGCGATCTCCGAGTCCTAATACTACAACGCTACATCGTGGCATGGGCGTCCCGCCCATGCGTCCCACGGGCGTCTCGCCCGTGGGAAAACGGCGTTTGCAG
>JAFGPY010000173.1 GCA_016935955.1 Planctomycetota bacterium
GCCGCCGCCTTGGAAACCGTTACGGCCTCCGATGCGTTGGGCTGGTTTATGTCTTGTGGCTACACTCAATCGTGAAGTGCTCTAGCACGGAATGATGGAGAGGATACAGATGACTTTTTCTTCTCCCTGGACGTCGGCGACTTCTGAAACGAAGACCCCGCTCGGCCTTGGTCGAACGGGGTCTCTGGATTTGGTGGCTCTCTCCCTGGCCGCCTGCTACATCACTCGCGTGACGTTCTCCGCCTTGGGTCCCTTGGGTCCCTGAGTGAGTTCGAATTCGACCTCATCTCCTTCGGCTAGAGTCCTGAATCCTTCGGCATTGATCCCGGAGTAGTGGACGAAGACGTCACTGCCCAACTCCGGCGACTCAATAAAACCAAACCCTTTCTGATCGTTGAACCACTTCACCTTACCGCGCGCCATACCAAGTCCTCCCTGAATACCCAGGCCCTGTGGGCCTAAAAAAAGACCGAAACGGGAGCAAACCGCATCCGTTCGGTCAGGACAGAATCCATGTTGGACTTCTTGACTGCTTCACTACATCACTCTCGCTGCCACACAATTTGCGTGCGCCCCTGCACGCTGACATGCCACCAATTTAAGCATAGCACGGCTTTTCAACCAGTCAAACAGAAACACTGTCCGGACGGCCATTTGTCGGACGTCTGGCAGAACAGCGGAGGAAGTGCGCAAACGCCATTTAAGCGTATTTCATTGAATGCTATGCCATCTGGCATTACTTCAAATATCGAACTACGCCCCAGTCATGGGTAGATTATGCAGCTTGTCCTCAGAGGCTTTTCTTGGCCCTCGGGACCGGTCCAGATTCCCGGAGCCCCTCTGTGTCAAATGTTGCCACAGGTCGGCAGGGCGGGCCGAAGGTGAGCGACATCACTTGCCGTTGCGCGATCAGGGGCTACAATGACGCAACTGTTGTCGTGATTCAGGCCGACCATTCTGCACATTCAGGGAGTCCTCTTCGTGAACAGCCGTCAACGCGTTATTGCCGCCCTCAGGCACGAACCGGTGGACCGTATTCCTTACGGCGAGTTCGCCGTCGACTACGACACAGTGGCCGCCACGCTCGGCCGCGAGACATTCTTGCGCAACAAGGCCGGATCGACGATCGCCTTGTGGGAAGGTCGCCGTGACGAAGTGGCCCAGAGTTGGCGAGAGGACTTCATCGAGTTCTATCGCAAGATGGACTGCTTCGACATTCTGAACGTTGCGGCCATAGCCGGTGGGCTGCTGCCTCCAAAGAATTACGAGCCCGACCCGCCGCGCAAAATCGCCGACGACACCTGGCAGGACCGCCACGGTCGCGTTTACAAGTTCTCCCCGACCACCAACGACATCACCTGTGTGGACGACCCTGTGGCCCGCAACGCAGTGTTCACGACGGCGCAGTTCGACGACGCACTTCTGCCCGCGGAGCCGGACCCGAGCGTCTACGAGGTGGTCGACGCCCTGATCGCCGAGTTCCGCAGCGAGCGGTTCCTGTGCGGCCACAGCGGCGGCGAAGCCGGGTGGACGCTCGTCGGCGGCATGGAGCGCGGGCTGATGATGTTCATCGACCAGCCCGACGTGGTCAAGGCGGCCATCCGCAAGAGCACGCGCGACGGCAATGCCGCGGACGCCTGGGCCATTCGCGACGGGCAGGACGGTGTCGTCTGGGGCGCCGACTTCGCCTACAAGGCCGGCCCGATGATCTCGCCGGCGATGTGGCACGAGTTCTGTTTCCCCGCCTATAAGCAGCGCTCGGACCATGTGCACGCCTGTGGCCAGTTCATCCTGAAGCACGCCTGTGGCAATAACCTGCCACTCATAGACGATTTCGTGGCGGCCGGCTTCGACTGTTACCAGAGTCTGCAGGCCACGGCTGGTGTGCATCTGGACCAGCTCAAGGCCAGTCATGGCGACAAGCTTTGCCTCTGGGGCGGCATGCCGCTGGAGGTGCTCCAGAGCGGCACGATCGACGATGTGCGGCTGGCGGTCCGCAAAGCAGTCCGCGTCGGATCACCGGGCAGCGGTTTCATCTTCGGTACCAGCCACAGCGTGGCGGTCGGCACGCCGTACGACAACTTCATGGCCATGATCGACGAGTTCCTGAAGGTCCGCGACCGCGTCTGACGATCATAATCCGGTTGCGGCAAGCCACTCGCCGGACTATACTGCCCGGCACCTTCCGCCTGCGCCCCGAGCGGCGGCTGGCGGGGTCCCGCGCCGGGCGGCGTGTTGCTCCGCGGCGCGACATCGGTTGAGGTGTCTTCCATTGAACGCGATTCGACGGTTCTTGACGCTGGCGTTCTGTTTGGGGCTGATGCTCTGCGCCGGTTGCAGCAAACCGGTCGACTACCTGAGCCCCGAACGCCTGGACAAGGGCCTGGTCGTGAGCCTCGACGGTGTGGGTGGCTACAACTGGGGCCCGCGATGGCTCCGTAGCGGCCTGGACGAGGGCGGTGTCCCCGGCGCCATCTACATCTTCAGCTGGGGGCACGGGCCGGCCGGCATGTTCGTCGCCGATCTCTGGGACCACGAAGGCAACATGAAACGCGCCGCCGAGATGGTCAACCTGGTGCGGAACTATCGCAAGTTCTATCCCGGACGTCCGGTCAATCTCGTCGGCCACAGCGGTGGCGGGGGCATGGTTGTCTTCGCCCTGGAGCAGATGCCCGAGGGCTTCCAGGTCGACAACGCGTTCCTGTTGGCTCCGGCTCTGTCGCCGGACTACAATCTGGCGGCTGCGCTGCGCCACGTGCGGCAGCGGTGCTACGTCACGCACTCGCCGGGCGACGTGCCGCTGATGGGGCTCGGCACCTCGGTCTTCACGACCATGGACGGCAAGCACACGGTCGGCGCGGGCCTGATTGGTTTCAAGGTGCCGCAGGGCCTGTCCGACGAGGATCGAGCCCAGTATGTCAAGATCCGCCAAGCGGCCTGGGGTGGCGAGTTCCTGAAGAAGGGGCACCTCGGCGGGCACATGGGGTGGTCAACGTCGAGTTTCGCCCGCGAGTTCCTGGCGCCGATCATGCTGACCGGCCAGTCGCACGAGGCCTTTCAGCCCATCGTGCCGGCCGAGACCAGGAACGACGAGCCGCAGGCGACGCAGGCCGACGGCGACGAGAAGAAAGGGTGAGGCTATGACGATTCGCACCACCGCAATAATCGTCGCGTTGCTGGCGTGCGTGGCGGCTACGGGCTGCGCGGAGCCGAGCTACACGGCCGCCGAGCGATACAGCAACGGGTTAGTCCTGGTCTTCCACGGAGCGGGCGGCATCACGACGGCTCCGGCCCAGATTCGTCGCGGCCTGGGCGAGGGCGACGTGGACCATGCCATCGAACTGGTTGATTGGTCGGCCGGGCACAACGTGCTTGAGGATCAGACCAACGTCAACCGCAATCGCGAAATCGCGCGGCAGTCCAGCGAACGGATCACCCGGTACGTCGCCGAACATCCCGGCAAGCCAGTTCACTTGGTGGGCATCAGCGCCGGGACGGGTATCGCCGTGTTCGCCGTCGAGCAGTTGCCCAGCGGCGTCCAGGCCGATGGTCTGGTGCTGATGGCATCGAGTCTGACGAGCGACTACGACCTGACGCGGGCCATGGGCAAACTGCGCAACGAGATCACCAACTTCTCGAGCGTAGCCGACGTAGGCATTCTGGGCGTGGGCGTAGGTCTGGCCGGAACGGTAGATCGCGGCTCGGGGCTGGCTGCGGGTCTCTACGGTTTCAGTGTACCCAAGGATGCTTCGTCGCAGGTGCGGGCTCAGTACAAGGAGAAACTCGTCGAGGTGCCTTGGAATCCCGGCTACGTCGTCTTCGGCCACGTCGGGGACCATCTCGGCGCGGCCAACCCGGCGTTCGTCAAACGATTCGTCGCACCGATCATGCTCGATGCGTCGCGCCGTCGCGCCGCCGAGAACGCACCTGAGCCGAGCCCAACCGCAACGCAGGGCAAGCAGCAAGGAGAATCGTCGGGCCAATGAGCCAGAGAGTCACACACCGCAAGTCGTGGGTCGTCGCCGTGCTGCTGGCCATGCTGCTGCCGGGTCTCGGCCACTGGTACCTTGAGCGTCGGGCCAAAGCCACGGTATTCTTCATCTGCATCGTCGGCCTGTTCCTCGTCGGCTGGGGGCTGGGGCAGTGGCGGATCGTGCGACAGGGCGACCTGTTGTTCTTCGCACAGGTCCTCATCGGCGCTCTGGCTTTCCTGGGCGACTTTGTCAGCAAGAAGGTCATCAGCGAGGCAGGTGCTCCGGACTATGTCCGCGTGGCCTTCGAGATGGGCGTCCTCTATACGCTCGTCGCCGGATTCCTGAACCTGCTCGTGGTTCTCGACGCCTACATGGTCGCCAACAACATCGAGCGACCGACAATGCGGAAGGAGGACTAGGGGTGATGGAACTACTGACCAAACTCTTCGCCGCATCGAACCCGTTGTGGTACTACTACCCTCTGGCCATCGTCGTGGGCATCGTCTACAAGACCACCCAGTACGACGACCCGAAAGCCATCGCCAAGGGAGTGCTGCACTTCTTCCTCAGCGTCACCGCCTTCATGCTCATTCTGGCCGTCGTCCTCTACGGTCTCAGCGAATGGATATGATGCCGCCTGTGTGATCGATGCGCACAAGAAGACGGCGACACCCGGAAGGACGCCGCCGCCTGTTGCTGGTTGCTCCACGTTGTCGTCGCTATTGGCCGATGAACTCCGTGCCTCCCATGTAGGGCCGCAACACCTCGGGCACGCATATGCGACCGTCGGCCTGCTGGAAGTTCTCGACAACAGCGATGAAGATTCGCGGCAGGGCCAGACCGCTGCCGTTCAGCGTATGGACGAAGCGGACCTTGCCGTTGCCGTCGCGGTAACGGATGTTGGCCCGCCGGGCCTGGAAGTCGCCGAAGTTCGAGCAACTGGAAACCTCCAGCCAGCGGTCGCACCCTGCGGCGTAGACCTCCAGGTCGTAGCACTTGCCGGCCGAGAAGCCCATATCACCCGCACAGAGCAGCACGCGGCGGAACGGCAGGCCCAGCCGCTCGATCAGGTCCTCGGCGTTGCGAGTCAGTTTCTCGTGTTCGTCGGGACTCGTCTCCGGTGTCGTGAACTTGACCATCTCGATCTTGTCGAACTGGTGCACGCGGATCATGCCGCGCGTGTCACGGCCGGCGGCTCCCGCCTCGCGGCGGAAGCACGGTGTGTACGCTGTCCGCAGCATCGGCAGGTCGGTCTCGGCCAGAATCTCGTCCTGGTAGAGGTTCGTCACCGGGACTTCGGCCGTCGGAATCAGGTACAGGTCGTCGTCGCGCAAACGGTAAAGCTCTTCCTCGAACTTCGGCAACTGGCCGGTCCCGGTCATGGTCTTGGGATTGACCAGTGACGGCGGCCAGACTTCGGTGTAACCGTTCTGGCCCGTCTGCACGTCGAGCATCCACGTCATCAGCGCTCGCACGAGCCGCGCGCCCTGACCGACGAACAGCGGGAAGCCGCTGCCGGCGATCTTGGCCGCCCGGGCCATGTCCAGGATGCCGAGCTTCTCGCAGACATCCCAGTGCGGCAGGGGCTGGAAGTCGAACTGCGGCGTCTTGCCGACCGTCTTAACGATCTGGTTGTCGTTGGCGTCCGTCCCGTCGGGCACGTCGTCGGCCGGCACGTTCGGCAACATCAGCAGCGCCAGTCGCAGCGCCTCGTCGAGGTCACGCAACCCGGATTCGATTTCCTTGATCCGTTCACCAATGGCCTTGCTCTCGGCCATCTGTTGGGTGGCGTCGCCGCCGGAAGCCTTCAGTTGTCCCACTTCTTTCGAGACGACGTTGCGCCGACTGCGCAGCTCGTCGCCTTCGGTGATCAGCGCTCGCCGATCTTCGTCCAGTTTGCGGATGGCGTCGAGGTTGTAACCACCGCCCCGGCGTTTCAGGCCTGCCGCCACACGATCCGGTTCGTTGCGGATCACGTTGAGGTCCAACATGGCAATGTTCCCTTAATGACAGTCCGGGTTTCGTTGTCGCGATCGTTGCCGCACACCATGGCGGCGCGACGCGATGCGAAAGCCCAATCATCAATCGTCCTTGTCCAGCTTGCTCTTGAGGTATTCGGCCAACTCAACCTGGTTGCGGGCAATGCGGCGGAACGCGAACGCCAGGTAAAGCAGGCCGACGAACTGCAACAGAATCATCAGCTTGGTCAGGTCAATGCTCTCCAGAATGCTGACACAGAAACACTCACCGAGCAGAGGCATGGACTTCCTCCTTTGTCACGATTCGCCTGAGAAGCTCCTCCAGCGGTTCGCCGCGCCAGGCGAGGTCGCTTTCGGCGGCCGACGTGTCTGCCGCCATGGCCTCCCGCAGCATCACGAGTTGCTCGCTCGTAATCGGGGGATTTGACAGCAACCGTTCCGCGACCGCCACGAGCGGGCCGACCATGGCCCACGGCAGATGCAGCTTGGCGCGCCGGCGACCGCAGGCCACTCGCGACAGTGTATCCAGAAACTCATCAAATGTCACCGCCCGAGGACCGGCCAGGGTATAGATTTTTCCCGCGGCCTGAGGCATCTCCAGAGCCCGGACTATCGCCTCGGCCACCTCCTCGACGCCGACGGGCTGGAGGACGTAGTGGCCGTCGCCCAGCACGGGAACCGGCCGCCACATCGGCCGCACCAGGGCGAGTATTTGCCGCAAGAATTCGCCGTCGGCGCCCAGGATGACCGATGGGCGGAAGATCGTCCAGGCTGTAGACGACTCGGCAACCAGTTGTTCGGCTGCGGCCTTGGTCCGGTGATAGGCGGCCCGGCTTCCGGGCGAGGCCCCGTGGGCGCTCATGTGCACCAGGCGGCCTACACTAGCCGCAACGCATGCGGCAACCACGTTATGCGTGCCTTCCACGTGGACTCGCTCAAACGTCTGGTCGCCTGTTTCGCGGATGATCCCCACGAGGTGAATTGCCGCCTGGACGCCTTCAGCCGCGCGGCAACACGACGGGCCGTCCAGCACGTTCCCCTCAACCGGTACAACACGTTTGTCCTGAGGCAGTCGGTGCGTGCTTCCTCGGCGGACCAGGCAGCGCACCCGATAGCCGCGCTGCAGCAACCCGGCCAGCACGTGGCGGCCGATAAACCCTGTGCCCCCGGTCAGTAGGACGGTGTGCACCGGCACGCAAATATCCTCCCTAGTGGCGAGTCTATGGGCGGGGGCGAACGTTGTCAAACTCAAACGGTTGCCCTATACTGTCATCGTGCGGCGAGGCCGAATTGACCCCGAGGAGGCACGTTTGACCACTGGGACACAGCGCGAAGTTGTCATCGGCACGCGAGGCAGCGACCTGGCGATGGCCCAGACGTTGGCCGTGCAACAGGCGTTGATCCGCGCGCATCCGCAGTTGCGGTGCCGCATCGAAACCATCCACACACGCGGTGACCGCGACACGGCCCGCAGCATCCGCGCCATGGGCGGCGTCGGCGTTTTCACACGCGAGTTGGAACTGGCCCTGATCGAGGGACGCATCGATCTGGCCGTTCACAGTCTGAAGGACATGCCAACGCAGCAGGACGACGGCCTGTGCCTGGCGGCAGCCGTGCCCGAACGCGAGGACCCGAGCGACGTGATCGTCACCCGCGACGGCCGGGCCATGGTGCTGTTGCCGCAGGGAGCGAAGGTCGGCACCAGCAGCCTGCGGCGACGGGCTCAGCTTGCCGCCCTGCGCGGCGATCTTCAGTTGACCGACATTCGCGGCAACGTGGACACGCGGCTGAAGAAGGTTCGCGACGGGCTCTACGACGCCGTCGTGCTGGCCCGCGCCGGGCTGGCCCGGTTGGGGATGCTCAGCCGGGCCATGGAGGTGCTCGGCCCGGATCGCATGCTGCCGGCTCCCGGGCAGGGGGCCCTCGGGCTGGAGATTCGCCGGCAGGACTCGCGGCTAGCCGACCTGCTTGCCCCGCTGGATCATCGTCCTTCGCGGCTCGCGGTGACGGCCGAGCGCGAGTTCTTGCGGCACGTTGAGGGCGGATGCCACGCTCCCGTGGCTGCCTGGGGCCGATTGACTTCGGCGGAGACGCTTACGCTGACCGGCCTGGTGGTTCGTTGCGATGGAACGCGCATCGTTCGTCGCGACATCAGCGGTCCGGCCGACCAGGCGATCGACCTGGCCCGACAGCTCGGTGACGAGGTGCTCGACGCCGGCGGCCGCGAGATACTCACGTCGCTGGCCCGTGACGGCGATGTCGGAACCGCGTAACAGTGTCCGGTGCGGCACTGTCTGGAGGATGGACGGCGGGGGGCGTTTTGTCGTTGAACTACGGCGGCTCTCACACTATCCTGACCGCTTTGCCACGTGTAGTGGGAGGTTGGTGGGTAATATGACGTACAGGCTTTCTGCACCAAACGTCCACAGGCTTGCCCTGTTATTGCTGATTGCTGCCGCAACGATGCTGCTGGCGGCCGTAGCGGTCCGTAGCGAGGGTGAAGCCACCACCGCCAAGACCGGCAAGTTCTCGGCCCACCAGAAGGCTTTCAATCGCAACTACTACATGTACGTGCCCCACAACTACACGCCGCGCAAACGCTGGCCGATGATCATCTCGGCTCCGGGAACCTTTCCCTTCGACTCCAGTCCCGGCACGCGCGACGCCTGGGTCGATGCGGCCGACGAGTTGGGCTTGATTATATGCTGCCCCGACTTCGAGACGGCCAACGGGTTGCTGAACATTAAGGCCGACCAGGGCAAGCTCCAGCGCGACAACGAGGCCGTTATGGCCATCGTCCGCGAGGTGGCCGCCACCTACAGCATCGACCCGAACGGCGTCGCCGTGACGGGCTGGTCCGGCGGCGGCTATCCGGCCCACTACATCGGTCTGAAGAACCCGAACATCATTCGGGCCATCATTGGCCGCACAGCCAACTTCTCAGAAGATCTCGTCGACGACGCGACGGCCCGCAAGGCGCGGCACATACACGTGTTCTGCTTCTTTGCCAAGAGCGATCTGGCGGGCATCCCGGAACAGAATCGGCGGGCCAACTTCTGGTACACGATGCACGGGTTCCTGAACTTCGAGATCCGCGAAATCCCTGGCGGCCATTCCAAGAACAACCATTTGGCCGGCGACTGGTTCGTCAAGATGCTTCGCACGAATCCGACGGCCCGCATCCAGGCGTCCACGCTCAAGGGCCAGGCGCCGTTGACGGTCAACTTCCGCGCCTTGGCGGCCGATCCCGACGGCAAGGTTACCGGCTACATCTGGCAGTTCGGCGATGGGGGCGTCAGCATCCAGCAGTCGGCCGCCCACACTTTCTCCGAGGCGGGAACCTACAGCGTTTTCCTGACCGTCACCGACAACGACGGCAACC
>JAFGPY010000174.1 GCA_016935955.1 Planctomycetota bacterium
CATGCTCGGCGACGAGGGCGAAGCCGGGCTGTCGCGCGACTACTCCCTGAACATCCTCGAGCAACTGGCCCTGGCGGCCTACCTCCGCGACGGCGGGCAACTGTTGCTCTCGGGCTCGCAGCTCAGCGAAGACCTGAACGATGTCTACTCGCGGCTCGACAACACCCGCATGAATGATGCCACGTTCTGCGCCGATTACCTGAAGGTGACCGGCTCGACCGGCAACGCCGGAACCCACGCGGTCGCCTCCGGCAGCGGCATCTTCGCCGGCGTGAAGCCGTTCGGCTTCGATGACGGCAGCCTGCACTACGACGTCGCAGCGGCCGACGTGCTTCAGCCCGGCCCGGGCGCCGCGACGTGCCTGAGCTACGAGGGCGGCAAGTCTGCGGCCATTCAGTACGCGGGAACATTCGGCGGCGGCAAGGAGGCCGGGAAGATCGTGTACCTGGGCTTCCCGTTCGAGAGCATCGTCGACCAGCAGTCGCGAGCCGCCGTCATGACCGGCGTGATGGAGTACTTCGGCCTGGCGGCGCCGCGGAAATGACCGACTCCGGCCACGACACAGTGCGGCCTTTCCGCTTGCCGGATCCGCACGCACGGAAGTATCATTCGCTCGAACAGCACGACCCAATGAGGAGTAGCGATGGCCATTGACTGGAACAACGGAACGTGGACGGCCGACGGGGCCGCAGGGGCGCCCGAGGCGCGGATCATGGTGACGGCCGACTGGGCGCCGCTCAGGCAGTACGAGGAGTTGATCCCGTCGCGGCCCGAGGCCGTCTACGGCGACCTGCTGCCGGAGATCCGCGCCGCCGATCTGGCCGTGACGAACGTCGAGTGCGTGCTGGGCGACGAGGGCCGGGCGATCCCGAAGGCCGGACCGAACCTGCGGGCCGGGGCCGCGGCGGTCGCAGGCCTGACGGCGGCCCGCTTCACCGTGGCGACGCTGGCCAACAACCACGTGCTGGACTTCGGCGGCGAGGGGCTGGCCGCGACACTCGACACGCTCCGCGGCGCAGGCCTGCGGACTGTCGGCGCGGGGATGACCGAGGCCGCGGCGACGGTGCCGCTCGTGGTCGACGTGGCCGGGACGAGCGTCGGCCTGGCCAGCTTCTGCGAGGGCGAGGACGAGACGGACGCCCGCGGCGAACGGCCGGGCACCTGCGGCTGGGATCTGGGGCGCGCGGAGGCGACGGTCCGCCGGCTGCGCGGCGAGGTGGACGTCGTGCTGGTCGTCTGCCACGCCGGCCGCGAGCATACCCCCTGTCCGCCGCCGTACATCGTGGCCGCCTACCGCCGCATGGCTGCGGCCGGGGCCGATGCCGTGATCGCCCACCATCCGCACGCACCGCAAGGCGTCGAGGTCCGCGACGGCACGCCGATCGTCTACAGTATGGGCAATTTCGTCTTCTACCAGCGGCCGGATCTGTTCTTCCGCCACAGCGGCTACATGGTCGAGCTGTCGCTGCGCGGCCGCCGGCTCGCGGGCCTGCGGCTCGTGCCGTACGTGATCGGCGACGAGGGACTGCGACTGATGACCGGGCGGCTGCGGTCGTGGTTCTTCGACCGGCTGCGCGAGGCCTCCGAACCGCTGGCCGACGAGGCGGCGCTGGCCGAGGCCTGGGACGCGTTCATCGACCTGCGGCAAGAGGCCGGCTTCCCGGACGAACTGAATTGGGCGCTGGGGGCCTGGAAGGACGATCCGGCGCTCGGGGCGGCCCGGGTACGGAACCTGTTCATCACGCCGGCCCACGTGACCCTATGGACGCGCGGCCTGTCGCGGATCGTCAATGGTCGCGCCGACTCCGCGCCCGAGTGGGCCCGCAAGCTGGTCCGCCTCTGGACCACCCTGCCGATCGCCGAGGGCCTAACAGCCCGTTGAAGAAGTCAAAGCTTATGGGGCACGCCCGACCTCGGGCGTGACACAAGGCGGCAAACGACCGTTTAGGTCCGTGTCACCCGGTCGGGGGCTAGAGAACTCCTGGCCGCAAGCGGTCATGGCGCCTATATCATCGCGTCTCTTGCTCAAAGCACTGTGCAATCGTTGTTGCACCGTGCTCAGCGATCCATCTGCGGGTCGCGCGGGGGGCCGCCGGGTTGCGGGGTCACCTTCGGGAAGGGTTCGCGGGTTTCCTTCATCGGTTCCTCGACGTACTCCAGCAGTACGCCGATGAAGGCGTCGACGCGCTCGCGGTAGCTGACGTCGAGGGCGGCGCGCAGCACTTGGCGCATGATCACACGTTCGGCCATGTTGCCCTCGGTCGGCTGGGCGGTGCCGCGCCAGCGCGGGTTCATCTGCGACTGCGTCCAGAACGCCACCCATTCGCTCGTGCCGTTGCCCCACTGGGCGATCTTGTCGAGCGTCGTCAGTTCCTTGTCGTAGTTGGGCAGCTTCAGCATCCGCTCCACGTACTTGCTCGTGCGCACCTTGATGCAGTGGAACTGGAACCGCCGGTCGGCCCACGTGGTGACGAACTTCTCGATGTCGCCGAGGCTCTTCTCCTGCGGCGGCGCGTCGCTCATAATGACAACTACGCGCTTGGCTGCCGGGCTGGCCGACCATTTCTGGTGCTTGACGATCTCGACCAAGGCATCGAGCACGGCCTCGGGAATGTCGCCGCCGCCCTTGGGGCCTTCGGGGCCCAGGCGCTTCTGCAGGTCCACGGCGTTGGTCGTCAGCGGGATGGTCCGCGTGACGTACGCGTCGCCGTGATCGCGATAGAGCGTGACGCCGATGCGCGGCTCGCGGCTGATGAGTTCGAAGGCCCGCATCATCTTCACCACGTCGCGTTTGATCCAATCCAGCGGCGCGCCCATCGAGCCCGTGGCGTCCAGCGCCAGGCCGACGTCCAACTGGTCCAGGTGAAACCGCCGCAGCTCCAGGTCGCGCCGCCACTTGGGGTCGGCCGTGTCGGCGATCTTCTCGCCCGGAGGCATGATCGTGCCCCCGCCGACGTAGGGCATCGCGTCGCGCGGGTCGATCTCCGTGAACGACTGTCGCTTGTACCAGTCCATCCATCGCTGGTACGTCGTGCCCCACATGACCTTCGAGCTTTCCATTCGCAACGTGCCGTGGTACTCGACCTCTTCGGGGGCGATCGTCCGCAGGACCAGTTCGGCGCGGTAGGCGTCGTCGAGGGTCTTCATCTGCTCGATGAACCAGAGGATCATGTCGCCGCTCTGCCAGCGGACGGTCATGTCGCCGAGGGCCCACAGCGTCCGGATGTCGCCGGGATTGATGCTGTTGGTGGCCATGAAGATCTGCTTGGCCCACTTCTTGTTCTCGGGAGTGGGGCCGCCTTCCTCGATCAGGCCCACCAGCCCGAGCCGCATGTCGCCGCGAAGCTGGCCCTTCTCGGCGAACTCGAAACCGCGCATCTTCCACTGCGCCCGCTGCTGCGGATTCAGGCGACCCTGACGGGCGTGCAGCGCTTCCCATGCGTAGAGCCGCACGATCGCCGCTCGGTCGTCTTCCATGACTTCGATCAGCTTGTTGGTGGTCCGCGGGTCGTCCACCATGGCCAAGCCGGTCACGGCCATGCTCCGGGCGATCCAGTCGTCGCTGGCCAGATGCTCGTCGTAGACCTGCAGGTAGTGCTTGAGGAACTTCTCGATCGTCTCGGGCTGCTGCGAGAAGGTCAGCGGCTTCTGCTCTTTCTTCTCCGGCTGGCCCTCGCCGCCGTCGGGCGTCTGGGGAGTCTGCGACGGGTCGGCTTCCGGCGATTCGGCGGGTTCCGGCCCGAACCCCGGCTGCGGACCGGAGTCGTCCGGCTCGTCGGGTTCCTGCGGCTTGGGCGAAGGAGGCTTCGGAGCGGGCGTCTCCTTCTGCATCGCCTCCGACAGATTGTCCAGGGCCGTTTGGACCTCCTGCGACGCGGCGGCCCGGTTTCGCCGCGACGGCGAACTCGCCTCGTCGGCCGCCACGGCCCATGCCGCCGACACCAGCAACGCCACGGCGCAGCCTACCGCTGCAACTCCATCCCTCATCCCACTCCCCTTCGTCGAATGCCCGCGCGGCCGTCACAGCTATTGTATCAAACACCGCCCGCGGCAAATGGAGTCGCGTAAGCAACGTAAGGCACTCACCTAAATCATGGCTCGGCACGCGCCTGGACCGCAGCACCCGGCACGACACCCAGCCGGATGCCAAGCGTCTGGGTGTCCGCCTGGGTCGCCACAACAACGCGCCCATCCACAATCGCAGCCGCGTTGTCAGACGCTATGGCTTGGTCCGGAGCTCCTCCAGTCTCTTAGGCTCTTCCTCCTTGATAATTTCCTCAACAAGCAATAGCGAATTCCAGATATTGAGCCTCAATTCACTCCATTGACTGGAAGCACTCTCAGGCAACCGGCCGTCAGCTTCGGCGAAGGCCGCCTTGGCCGCAGCGACATGCGCGGAAGCACGAATCCACTGCTCGTCTTTCATTGCCAACAAGGCATGATTCATCTCGCGTATCATTCTGAACTCAGGAGAGATGCTGCCGCCCCCTACGGCCGAAGCATGCTTCTCAGCATCACTCAGCAATCGCTCCGCTTCTTCAGGAGATGCCGCTAAGACTTTCCTCATACACACCAAAGCATACATCAGGTTCGCCCATTCATGCGATGGGCACTCGCGAACGGCTGCGCCCAGTAAGTCATACGCCTTGTCGAACTGGCCTAGCTTCGTAGCAGCGGCGGCTACTGCACATCTTGCATCTGCTCTGAAGAGGGCACATGGGTCCTTCTCGCACAAGGCCAGTCTCGGTTCCAGATACTCGTAGGCAGCATCAGGGCCTTCTGACAAGAGAATGACAGAGCCGTTGACGAAGTGTGCCCTTGCGCAGTGTGTGTCGTAGTTCGTCGCCTCCTTCGCCAACACTGCGGCCTCGGCATGGTTTCCCAGCAGAAGCTGTACTTGGGCCAAGTTGGCCGTTTCGATGGATCGCTCTCGATCTGTGTCCGCTAACGTGATCGCCTTGCGATAAGCTCCTGATGCGGCATCATACTCCTGAAGGTTCACGTACGATGAACCCAGAATGGACCAGCTTTCTCGGTCGTTCGGGTTAGTCTTCACCAGCTCGAGGCCAGCCGCCTTGGCCTCGCCCGGCTGGAAGTTGCGAATGAGCAACCAACCGAGCTGCAACTGTATGAAATGCCTCATTGCCGCAGTCTTCGGCGACCCCAGCGCCTCACGGCATGTTTGGATGGCGTCAGCGCGACGCCCCATTGCCTCTAAGCATCCCAAAGCATACTCCACGGCCTCTGATGACAATCCTCGCAGCACCTCGTCGGTGTAAAAGTCGACGGCCTTATCCACTTTCCCGAGCCTCTGATGTACATACCCAAGATTAACGCTCAGATTCGGAAGGTCGCTACACTCCGTTCGCGAACGCTCGAGCAAGGATAAGGCGTCCGAGTATTCTTCTCTCAGTATTGCCATGTGGCCCAGATGAAACAGAGCAGAAGCACGGTCAGCAGACCGGGTCTCCGGGTTCTTGAGGGCTTCATTGAAACACTCTGCGGCCTTCTCTGTCGCACCGCCTTCCCGGTAGATGGCGCCAAGACGCACACTGAAACCGCTCTTGTGCATCGGTTCTGTAAAACGTCCGAGCGCCTGCTCAATCAATTCGATGGCCTCGGCTTGGCGCGTCTTGTCGGAGGCCCAGAGTGCCAGCCCCTTCAGGGCCTGAGCGTAGGCATGTGCGTTGCGTGTGTCGAGAATCTCGTCACCAGGCAAGACGCCTGCTTTGTCAAGCTGGACCACGGCCCGTTGGTACATGCCGTTGGCATAGAGAGCTAGGCCGTACACGAGAAACGGACCTGCTGTCGATGGATGCAACTCCATCGCGTGTGCCGCCGTCTCAAGCGAGGCCGCTCTCGTATCCTCGGTCTGGGTCTGCTCCTGGGCCAACACCGCTTGTGCAACCCATTCCTTATCGGGGAATCGCCGAACGTATTCCTTTAATTGCGATTCCGCCTGCTCCCATTCAAGTTTGCGAGCAAGAGTGATGGCAAGCAGTAAACGTGCTTCCCCATTGTCAGGATTCAGATCCAGCGCCGCCCGGACCTGTGCCAGACGCTTGTCCAGATTGTGCTCAACCCGAGCGGAGCGTACAAGCCACCCGGAGGGATCGCCAAGCGCTCCGTCCCGAGACGCCTCGGACAACTGTCTCACCTCATGCTCGTTCGGGCCCCGCAGCAGAGAGGGGAATGCCATGAGTATGGTGATTACGGTGGCTAGGACCGTGAGGGCAATGAATATCCAATGCTTGGGCAACTCCTCAATCCAAATGCGGGCCTTGTGTAACCACTGACGCACGGTAGTTGCTCCTTAGAAGCGTGGCTAAGCCATGTCGTCGGCCAGGTCGGTCCAACAGGCCCGGCGTCTCCCTAGCTCGATGCCCGGGCGGCCAGATCGGCCGCATCCGGACCCAGGTCGTCCCGCCAGACCTCGATCGCGTTGAGGATCTTCTGCCGCTGGGCGCCGATCGTGCTTCGATACGCAATGAGCGACGGAATGAAAACCACCAGGAAGACCGGGATGATGCTCATGATGCCCAGGACGATTACCATCGTCTTGCCGCTGGTTCGGGCGGCCTCGAAATCGGCCATGGCGTTGAGGATGTAGAGCCGCTTGGCCTTGGCGATCTCCTCGCGCGGCAGGTTGACCAGCGAGGCGGCAAAGGCCGACAGCGCAGCCGGATCCAGCGAAACCATCGTGTTGCCCGCCATCGCGTTCTCCTTGTTCGCCTGCCGCCGAGTCGCACCCCAGTGCCCTGCCAACCGCCGCCTTTGAGTCTAGCAATCGGCCGCCACACTGTCAAACCCGTGCGTCGCGGTCGCGCGGCCGCGGCTCGCGCCTTGCCTTTCGCGGCGCGGGCGGGTAGATTAGTGGGTCGCCGTGCAGGCCGTGACGGCTCGGAGGACTTTCGTGCGCAGCATCGCAGCCATTTCAGTCAACACCTTCCGCGAGGTCGTGCGCCAGCCGATCTTCATCCTCGTGCTGGCCCTGGCCGCCGCCGTGCTGGTGCTGATGATGGTCCTGCCGCTGTTCGGCTTCGCCGACGAGATCGTCCTCTTCAAGGACCTGGCCCTGCACACCTCGGCCCTGGCGGTGGTCTTCCTGGTGGCCCTGACGGCGGCAAGCTCCGTAGCCGAAGAGCTGGAGTCCAAGACGGCCCTGGCCCTGCTGGCCAAGCCGGTCGGCCGCTGGCAGTTGCTGGTCGGCAAGTTCGCCGGCATCGTGCTGGCCCTGGTCGTGGCCACGGCCGTCCTGGCGGTGCTGCTCTTCCTGACCACCTACGTGAAGGTCTACAACGGCGCCCTGCCCAGCGAACGGCACGGCGCCTTCTCGATGAGCCAGAGCGCCCCGGTGCTGGCCTTCCAGGCCAAGATGTGGAACCATGCCGTGAGCACCATGCCGGCCTGCGTGATGATTCTCTACCGCGGGGCGATTCTTGCTGCCGTGGCCGTGGTCCTCAGCGCCAGCTTCAGCCGCGTCCTGGCCGTCATCGTCACTTTCGGCCTCTACCTGGTCGGCCACCTGACGGAGTTCCTGACCGACGCCGTGCGGCACTCGGCGGCTGCCGTCCGCGAGACGGTCACCCCGGCGGCGCACCTGCTGCCGTTCCTGCAGAACTTCGACATCGTCAACCAGGTGGCCAGCACCATGGCCGACCAGCCGTCGTTCGCCGGTGTCTGGCCGTACACGGCGTGGGTCGGCCTCTACACGCTCGGTTACGTCACGTTCATCCTGCTGATCGGCATCTACCTGTTCAATCGCCGCGAGATTGACTGAGTTCGCCGCGCAGGCATCCACGACGAACGAAGACCTGCTCGCGACGACCCCACTGCGCAACTTTCCCGCTCGCACGTCCCCGGATTGACGCCGGATTGACGCCGGATCTGCGTTTCGTCTTGACAGGGCGGCCGGTGGGGAGTATCCTCCGAGGTTCGTATTACGATAATCATAATCGTAATACCGCCGGGCGGGCGGGTTCGCCCATCGGGACACCAGGGAGAGGTCATGCCGCAAGAGACGTCCAGCGCCGACCGGTCGGGGCCGGTCGCATCGGCCGTGCTGACACCGCGAGCCCGGCAGCGCAAGAACGAGTTGTTGTCCAAGCCCGTGGCTCCGCTGCGGGTGTCCGGGGGACTGACCGTGGCCGACATGGTCGAGGCCATGGGCGGGATGTCGATCCAGGCCCGCAACATCGGCCGCTGTGCCCGGGTGCTCGACCGCATGATGCGCGACGAGGATCGCCCGACCGTGATGCTGGGCCTGGCCGGTCCGCTGATTGCCGCCGGGCTGCGGGACGTCATCCGGGCGCTGGTCGCCGGCGGCTACGTGGACGTGGTCGTGTCGACGGGGGCCGTCATCTACCAGGACGTGTACCAGGCCCGCGGCTACCGCCATTATCACGGGGAGCCGCACGCCGACGACACGGCCTTGCGCGACCTCTACATCGACCGCATCTACGACACGTACGTCGACGAGGAGAAGTTCTGGGAGACCGACGTGTGGTGCGGCCAGGTGGCCGACGATCTGCCGCCGGGCAACTACTCCTCGCGGCAGTACCTGGAGCACCTGGGCTCGAAACTCGACGACGAGGGGTCCATCCTGCGGACCTGCCGCGAGGCGGGCGTGCCGGTGTTCTGCCCGGCGCTGAACGACAGCTCGATCGGCATCGGCCTAACGCACCACCGGCATCGCTGCCGCCAGGAGGGGCGGTCCGGGGTGGCCATCGACTCGATCCGGGACAACTACGAACTGACGCAGATCGTCGTGCAGTCGAAACAGACGGCCGCCATCTACGTGGCCGGAGGCGTGCCGAAGAACTACATCAACGATTCGGTCGTCATGGGCTACATTTTCGGGCTCGATCGCGGACACGCCTACGCCGTCCAGGTAACCACGGCCGTCACGGCCGACGGCGGCCTGTCGTCGAGCACCCTGGGCGAGGCCCAGAGCTGGGGCAAGATCCACCGGGAAGCCGACTTCGCCACGGCCTGGGTGGAACCGAGCGTGGCCCTGCCGCTGCTGGTCGGGTACCTGGTGGACCGTCACCCGGCGCCGGCCCGGCGTCCGCTCCAGATGCAGTGGCGGGACGATCGTCTGGAGTCGCTGCGGGTGCGCTGACGTCCGCCGCCGCTCGGATGGGGGAAGGGAGTTCGCGGGTGTACATCGTAACGGGAGGCGCGGGATTCATCGGCAGCAACCTGGTTCGCGGCTTGGTCGCGCGCGGGCATCGCGTGCTGGTGGTCGACGACATGGCCAATCGCGACAAGGTGGCGACGAACCTCGGCGGCGTGCCGGTCGTGGACTGCCTGGACAAAGAGTTCTTCCGCGAGGCGGTGGCCGCGGGCCGCACGTTCGGCTCGGTCGAGGGACTGTTCCACCAGGGCGCCTGCGCCGACACGCTCTGCACCGACCGCTGGCGGTTGTGGTGGGACAACTATGAGTACTCGACGCTCATGCTCCGCTGGGCCCTGGTCCAGCGGATTCCGCTGGTGTACGCTTCCAGCGCCGCCGTTTATGGGGCCGCTACATCGTTCACCGAGGAGCCCGACAACGAGCGGCCGCTGAACTTCTACGGCTGGTCGAAGCTGCTATTCGACCGCTACGTGCGGCTGCACGCCCGAGGACCGGGCAGCACGGTGGTCGGGCTGCGATACTTCAACGTCTACGGTCCCGGCGAGGCCCACAAGGGGCGCATGGCCTCAACGGCCTACCAGGTGTATCGGCAGGTGCGGCGGAGCGGCGTCGCGCGGCTCTTCGAGGGCACCGGCGGCTTCGCCCGCGGCCAGCAGCAGAGGGATTTCGTTCACGTCTCGGACGTCGTCGCGGTCAACCTGCACTTCATGCAGTCGGCCCCGCGCCGCGGCATCTACAACGTCGGAACGGGCGCCGCCCGGACCTTCAACGACCTGGCCCGCGCCGTCACCCGCGAGGTGGGCACGGGGTCCATCGTCTACGTTCCCGTGCCCAAGCCCCTTCGCGACACCTACCAGAGCTTCACCGAGGCCGACCTGACCGAGTTGCGGCGGGCGGGCTATGACGGCGACTTCGCGTCGCTGGAAGTCGGCGTCGCGGATGCCGTGGCCCGATGGAACAAGGAGCCCGCCGACAGTGCCGCCTGACGGCGGCGCGGGGTTCGCGCCGCTTACGGCTTCTGGTCGGCCAGGCCCTTGGGATCGAACTTGCGGGCCCAGGCGGCGACCGCTTCGGGCAGGTTCTTCAGGTGGTTGTCGGCCAGCGAGAGCAGCTTCAGGTTCGTCAGCTTCGCGATCTCCTCGGGCAGCGTCCGCAACTCGTTCTGGTTCAGCAGCAACTCCTCCAGCTTCGTGCAGCGGCCGATAGCCGGCGACACCTTCTCCAGCAACGGATGGCCCAGCGACCGGTCGCCGTAGAGGTGCAGCACGCGAAGCTCCGTCAGTTCGCCGATGGCGTCCGGCAGCACCTTCACGCCGCCCTCCTGCAGGTAGAGCTTGACGACGCGGCCGTTCTCGACCACCGAGACGCCCACGACCGGCCGCGTCAGGTCGTTCGCGGCGAGGATGGCCTGCACGGCCTTGTAGTCCGGATGGTCGCCGGCCAGCAGTTCGACCGGCACAGCCATATCACCCTTGGCCTCCGACGGTGCGGCGGGGTCTTTGGCGTCCTTCGGCGGCGCGTCGTCGCCCGAGCCGGGCTTCCACTTGAAGGCGTCGCGGAGCACGAGCAGGAATCCCTTGGCCATCATCGTCTGCCCGGCGTCGAGGTTCGGATGCACGCCGGCCGGGTCCTTGCTGTACTCCGGACAGTAGCCATGCCCGCAACGGAAATCGTCGCTGAGAATCTTGCCCAGGTCATAGAGCGGCGCCTTGCCCTTGTAACGTTGCCGCACCAGCTCGCTCCAAGCGTGCGCCTGCTCGTTGAGCTTGGCCTGTTTGTCCTTGTCCATGAAGCCGGCCGTCACGTAGATGAACCGGATGTTCGGCATGGCCTTCTGCATGGCGTCCATCTTCGTCGCGTACTGCTCGAAGTTCTTCGGGTCGGCCGTGTGGAAGTAGATGACCACGACGTCGGCCTGCTTGCCGAACTCGTGCGGCTTCTGGGTGAGCACCTGCTCGACCTCTTCGACGCGTTTGGTGTGCGGCCAATAGGTGGCCAGGAAGTGGACGAAGTTGGCCTGCTTGAAGGCGTCAGCCGGAATCACGCCGACGTCGCCATTGGCCTTGAAGACGTCGTAACGGGCGTACGACGAGAGGAACTCGTACTTGGCGTCCTCGCGGGCCAGGGCCTTCAGGCCGGCGCAGAGGTTCAGGCCGAAGCTGCGGCTGGCGAACAGGATCTTCTTGCCGCGCAGCATCTGCATGTCCTCGGCCGTGATCTCCTTGAAGCGTTCCTTGATCGTCGCCGAGTCCACGTATGGAGCGGCGCCCTTCTTGCCCTTGTCCGCGGCGACGGCGCCGGCGACCGTGCCGAGCAGCACCACCAACGACAGGACTGAGGGAACCAGGGCCCGAAACGCGCGTGTTCCTGCGATAGTGCGAAGCATAGGCTCTTCCTTTCTATATGCCGCCCGGTTCTGCCGCCGCGGCGTTGCTGTTGAGCCGCCACTGTAATCCACGGCCGCCCCCATGGCAAGGGCTCCGATCTATGAAACAACCGTAACAATATGTCGGCCTTGGAGATTCCGCGGCGCATTCCGGTCCGCCGGCCGGCAGCTTCGGGCTGCTAGGCGTCGGCTTGCCCCATGGACGCATGGGAACTAGCGCTCGGGCACGGGTTCGATGACGTGGAGTTCGGTGCCGCCGAGGAGGATGCGGCCGTCGTCCAGGACCGCCATGGGCAACATGCCGCCGTAGCCGCCG
>JAFGPY010000175.1 GCA_016935955.1 Planctomycetota bacterium
CGTGGTTCAGCGGATAGGTCATCGCGTACAGGTTCTCGCCCGCCGGGTCCATGGTCAGGTTGAAGAGCCACTCGTGCGGGCACGGGATGCCGAGGTCCTCGGCCGCATCGTGCTTCGGATCGTAGAGAAAGATGTGGCCGCCTTCGTCGCGGTCGGTATACAGGCCGCTCACGCTGTAGTTCTGTCCGGTCGCTCCGGCGATGCGCCCGTCGGGCAACGTCTCCAACGCGTGGTGGATCTTGCCGGGGATCGGGTTGCCGCTGAAGCTCATGATCGGCGGCGCGCTGACGATTCGGTCGCCCAGGTCCACGAACTTGCCGCCGCGGCCGTCGGCTCCCGCGCCGATGTCGTAGCGGAAGAACAGATGCCCGTGCGCGCCCGTCAGCCCGCCGTACAGGCGATCCTTGCCGCCGACCGTCAGGCTCACGACTTCCAGCGCACCGACCATCCCCGAGCGATCCACGTAAACATCCAGACCGGCCATCTCGCGAAGTCCTTTCCGTGCGGCCAGATTCCGCACATCAAGCTCACTGTGTCAGCGCGAATTTCAACAACGATACGTTCTTCGGCTCACAATGCAACAGCAATCCGCTCGCGGTGCTCCCGGCAGGACTTCTGCCGTGAAGACACTCTCCGAGGAGTTCTTGCCACGCCCTACCCTGCGAGCTATAGTGGCCTGCGGCCGACAATGGACTGCGGCATGCGCTGCAGGGGCGGCTGTCGGCAGATATTCTCGGGATGCATTTCCTGGACTGTCCGTTATGTCTGTGACAGGGTCAAGCGGTCTCCACAACATTCCCTGATAAGGAGAAGAACGTGGAACACGAAACGTTCAATGCGCCACCACATCCGGTGACAGGAACAACAACGGCAAAACGGCCGCCGTTTCGCCTGCCTTGGAAGGGGTTTCTGCTCCTGCTTGTGCTCGGGGGGCTGGTTGTGGCGCCCCTGTTCGTCTGGTTCTATTGCCGCATCGAGGTGCCCGAAGGGTACTTCGTGCCCCTGATGCGCAAGGGCGGCGACGACATGACCAACAAGATGGTCCTGGCCGACCCCGGGTTCCGCGGCCCGCAGTTCGAGATTCTCCGCGAAGGGCGCCACTGGCGCAACCCCTACACCTGGTGGTGGCCCAAGCCGATCAAGGCCACGGTCATTCCGAACCTCAGCGTCGGCGTTCTGGTCCGCAAGTACGGGCAACCGCTGCCTGAGGGCGAAGTCGTTGCCCGCGACGACCAGCACAAGGGCATCCTGCCCGACATCCGCGCTCCCGGCCGCTACTACATCAACACCTGGGCCTACGACGTCGAGACGCACCCGATGGTCAAGATCGAGCCCGGCTATATGGGCGTCGTGACGCTCCGTGTCGGCAAGGCCCCGCAGGACCCAAACGTCTTCGTCGTCAACGCCGGCGAGCGCGGCACGCAACCCGCGCTCCTGCCGCCGGGCACGCACCCGCAATACTCCAATCCCTACATCTACGAGGTGACGCCCATTGACGTGCGGTCGCAGAAGTTCGAGATGGCCGGCGACACCACGATCACGTTTCCGAGCAAATACGGGTTCGACATCATCGTCGAGGGCACCATCGAGTGGGCTCCCGACGTGAGCATGTTGCCGGAAGTCTTCGTCAAGTACGTGGACGAGGCCGACCTCAAGGACTCCGGAGGCATCAACAACATCCAGCGCAAGGTCATCCTGCCCTTGGCCCGTTCGTTCTTCAGGACCATCGGCGGCGAGCACCGCGCCGTGGACTACATCACCGGCGACACGCGTATTCGCGTGCAGAGTGAAGTGGAGCGGCGGCTTCGCGAGTCGTGCGCCGCCGAGGGCGTCTTGATCCGTTCGTTCGTCATTCGCTCGACCGAACCGCCGCAGCAGATTCGCCAGCAATACGAGCGGCGAGAGATTGCCCGCCGCGAAACCGACCAGTTCCTGAAGGAGATCGAGACGCAGATCGGTCAAGTGGTCGTCGAGGGGGCCACCCCCAAGCTCGACGCCCAGGGCCGGCCGGTGCTGGACGAGTTCGGCCGCGCGGTGACCGAGGGCGGCAAGACGAAGCTCGACGAGATGGGCCGTCCGCTGCGCCAGGGGGGTCGCCTGGCCAAGGTCATCCAGGAACGCCGCAAGGACCGCGAGAGCCAGTTTGGCGAGATTCGCGTCCAGGTGGCCGAGGAGGTGCGATCGGCCGAGCAGTACAGCAAGGTCGAGGTGACCAAGGCCGCCAAGGACCTGGCCGTGGCCAAGGTCATGCTCGAGGCGGCCAAGGACCAGGCCGCCAAGGCGCTGGCCGAGGGCAAGGCCGAAGCCGACGTCATGGTCATGAAGTACAACGCCGAGGCCGAGGCCGTGGGGGCCAAGGTGGCGGCCTTCGGCACCGGTGACAAGTATGCCGAGTACCAGCTCATCCTCAAGATGAGCCCGGGCATCCAGCACATCCTGTCGAACACCGACGGGCTGTTCGCCCAGTTGTTCCAGCGCTTCGCCACGCTGGAGACCCAGACGCCAAACGCCCCGCAAGGCGACCGCTGATCGGCGGACGCCTGAGCTTCGCAAAGGAGAGGCTGTCATGTTGAAACGACTCGTCGCAGCGGTTCTCGTGCTGGCTCTGATCGTCGGCGGGGCCGCTTTCGTCTGGAAATGGATCATCTGCTACCGCTGGTGCCCCTACGGGTACTCGTTGCGCGTTACGCGGAAGACCGGTCCGGCCATGCCCAAGGGGCAGTATGCCGACGAGGCCCACAAGGGCGTGCAGGAACAGTTGCTCGGCCCGGGGCGCTACCTGGACATCAACCCCTGGCACTACTCCGCCCAGGAGACCCCGAACATTGTTATTCCGCCCGGCCACATCTGCATCGTCAAGAACAATGTCGGCGACGATCTGCCCGAGGGCCGGTTTCTGGCCGGGCCGAACGAGAAGGGCACGCAGAAGCAGGTTCTGACGCCCGGCGTGTGGCGTATCAATGACTACGGACAGGAAGTGGGCAAGTCTGAACCGGCGACGATGATCCGGCCGGGCTACGTGGGTGTGCAGACCATGCGCGAAGGGGAGCAGAAGGGCGTGTTGCCCACCGTGCTCCAGGCCGGCTACTACAACATCAACCCGCGGGAGATTCGCGTCGACCCGATCGAGGTCGGCTACCGCGTCTGGGAAATCACCATCGAGTACGATACGTCCAGACCCACCGGCGCCAAGGGAGCAACGGCGCCTCGCATCAAGCAGGGCAGCGGGGTATCGTTTCCGCTGGCCGACGGCAAGCAGATGTACCTGGACTTCACGGTCGTCTGGGGCATCTTCCCCGAGGACGCGCCGCGAATCGTTCGCGAGTACGGCACCGTCGAGATGGTCGAGAAGAAGATCATCGAGCCGCAGGTCCTCAGTATCTGCAAGAACGCCGGCTCGAACCTGACCACACAGGAGTTCATCGAGGGCGCCACCCGCGAGGAGTTTCAGCGCAAGGTCACCGAGGAACTTCGACGCAAGGGTGAGGAGAAGGGCATCCGATTTCTGATTGCCCTCGTCCGTGGGTTCCACCCGGCCGAGGACATCAAGACCACTATTCAGGCCCGCATGCTGGCCGAAGAGGAACGCGAGACGCTGAGAATCGAGCAGCAGCGGGACTCTATTGCCGCCGAGTTGAAGGAGGCGGAGAAACGCGTTGACATCGCCAGCAAGGACTTCGATGCCGAGACCATGGCCCTCGTTCAGGAGGAGATGGAGCGCGGCAAGAAGCGGGCCGCCGAGACCCGCGCCGAGGCCGATCGCAACGTGGCCCAGCTACAACGCGAAACCGCCGAGATCAACGCCCGGATCGTCAAGATTATCGGCCAGGCCGACGCCGACGTCATCGAGGCCAAGAAGAAGGCCGAGGCCAAGCAACTGGAGTTGCTGATCAAGGCCTACGGCAACGCCTCGATCTACAACCTGGCGACGTTCGCCGAGAGCCTGCCGCCGAACCTGAGCATCGAGTACCGCTACGCCGGCCCGGGTACCTTCTGGACCGAAACCCAGAACCAGTTGCGTGACTTGGCGGCCAAGAAGGTGCTCGAACAAGGTGCGGCCAAAGAGTGATCGCAACGGCGGGAGCCTGCGGCGCGAGGTGCCGATGCAGGACTCCTTGCCGCTCTGAAGGGAAGACAGACAGAGCACTTGCACCCACACAGTTAGTGGGGTTATAGTAACCTGCGGCCGAGGCGGCCGATCGGATTAGTCATGGGGCGGCGTTTCGCCGTCCAAGCCGGTTACATCTTCACTGCCGTCCGCGGCGCTCCACCGGTTGAGGCTGATGCTCAACCGCCGGCGCCGCGGGGTTCGGATCGGATAGTAATCACGCGGTCGCCTCGGCCTTGTTCCTACTACTTCGGCGGGTGGCCTTGGGATTTCTGGATTTTCTGCGCGACCTCTTTTCGCCAAAGTCCTCGCCCGGCGAGCATCCGTCGTCCGCTCGTCCCGGTGAGCGAACGCGCCACAAGAAGGGCGTCCGCTCGGCACCGCTACTTCCGGAATCGCTCGGCGCGCGGCCGACGTTTCACTGCCTGGTGGGCACACTGGGACTGAACCACGTTCGCGTGCGGCGCGTGATGCACAGCCCGCACGCCTACCACACGTTCACCATCGCCAAGCGCGGCGGCAAGCTCCGCGAGATCGCCGCCCCGTGCCGCTCGCTCAAGCACATCCAGCGCCGTATTCTCCATCGCATCGTCGAGCCGCTGGACAGACACGCGGCCGTACACGGCTTTCGGCGGCGGCGCTGCAGCCTGACCGGCGCCCGGCGGCACGTCGGCAAGGAAGCGGTTCTGGCGATGGACCTCCAGGATTTCTTTCCGTCGATCACTTCGCAGCGCGTCTACGGCCTGTTCCGCAAACTCGGTTGGCCGCAGAATCTGGCGTCGGCGCTCACGCGGCTGACGACGTGGCAGGGCCGCTTGCCGCAGGGCGCGCCGACCAGCCCCGCCCTGGCCAACCTGATCGCCCGGCGGATGGACCGGCGACTGGCCGGCCTCGGCCGACACCGCGGCATCTACTACACGCGCTACGCCGACGACCTGGCCTTCAGCGGCCCGGCCGAGGTGGTTCGCAGCGCGATCCCCTCCATCCGCACCATCATCCAGGAAGAGGGCTTCCGCCTGGCCGAGCACAAGACGCGACTGATGCGTCGAGGCCGACGCCAGGTCGTAACCGGCCTGGTGGTCAACGAGCAGGTGTCCGTGCCGCGCGATTATCGTCGTCGCGTGCGTGCGGCCCTGCACAACCTCCGTACCGGCCGCACGACGTTCGCCGCGGTCGCTGAGCGTGCGGCTGCGCTCCGCGAACTCGAGGGCCACGTCCAGTACATCCGCAGCATTCGCTCCGAACACGCCAAGCACCTCGAAGCCGACCTGTACGCCGCGGCCGACGGCATCCAGCGCTGCCTGTGAGATGAACACCATGGAGGTGGCCCATCGATCCGAATGCAGACGATAATTGTATTGCGGAACCGTGGTACCGTCAGCGGCAGCAAGAGGCGGAAGCCTTCTTCGTCGCCGATCACAGGGTCGACAAGTCGCCGGTCGTCCACGCTGCGTCTTCAGGGCGATACCGACTGGAGGTGTCCCAGTACACGACCAAGCCCGGCTACTGGGAGTACAGTCGAGGGCTGGTTTTCGACCGGGACAAGGTCATTGGCGACGTGAAGCGCAACTATGGCCGTTTCGCCTTCGGCTGGGCCGAGGGGCACGCGAACGGTCACGACTACCTGCTATGCGGCGAGGACTACCAGGGACAGACGGTCATCGAGTTGGATACTGCCGCCCGTAGCGACTACATTCCCGCGTGTGCCGAAGAGGGCATAGGCTTCTGTTGCGTGGACTATTACCCGTCGCCGGACCGCAGGACCATTGTGATCAGCGGCTGCATCTGGGCCTGTCCCAACGATCTTGTCTTCTGCCGATTCGACCAGCCGATGTCACTTCCTTGGCCCGTGTTGACGCGCTTGGGCGAAGTCGGCCCGGTTGTCGGCTGGACCGACAAGGGTTTCGAGTATCGTTTCTCAAGACTGGTCCGGCTTTCCGACATGATGATCCTCGACGACTTGGCGACTGCCGACATGGACGAGGCCCTGGGTCACGATGAACGGGCCGCAGGGAAGTTGCACCGGCAATGCCTGTGGGTAAGCGAAATGGAGACCCTCACGTTGTCGGAACGCATCGTGCCGCACAGCTAGAATCTAATACGGCAAGTCCCGCGGATCGACGTGTTGCCTAACCTGCTGAATCCGTGGTCGGATTCGACTTCAAGTCGCCGCAGCGGAAGGCGAAGGCCCGGCGGATCAGTTCGACGTGGGGATTGTCGTCGGGCACGTGGGCGAAACGCTCCTTGTCGCGAGCCTCCAAGCCCCGGGCCAGGCCCACCCAGGCACGGTTCATGCCGTGCACAAATGCAGCCGTGCTCAGCGAGCGCGTTCGCCACAGGGTCTTGAGGGTCCGCTTCCAGACCCAGTTCTCCTTGCCAGCCGCGCGGCGAAGCTCGTAGATCGTCTCGTCCAGCCGCTGCGGCGTCATGAGCTTCGGTTGGTAGACCGTCTCGATGAAGGTGTAGCGTTCCCAGTCCTTGGGGTAGTCCCTGGCGATGATGCGGCCCTGCTCCAGGAACCGATCGTACAGCTTCGTTCCGGGCAGCGGCGTGAGGTTGGTGATCTGGATGATGTCGACGCCCAGTTGCACGGCCTTCAGCGCCGTGTCGGCCACCGTGTCCTCGTCGTCCTCGTCGGCGCCGATGACGAAGCAGCCCAGCACGGCGATGCCCGCCTTGTGGAA
>JAFGPY010000176.1 GCA_016935955.1 Planctomycetota bacterium
GATCGAACAGCTCGACGGTTATGACGTCATCTTCGCTGATCTGGGCATCTCCAGCATGCAGGTGGACGACCCGGCCCGCGGTTTCAGCTACAAGCACGACGGCCCCCTCGATATGCGGATGGACAACCGCATTCAGCGGACGGCGGCTGACTGGCTGCGCGAACTCTCGACGGATGAACTGGCCGCAGTACTGCACGACCTCGCCGACGAGCCCGATGCCGAGCGGGTCGCTCGCCAGATCGTCGAGCATCGAACGGGCGAGCCCATCTCTCGAACGGGCCAACTGGTCCAGCTCATCTTCAAAGCGAAGCGTCTGACCCGCCGACAGTGGCGGCAGCGGGCCGCCGAAGATCAACACGAGCTTCATCCGGCCGCGAGGGTCTTCCAGGCCCTGCGGATTTTGGTAAACGATGAACTGAGCAGCCTGCGGCACCTGCTTCGCATCGCCCCGTCCTGCCTGAAACCGGGAGGCCGAATCGGCATCATCAGCTTCCACAGCGGCGAAGATCGGCTGGTCGCCCGGGCCTTCCGCGAAGGCCTGCAATCCGGGCAGTACCAGTCGATCGCCGAGGAGCCGACCCGCCCCGATCGCCAGGAACGGCACGCCAATCCCCGCAGCGCCTCGGCGATGCTCCGCTGGGCCCAGACCCCTCACGTGCGTTCGTAAAACCGCCCCTGTATAATCTCGCCGATCAAGAGGGAATGGCTAACAGCTGACAGCTAAGAGCTAATAGCTTCTTAAAAGGAGTCTTCCATGATCCGTTCACTCGCTGCCATCCTATTGACCTCTGTCGTGTTCTCTTCAGGTTGCTGTACCGTCAGACCCGGCACGCCGCTGTTCAACGGCAAGGACACCTCCGGCTGGGTGGAGATCGGCAGCAGGGGCGCCTGGCGGGCTGACGCCAGAAACATGTGTCCCGCGCGGGGACCCGCTCTCAAGTGCAGCGGGCAGCAGGACGGCTACGCCTGGCTGAGCACCGACTGTAAGTACGGCGATTTCGAGCTGACGCTCGATTGGCGGGTCAACGCCGGAGGTAACACCGGCGTGTTCTGCCGGGCTCCCGACCGTGAAGGCCGCACCAGCATGAAAGGCTTCGAAGTGCAGACCCGCGACGACCGCAAGGACAAGGACCTCGCCGATGTCAGCGGTGCCGTGTTCAATCGCATTCCCGCCGCCGGCAAGTTCGCCAAGCCGCCCGGCCAGTGGAATTACCTGAAGATCACCTGCAAGGGCCGACACCTGCGCGTCGAGTTGAACGGCCGCGTGACGGTTGACGCCGACATGGATGCCGTTCCGGCTAAGGGCAACGATCCGCCGATGAAGAATGTCCCCAACGAGGGCTACATCGGCCTGCAGAATCACGGCACCCTGGCCGAGTTCCGCGACATTCGAATCCGTGAGCTTCAATGAATTCTCTCAGACCGATCGCACCTTGGAGGCGCGAGCCATGCCGCGGCAAGCCTCGTCGCCCCGATCGCGGCGTTCAGGCAGGCCATGGCGATAGCGGCACGCCTGGCGATCTTCTCGGTTGCCGACTTTCGCCAATTCGGCGGGTGCCACTGGCGGCTCGCCCGCCAGTGCCCAACTGACGTAGCGAAAACAGCACTGACGCAAGCGTGAGAACAGGTTAGCAGGAGGTCTTCTCGTGATCCCAAACCTTGTCGAGCAAGTCGGACAGGCGGCTGTCTACGCGGTCAACGCCGGCGGTGGTGCCAAACTCAATGTGGTCCGCGAGCTGATGATCGTGCTTCTGGGTATCGAGGCCGGGGCGGCCGGCGGCGCCCGGGACGCCTACTGGTTGCAACTGCAGGTCATCAAAGACAGCGGCGTAACCCTGACCGCGACCGTCTTGGTGGATGACCCCCTGCTGACGCCCGATCATACCGGCAAGGCCCGCGTACTGCGGTACATCTACCAGGAAGGCGACCAGCGGCCGATCGAATACGTTAACGCCGTCCGCGGCGGTGCGGTCACCCCCGTGTTCGGGCTGCTGCCCAATTTCCTTCCGGCTTTCGAGAAGAACGATTTGGAGAAAACGCTCTTTCCCGATGGCGGCAAGTACCTGGGACACAAGATCGAGAAGAAGACAACGCGCAAGGTTGAGGCGAACGTCCCCCGCGACGTTCTGCGGCTGGAACTCGATCCCGAGATGATCGTCGGCACCGGCCGCAACTGCCGCGAAGTTGAAGGCCGCCGCATATGGACGGGTGATGACTATCAGTACCGCCCTTTTGCAGAGGCTGACTACGATGAGATGATCGACGCGGGCATCAACTACTTCTGGGTGGACCGGAGACAGGAGGAATGGGTCCGCAACCGTCCGGTATTCTACCTCAAGTGGCACGGCAACAAACCCGACTACCCGGAGATGTTCTACCGGGCCAACTGCCGCGGCATCAGCATGTTCATGGACGAGCCCGCCGTACACCTGGCCTGGTTCTTCCAGCGGCACGGCCCGTTCACCAAGACGCTCTCAGGCCCGGCCGGAGCCGCCCGCTTTCTGGAGGCCCGTGTTCGCGACGACATCAAGACCGGCAACTACTCGCAGTTGCGGCTCCACAACATGCTGCGAAACCAGCACGACCTCGGCGATATGACCATCCGCGAGGACCACTTTCCGGCGTGGGAAACGATGGAGTGGTCGGTCTATTACCAGATGAAGGCCGGTCTGCCGGGCGCCGTGCATGAGGGGCGCTATACCAACAAGGCCGACGTCAACGTGTTCAATGCCGATTACGACACGCGCATACCCGATACCCCTGAAAACAACATGCGGATCCGCTATGCCTGGTTCCGCGGGGCAGCGCGGATGTTCAAGGGCGACTGGGGCACGGCCATCTACGGCCAATGCGAGGAGTCAATCGCCCCGCTGGCCGTCACCACGGCATGGGACATGGGCGCCCGCTACGTGTGGTACTGGACCTCGGACCGCCTGCACCACATGCCCTATGCCGAACAACTCGCCCTGACGCGGCATCTGCGCGAGCATGCCCGCAAGAACCCGCGCAAACCCCTGGCTGAACTGAACCGTGCGGCCCCGGCGGCGATCCTCCTGCCCGACGGCTACGTGATGACCGGCTTCCACATGTACGAGACCAACGTTTTCCATCTCGACCGGATCAACGAGAAAGGCCTTCGGTATCGCGACGTCCTCAAACCGGCGGCGCTTCAGATGGAGCGCTACCTTAAGGAGAGTATTCCCTTCGACATCATCTACAACGACGGAACGCCGGGCTGGCGGGAATACGACGAAGCGGTGATCGTCGGCGAGGACGGCTCCGCCCGCTGGTACAAGAAGGGGCAGCTCGTCGGGGATCCCCCGTTGCCGCAGCGGACGCCGGCGGAACTGGCCTCCAAGGCCCCGGTCATCCGCATTCGCCACGAACAGCCTGCCGCGGACGCCGACCCGCTGAGCGTCAAGCTCATCGCTGACATCGACAACGACGGCAAGCCGGTCGGGCTGCGCACCCGCGACTGGGGCACGCC
>JAFGPY010000177.1 GCA_016935955.1 Planctomycetota bacterium
CGCACGGCGATGACCGACTCGTAGGTGCGGCTGTCGCCCATGACGCCGACCGTCTGGATCGGCAGCAGCACGCCGAAGGCCTGCCCGATCTGGTCGTACAGGCCGGCGATGCGAATCTCCTCGATGATGATGTGGTCGGCCTGACGCAGAATGTCCAGCCGCTCGCGGGTCACTTCGCCCGCCACGCGGACCGCAAGCCCCGGCCCCGGAAATGGGTGACGCATGATCAGGTCGCGCGGCAAACCGAGCGCCTCGCCGACCGCCCGGACCTCGTCCTTGAACAGATCGCGCAGCGGCTCGACCAGTTCGAAGCCCAGTTCCTTGGGCAGCCCGCCGACGTTGTGGTGGTGCTTGATGACAGCGGCCGCCCCGCCCTCGCGGGCGCCCGACTCAATCACGTCGGGATAGATCGTGCCCTGGGCCAGGAACCGCGCGTCGGCGATGCCGGCCGCTTCCTGTTTGAAGACCTCGATGAACGTGTGGCCGATGCGGAGCCGCTTCTCCTGCGGCTCGACCACGCCGGCCAGGCGTCCAAGAAACTGCTCCTCGGCCTGGGCCACACGGAGGTCCATGTGAAACGTCTGCCGGAAGACCTCCTCGACCATCTCCGGCTCGTTGAGCCGCAACAGACCGTTGTTGACGAAGACGCACTTGAGCTGGTCGCCGATGGCTCGGTGGACCAGGGCGGCCACGACCGAGCTGTCGACACCGCCGGACAGGCCGCAGACCACGCCGGCTTTGCCCACCTGCTTGCGAATGGCCGCTACCTGGCTCTCGATGAAGGCCTCGGTCCGCCATTGGCCCGTGCAGCCGCAGACACGGTAGAGGAAGTTGTGCAGGACCTGTCGCCCTTCGGGCGTGTGCGTGACCTCGGGGTGGAACTGCACGCCATAGAACTTGCCGTCGCGGGTGCGGGCCGCGGCGTAGGGACACGTGCCGGTGCGGGCCAGCACCTCGAACTGTCCGTCCATGGCGTGCACCTGGTCGCCGTGGCTCATCCAGACGGTCAGTTCGTCGCCCAGGCCGTGAAACAGCGGCTCGTGCTCGATGACCTCGATCTTGGCCCGGCCGTACTCGCGGCTGGCGGCGCGGTCCACCTTGCCGCCGAGCACCTGCACACCGATCTGCATGCCGTAGCAGATGCCGAGAATCGGGATACCCAGCTTGAAGAGGCCCTCGTCGCACCGCGGCGCGCCCTCTTCGTAAACGCTTGCCGGCCCGCCGGACAGAATGATCCCGCGCGGCGCCATGGCCTTGATTTCGGCGGCGGTCGTCTTGTGCGACACGATGCGGCAATAGACCTTCTGCTCGCGGACGCGGCGGGCGATCAGTTGCCCGTACTGGCTGCCGAAATCGACGATGACGACCAGTTCGTCTTTGGGTGCTTGTGCCATGTGCGGCTCCCACGTTTTCCCGACACGCTGAAACAAAAAAGGGCCGGCAACCACCGGCCCGGGCTCGTCCGTCCTGCCGACTCTGGCAGCCCGCTGAAGAAGTCAAAGCCTATGTAGCACGCCCGCCCTCGGGCGTGACACAAGGCTGCAACCGACCGTTTATGATCATATTCCCCGGCCGGGGGCGGCCGGGCTACATCTCTTCAACGGGCTGCTAGGGCTCGGCCCGGTCGCGCCGCCATACGGGCTTGGTCACCAGGTAGACCGGACACAGCGCCAACTGAGCCGGAAACTGCGCGACTTCGTATGCAGCCGCGACAAGCTTCCCGCCGGGACTCCGCATCTTCGCGTCGTCGTACTTCAGCTTCTCCTGCACACTGTCGAACGCCAGCGGCGGATGATGCGTGTTGGCCATCAGGTATTCGACCTTCATCGGCTGCCATCGCGTCCGGCGCGGCGATTCGACGGCGACGGGCCGGCTCGGTGCAGTCTCTTTGGCCTGCTCTGCCGCCGCAGGTTCGGCCGGCCTCTCGGCAGGAGGCTTCGTTGCGGTGTCCGCCGGCTTCTCGTCGGCGATCGGCTTGTTCTCAACCACGGGCTGCATCGGCTCCGGTTGATCGTCGGCGGCCCATGCCGGAGCAACCAGTGCAAGCAGCACTACAGCCAAAAGGCAACAGACCATGCGATTCATGCCTGCACCTCCGTGCGACCAAGACGTCAGGAGTCGTCGTCATCCGACAGGTAGTAGTTCGGCGCTTCCTGCGTGATGACGATATCGTGCGGGTGGCCTTCCACCACGCTGGCCGACGACACGCGGATGAACTTGGCCTTCGTCCTGAGTTCTTCGAGTTGGTGAGCGCCGCAGTAGCCCATGCCGGCTCGCACGCCGCCGACCAACTGGTAAACGAAGTCGGCCAACATGCCCTTGTACGGCACGCGGCCCTCGACGCCCTCGGGCACCAGTTTGCCGGCCTCGGTGCCCTTTTGTCCGTAGCGGTCGGCGCTGCCCTTGACCATGGCCCCGAGCGAGCCCATGCCGCGATAGGTCTTGAACGTCCGCCCGTGGTGAATGACGAGGTCGCCGGGACTCTCCTGGAGGCCGGCCAGGAGGCTGCCGAGCATGACGCTGGACGCCCCGGCGGCAAGGGCCTTGGTGATGTCGCCGGAGTGGCGGATGCCGCCGTCGGCAATGATCGGAACGCCGGCCTTGTCGGCCTCGGCGGCACACTGCGAGACGGCCCAGATCTGCGGCACGCCGACGCCGCTGATGACGCGGGTCGTGCAGATGCTGCCCGGCCCGATGCCGACCTTGACGGCATCGGCCCCGGCGTCGACCAGGTCCTTGACGGCTGCGGCCGTGGCCACGTTGCCCGCCACGATCTGGATGTCGTGCGACTTCTTGATCTGGCGAACCGTATCGATGACGTTCTTCGAGTGGCCGTGAGCCGTATCGACCACGATCACGTCCACGTCCTCAGCGATCAGTGCGGCCACGCGATCGAAATCGTGGACGCCCACGGCGGCACCGGCCAGAAGGCGACCGCGGCCGTCGCGGCAGGCGTTCGGGAACTGCGACAGCATGTCGGCGTCACGCATCGTGATCAGGCC
>JAFGPY010000178.1 GCA_016935955.1 Planctomycetota bacterium
CACATCCCGTTCTTCTTCGTCGTCGCGGTGGGCGGTGGGATGGGCATGTCGATCGTGGCTGCCCTCCTCGACGCGCTGTCGCTGCCCGGCGCGGCGTCCCTGGTCGGCGGCGTGCTGTTCATGGTGGCCTACTGGCTGGGATTCTTCGGCTTTCTGTCGCGGCGATTCGAGCGTCAGAGCGACCTGTTCGCCGCCCGAACCGTCGACTGTCCCGGCCGCCGCAACCACACCGCGTGTCCGCTTCACCAGCCCGACGCGCCGGACGACGACCCGTACCTGATCTGCGACAACCAATCCTGGGCCTTCACGTCGGCCCTGCAACAGATCGCCATGCTCAACGGCATGGCCGCACGGGCGCGAAGCTGGCGGCACTTCGGCATCCATCGCCGCGTCCGGTTCATCGCCGACGCTGTCGGCCGGCCGGACCTGGTGCGGCGCTACGACCGACGGCTGCGGTTGTTCAAGTGGCTCTTCCTGGCCGGCGTGCTGTTGCTCGTGGCCGCGGTGATCGTGCTGGGCATGCCGTTCTGATCCGCCAGCGCGCCTGCAAGTCAGCGCTTCACATGATGGGGTGCCATGGCGGCCGTTGTGTGCCGCCATGCCGAGTGTCATCCGGCATTCGCGGGCACGGCAGGCCGTGCTGCGCCTCGGTGTTCCGCCGCGCCTTGGTGCCATGGCCGCTTGCGGCCATGCAGAGAGAGTGCCGCTCAGAACCGTACGGAGAACAGCACCGGCGCCATCCATTCGATGTCGGCCTCGGGCAAACGCTCCGTGTCGTAGCGTTCGTTGATCGGCACCAGGCAGACGTGCGGCGGCTGGTCGTCCTCGCGGCGAACAAGTTTGAGCGTCAGGCCCACGCGGCCGCGAATCTGAACCAGTGCCGCCTGGCCGCCGCGCACCTCGCGACCCGGCGCAGCGATCACCACGTCGCCGTGGCGGAACCGCGGCTGCATGCTCTCGCCGTCTACCCGCACGGCGAACGACGATGGCCATCGACGACGCAGGGCAGGGGCGTCCAGGAACTCGACCACGCCCGAGGGCAGCGGCTCGTTGAGCTGGACCAGGGCCACGGTTCGGTCGGCCTGCGACGCCTCTCGCTGGAGTGTCGCGTCGTCGGTCGCCACGTCGGACGCCGACCGGCGGTGCACGTCCAGGCCCAGGGCCTTGGCGGCCAGATCGGCCACCGAGACGGCCGGCTCTTCGCCCAGCAGATCCTCGTACCGTCCGACCAGCCCGGCTGCTGTGCGACCAAGGATGGGAATCATGCCGTCGGTCTCGCTGACGCGCTGCTCGTGCCAGTCGGCGGGCGGCGTTTTGGGCAGAGTGCCGTCGACCGATCGGAGCAACTCGGCGAAGCCGCGCACGGCGGCCACCGATCCGTCGCGGGAACCGACCTTCTCGGCAAACCGTTGGACGGCCGCTTGGAGGTCGGTAGGGAGGCCTGCTACGGCTTCGGCTCGCATTGCGTCCGCGGTCGGCTCGCGTGGCGGCTGTCCGGTAATGAGCCACTCGAGCCGCACGGCCGCAGCTGCGGCCGCCCGGGCCAGCACGTCGGGCGGGGGCACGCGGCCCTTTTCGTAGTAGATGTACGTCGAGGGACTCAGGCCCAGGGCCCGGGCAAAAGCCGCCCGCCCTCTGGGACCGAAGGCCGCTTCCCGTACCTCGCGAAGTCGGTCACAAATCGTTATCTGGTCGTCAGTTGCATCCATCGCCGAGCCTTAACAGGGGAATTCTTGGCAAAAAATATTCGCAAGTGCGAACATTGCGCTTGACCAAAATCGCTCGTGCGAATAATATTCGCCACTGCGAACGATTCATTCGCATCTAAGCACAACGGCGGACCGATTTCAAGAGGATTCATCCGTGAGGAGTACGACCATGAACAGACGGCCCGGGGAGGTACGAGCGGCCAGCCAGGAATCGCTGGACGAACTCGCCCTGAACATCGACGGCCTGGTCCAACTGGCGAGTTGGCAATTGGCCATGGCCCGCGAGGTCAAGAGCAAGGTGACGATGCTGCTGTGTTCGCCCGGTGCGGCACCGGAGGCCGACCAGCGCGCCGCACCCTCGCCGCGCCGCCGCAAGAGAACGTGACCGATTGTCTCCTGCCGACATCGCGCAACCGACCGACATGGGCGGCGCGATCCGGACGGAGTCTCCATATCTATGCTCTCCCGATGGCCTTCATCGGCTCGCGACGGCGGTTGGTGCGGCCGTCGGTCGCGAGCCATTCGTCGGGTCCGCGCGACCGTTTCCCTCCTGTTGTTCGCACGGGCTCTCTCCGCATGCGGTTGACTTTCCGGCGCGAGACGGTCTAATTGGCCACCCATAGCGGCCCGTTAAAGAATGTAGCCCGGCCGCCCTCGACCGGGGAATATGGACTTGACCAATCGTTTGTAGCCTTGCGTCGCGCCCGAGGGCGGGCGTGCTACATAGGCTTTGACGTCTTCAACGGACTGATGGCCCGGTGGCGTGGCCGGGCCGGCGAAATCGGGGTAGGCAGACAGTGGGGACTGACGTCGAGATGACTGATCGTGACGCGGTAGAGAAGCGGGTGCAGGATATCCTTGGCAGGATGACGCTCGAAGAGAAGGCCGACATGCTGGTCGGTCACGAGATGTGGCACTTCAAAGGCGTCGCGCGGCTGGGCGTGCCGATGATCCGCGTGAGCGACTGCGGTCACGGCGTGACGTCGACCGGGACGCAGGACCCGTGCGCCACGTGTTTCCCGACGGCCGTCGGCCAGGGAGCCACGTGGAACGTCGAGCTGATCGAGCGCATGGGTGCAGCCCTCGGCAGCGAAGTCCGCTGTAAGGGCAACGCGATGCTGTTGGGTCCGATGGTCAACATCCACCGCATGCCGCTGAACGGTCGCAGCTTCGAGTGCTACAGCGAGGACCCGCTGCTGACGGGCAAGCTGGCCGCCGCCCTGGTACGCGGCATCCAGTCGCAGAAGGTCGGGGCCTGCGTCAAGGGCTGCACCGCCAACAACCAGCAGGCCGACCAGGAG
>JAFGPY010000179.1 GCA_016935955.1 Planctomycetota bacterium
GCCAAGGGCTCGTTCTACGTGGACGTCCACGGGCCCACGGGCACGAAGCAGGCCGACTACGGCGAGAGGCAACTGCCCAAGGGCGACCACTACGACATTCCCTACGGCTGCCTCGTACCGCGCGACGTCGACGACCTGCTGGTCGCCGGCCGCTGCCTGAGCGCCGATCACGAGGCCCTGGGCTCAGTCCGCGTGATGTACCCGTGTATGGCCATGGGCGAGGCTGCGGGAGTGGCTGCCGCCATGAGCCTGGACGCCGGGTGTTTGCCAAGAGATATCGACGTGTCTGCCCTGAGAAGCGAACTGTTGCGGCGAGGCGCCATTATCGATCAGCCGGTCAATGAGTGAACGGAGACGCGGCCTCATGCGAGACACCATCCCGAAGGCCACCATGTCGCGGATCAGTCTCTATCTGCACGAGGTGGAACAGTGGCAGCAACAGGGGCATGAGAAGATTTCCAGTCAGCAGCTTGCTGAGATTCTGGGCCTGACGGCTACACAGGTGCGCAAAGACCTGACCCATTTTGGTCAGTTCGGCCGCCCGGGCGTCGGCTACCACTGCGGCGAACTCATTCGGCAGCTGCGTCTCATCCTGGGTACCGATCGCGTCCGCCATGTAGCCCTGGTCGGCTGCGGCAACCTGGGCCGCGCCTTGGCCACGTACCCGCGCTTCGAGAAGCGCGGCTTCAGCATCGTCGCGGTGTTCGACAACGATCCCCGCAAGATCGGCCGCAAGGTCGGCCCCCACAAGGTCCAGGACATGTCCCACCTGTCAGCCGTCTGCCGCCAGAAGGACATCACGCTAGCGATCCTTGCCGTACCGGCCGCAGCCGCTCAGGACGTGGCCGACCGTCTCGTGGCCGCAGGAGTCTATGGTATTCTGAATTTCGCGATTGTGGGTTTGGCCGCTCCGTCGGACGTCGTCGTGTCGACTGTGGCTCTGTCCATGGAACTGGAGCAGTTGGGGCTTGCCGTCCGCCTCCGGCATCACGGCACTCGGGACGCCTAGCGTCACCTGCCCGGCGGCCCTGAGATCTTGCCGATAACCGTGCGGTCTGCGGCCTCCTGGGCCGCCCGAATAGCCAGTGCTTCCCTGCCGCAGGCGGTGTTAAGACAACGGTGCCGCACGTAGACCTTGCCGTCCCACACTTCTCGCAGCGTGGCCACCATGGCTGAACCGCATTCCTGGCACTTCATTGCTCCAACCTCCGTCCCCCCTGGTGGACTTTTGGTCGGCCCCTCAGTAATGCTACCTATCGACAGCTTTTGTTCTTATCTTTAGTTCACACTTTGCGTTTCCTGCGATCTACGGCTTGTCGTCCGAAATGTCACGATATGCGGCTCGGATGGGAGGGCCTTGCCTTGTCGGTTTCAGGGCGGTACCATGCAGGCGTGCCCCTGACGAAACTGGACTGGAGGCTCGCGCTGAAGCCCATGAAGCTGATCGCCATTGCCGCAACCGCCGTCACTCTTTTTGTAGAACCGCTGATCGCTCAAGCCCCCACGGACGAACAGATCGACGAAGCCATCGAGCGAGGTGTCCGACACCTGTGGAGCACGCAGCAGGACAGCGGTTTTTTCAGTGACCTCGATCCCAGGAACATTCCCTCTCCGCCGACCACCAGGGCCTATCCGGGCGATCGGACGATCATGGCCTTGATCGTCCTGGCCTATGCGGGCGAAAGCATGGACAAGCCCGAGATGCAGAAGGCCCTGAAAGCGCTTGATGAGCTTCCGGTCGAGCATACCTACCTGCTGGGCTTCCGCATCATCACCTACGCCGAACTATACCGGCGCAACGACGATGCGAAGAAGCGCCGCGCCCTGCGTACAGCCATCAAGCGAGACGCCGATCTGCTGGTGGACATTCAGATGGAGCAAGGCCCGTGGTTCTACTACAGGAACACGAACGCGAGCACGTGGGACTTCTCCAATACACAGATCGCCGTGCTCGGCCTGCGCGAGGCGGTCGCGTGCGGCGTGGAAGTCAATCCGCAGACCTTCGAAAAGGTGCTTCAACTCTACCTCCAGAAACAGCGCGACGACGGCGGGTGGAACTACGGACGCCCCGGCAACTGGGAACAGCACGTCAGCTACGGCTCGATGACAGCGGCCGCCGTGGCCAGTCTGTTCATCTGCCGCGACGTTCTCGATCCGGAACAAGGTTGCCCCTGCAGGAACAATCGTTCGCGAAAGCGCAATGCCCAGGTCAATACGGCCATCTACCGCGGCGTCGATTGGCTGGGGCAGAACTTCAGCGCCACGGAGAATCCGGGCTTCGGCGGCGCGCGGCTCTACTACTGGCTCTATGCCTGCGAGCGTGTGGGAATTCACACGGGCTTCAAGTATCTGGGCACCCACAACTGGTACGTCGAGGGCGCCACCCGCATTCTGGCCACGCAACAGCCCGACGGCAGTTGGGGCACTTTCGACCGTACGGCTTTTGCCCTGCTGTTCCTGATCAAGGGGCGCGGCCCCATCCTCATGAACAAGCTCCAGATCGGCGAGGCGTGGGACCTGCACCCGCGCGATGCGGCCCACCTGGCCGACTTCGTCGGCGGCATCAAGGAGCAACGATTCAACTGGCAGGTCATCCACATGGGCATCCCGGTCGAGGAGATGCACGACGCCCCGATCCTCTACATCACGCTGGAGGAACCCGTGGAGTTGACCGACGAACAGAAGAAGAAACTGCGCGACTATACCGACACCGGCGGCACGATTCTCTTTGAGGCCAGCTGCGGCAGCAAAACGGTGGCCCAGTGGTGGGAGGGCGTGTGCCGGGAGGTCTGGCCCGAATGGGAGTTCCAGCACATCGGCCCGAATCATCCCCTATGGTCGGCCGACCTGGACTTAGCGCAGGGCCAACGTCTGCCCGCCGCGTTTCGCGGTCTCGACGACGGCATGCGCACGTTCCTCTACTACTCGCCGCAGGATATCTCCTGCAAGTGGCATACCGAGGCCGTGGCCAAGGACGAGGCCATTTTCAAGGTGGGCAACAACCTGTACGCCTATGCGACCGACCGTGCCAAGATCCGCGGACGGCTGGCCGGCCGCGAGGTCGGCGTCGGGACGAAGTATGCCGATCAGAAGTCGGCCCTGCAAGGCGCTGCCGGCGCCTTGACCGTCGCCGCCCTGAAGCATGGCGGCCGGTGGCACGTCAACCGACACTACCACCCGTGGCAGATTCTGGGCGAGGACCTGCGGCAATCGGCCGGCCTCGAATTGCGGGAGACTGAACCCGTCGATTCCGGACAGCCGATCGCCGCGGACATCGGTCTGCTCTACCTCGCCGGTCGCGACCTGCTCGAATTCAACGACGGCGCCGTGGGGCAACTGAAGGCCTATGTCTCGGGCGGGGGATTTCTTCTGGCTGAGGCGATCATGGGCGACGAGAAATTCGACGGCCAGTTCCGCAAGGCCATGGAGTCCGCGGGCCTGACGCTCAAGCCGCTTGATGACTCGCACCCGCTGATCACCGGCGCCATGAGCGACAGCCACGGCTACGCCATCGCCAGGCCCGACTACACGTTCATACTCCGCAGCAGCCGCGTGGGCAAACAACTGCCGGAACTGGTCGGCATCTACCAGGGCGATCGCCTGGTAGGCGTCTACAGCCCGTTCGACATCATGTACTCGCAAACCGGATGCAAGGCCTTCAACAGTCGCGGCTACACGGCTGACGACGCGCGGGCCCTGGCCACGAACATCGCCCTGTTCGCCTGCCGACGCAGACAGTAAGCGACCGCAAGCTGATCGGCCCGGCTTTGCCGCTTTACGGTCACGTAGCCGCACACTGGTTGCTACTGGTTTTCCCGTTGACAGAGGAAGGCTCATGGGATAACCTTGGATGCGGCGACAGGCGGTTGGGCGGACGTGATGAGCGACAATCCATTGCCCGTGGGTGCGGGACTCACACGAAACCAGAGAGCAAGCACGTTCGTCTAACAGGATGTGACGACGCCTGGATTGTTCAGCGAGGAACGCCGAATGAGGCGGCAGACTGACCGATGGCTTCGTAGGGCGGCGGCAGTGATGCTTCTGGCTGCCGGCGGTCAGGTTTCGTGGGCGACCGACGGCGAGGACACGGTTGAGGATCCCATGGCGGTCCTGTCGCCCGAGCAGCAGCGTGCAGCCGCGAAGGCCATCGACAAGGCACTCGCCTGGCTGGCCACGCAGCAGAAGGCTGACGGTTCGTTTGCGGCTCCCGACAGCGGACAACCGGGCATCACGGCCTTCTGCCTGCTGGCCGTGCTCAGTCGCGGCCACCTTCCCGGCCACGGTCCGTACGGCGGCCACATGGACCGCGGCATCGAATTCGTCCTGGCTTGCCAGAAACCGAACGACGTGTTTATCAAGAACGCCCCCGGTCCGACGCACCAGTACCAGCAGCCGTCGCAGACGGCCGTCTACAACCATGCCCTGGCCGCACTGATGCTGTGCGAGGTATACGGCATGACGGGAGGCGAGACAAACGGCCGCATCCGCCAGGGTATCGAGGGCGCTATCCGGTACACGCTGGCCCTGCAGCGGCGCAGGAAGTTCAGGAGTATCGATCGCGGCGGGTGGCGGTATTACCATCCGTATCGGAAGACCCAGGTTGACAGCGACATGTCGGTCACGTCCTGGCAACTGATGTTTCTGCGATCGGCCAAGAACGCCGGCTTCGAAATTCCGAGCGAGGCGGTTGACGAGGCCGTCGAGTACGTGACGCGTTGTGGGGACAACCGCTTCGGCGGCGCGTTCAGCTACGGCATCGGTCACCCCAGCGAGGAGGAAGTCGGCCACGCGATGACCGGAGCGGGAATTCTGTCGCTCGCGATGGCCGGCCGGCATAACACGCAGCAGGCCCGATTCGCAGGCAACTGGATCCTCCGCCGACCCTATCCGCGATACAATGCCAATGCTCCGGGCGACGACGGTGGCCGCTATCATTACGCCGTCTTCTACTGCACCCAAGCCACGTTCCAGCTTGGAGAAATCTTCTGGAAGACGTTCTATCCGCCAATCGTCAGTCAACTGATCGGCGGACAGAATCCCGATGGATCGTGGCAACAGGAGACGGGAAACGACCGTTATTTCGGCAATACCCACACGACGGCCTTGGCGGTTCTGACGCTGACCACGCCGTACCAGGTGTTGCCCATTCTGCAGCGTTGAGGCGTGCCGCACCAAGCGAGGGAGACTTGTCTATGCAGTGCCGCAGTGGTTCATCACGTCGTCTATGCAGCACCTGTCGCACGGCGGGGCCGGTGGCCGTCATGCTTCTGGCCGTCGCGGTCGCATCGGCCCAGGAGGCCTTGACGGCCAGATCGCCGGACACGCCGCAACCGTCTCCCATGGACGTCTTGCAGCCGCAGCAACAGCGCGACGTCGAGGCCTCGGTCGACCGGGCCCTTGCCTGGCTGGCCACGCAACAACAACGCGACGGATCGTTCCTGGCCCCGGACGGAGGACAGCCGGGCATCACCGCCCTATGCATCATGGCCTTCCTCAGCCGAGGCCACCTGCCCGGCCAGGGGCCGTACGGGACACACCTGGATAAAGCCGTCGATTTTGTGCTCTCGTGCCAGAAGCCCAACGGGCTGATCTGCAAGCTCACCCCCGGGCCGGTCTATTCGTCCGCGGGCCAGCACGATCCGACTCACTCCGGCCTCTACAACCATTCGATCAGCGGGCTGATGCTGTGCGAGGTCTTCGGCATGACCGAGGCCGAGCGGGCCCAGCGGATCCGTCGTGCCGTCGACAAGGCCATCAACACGGCCCTGACCTACCAGAAACAACGGAAGCCCAATCCGAATGATCGCGGCGGCTGGCGTTACGCTCGTCCGTGCGGAAAGGCGGAGAGCGATCTGTCGGTCACGTCCTGGCACCTGTTGTTCCTGCGTGCGGCCAAGAACAGCGGATTCGAGGTCCCGACAGAATCCGTGGAGGAGGCCCTCGCGTATGTAAAGCGATGCTGGTCCCCGGGAAGCAAAACCTTCCTCTACACCATTCCGAACGAGGGCTACATCAAGCGAGCCCAAGCCGGCATGGGCGTCCTCTCGCTGTCCATGGCCGGCGAGCACGACTCGCCCATGGCCCAGCAGGCCGGACAGTGGATACTGCAACACCCGTTCACATCGTACAACAGAGGGGGCGAATGGGACCGTTACCATTACGGCGTGTTCTACTGCACGCACGCCATGTTCCAGTTGGGCGGCACATACTGGCAGAAGTTCTTCCCGCCACTCGTCAAGACGCTGCTGGCCAATCAGGGACGAGATGGATCCTGGCAACCCGAGGCCCTCGGCAGGAACGATCTGTTCGGCAACGCCTATACCACGAGCCTGGTCGTAATGTCGCTGACCGCGCCGTACCAGCTTCTTCCGATCTTTCAGCGATGAGGACGTTCGCACACGACAGAGGAAACGCCATGATGTCACGGAACCGTCAGCCATCGAATCCTGGCCGGACCATCCGCCACACGATTTGTGCGGCAGCCGTGCTGACCCTGGCCGCTGCCGTTGCCCCGGCCCAGGAGACGTCGAAGGCCCAATCCCCCGCCCCGACGGTATCGTCCCCCATGGACGTTCTGTCGTCGCAACAGTGGCGAGAGGTTGAGACCTCGGTTGATCGGGCGCTGGCCTGGCTGGCCACCCGGCAGCAGGCCAACGGCTCCTTCTCGTCGCCCGACAGCGGGCAACCGGGTATCACGGCCCTGTGCGTCCTGGCTTTTCTCAGCCGCGGGCATTTGCCCGACCAGGGACCGTACGGCTCTCACCTCCGCAAGGCCGTCGATTTCGTTCTCTCGTGTCAGAAGGACAACGGGCTGCTGACGTACCAGATACCCGGCCCGACGCACCAGTCGCGACAGGCGTCACATGCGGCCACCTACAACCACGCCATCAGTTCGGTGATGCTCTGCGAGGTCTACGGCATGGCGGGAGAGAAGCCCGCACGCTCGATACGCGTGGCGATCGATCGCGCGTTGGCGTTCACCGTGGCCCACCAGAAGGTCGTAAAGCGGCGAAACCAGGACAAGGGAGGTTGGAGGTATCTGCGTCGCTTCGGCGACAATACCGACAGCGACCTGTCCATCACGTCCTGGCAACTGATGTTCCTGCGGGCCGCCAAGAACGCCGGCTTCGAGGTTCCCAGCGAGACCGTCGAGGAGGGGATCAAGTACGTGGAACGATGCGGAGCCCACCGTGACGGCACGTTCCGCTACGGCCTCGGGTCGCCCAACGACGAGAGCATCACCTGGGCCATGGCCGGGGCCGGCATTCTGTCGCTCTCGATGGCCGGACGGCACGACACACCCCTGGCCCGGCAGGCCGGAGACTGGCTGCTCAGACAGCCCTTCCACATCTACAAGCCGGCCTACACTACGTGGACGCGCTACAACCGGTACCACTACTCCATGTTCTACTGCAGCCAGGCCATGTACCAGTTGGGTGGCGATCACTGGCGACTGTTCTACCCGCGGATGACCCGGACGCTGCTGGCCAACCAGCAGAAGGACGGTTCGTGGGAAGAGGAGAACGGGGCCGACAACTACTTCGGCAACTCGTACACCACCGCCCTGGCCGTCATGGCCCTGAGCGTGCCCTACCAGGTGCTGCCGATCTTCCAACGCTAGCGCGAATCCGCCGAAAAATCCGGGCCCGGGATTCCCGCCGCCGACTCACTCCTCCGACTTCGCGCCTTCCAGATTCTCGGCGACCGCGCGGAAGTACTCCTCGATGAACCGCCGGTACTGTTCCGGAGGCACGTTGTCGCGGGCCTGGCGAAGCTGTTTCTCCAGTTTGCTTACCAGGGTATCCCACTCCCTGCCGTCACCGGGGCCGCGCTCGCCGACCGGGTCGAGCGTCCCTTCCTTCTCGCGAGGCAGCTGCGTCAACTCTCTGGCCTGTTGCCTCGCCTCACGCTGCATCTTCTCCATCTGCTCGATCGCCTGCTGCAAGGCCGCTTTGCCCATCTGAGCCTGTCCCATGGCCGCCTGCCCGGAGCCGGAGCCTGATCCTGAGCCCGACCCCTCCCCGGACGCCGGGGGACTGGGAAGCTGCCAGTCGCCCTGGATCATCAGGTTGATCTTCATGCAGGCCGCACCGAGTTTCTCGCAGGCCTCGCCTTCACTCTCCAGCATCGCCAGCAACTGCTCCAGCGAGGGCAGACGGCACAGCGCATCAGGAGCCTTGGGCTGAGCGTTGTCCAAGGAGTTCTTCTCGATCAGCGTCAGCATCTCGTCGAAAACCTTCTCGGCTTCCTTGAATGCCTTGACGGCCGCGGTCTCGGCCGTGAGAGCCTCGGCCAGTTCCTCTTTCGACAGGGCGCCGTGGGCGGTCTTCTGGTGACCCACGATAGTTTCGCCGACAAGGGCACGCAGTTGCCGGGCCTTGCTGCCGATCTCGGGCGTGATGCCTCCGAGCATCGCCTCATAGCGGCTCAGCTTCTCGCCGAACTCCATCGTGTCGATCAGCAACGATCCCTGGTCCACCTTGCCATACTGACCGTACTTGCCGTCGGCCAGGGCCTTGGCCTTGACGGCCCAGCCGGCCTGCCGGGTCGACAGATCGCGAGCCTCCGCTTTGCGTTTGATCACAAACTGGGCCAGCCGATCGTTGCTCGCGTCAAGCGTCTCAAGCTGCGACAACGCCGCGTCCAGAACCACCAGTTCAGTGGCCAACTCCGTGGCCTTAGCCGCATTCGCGCCCTTGTCCCCGGCGGCCGCTTGCCGTGCCAGGTCGCGGGACGACCGGGCAATCCGGCCGGCTTCGTCGCGGCTGCGGCCCACCACGTCACGCGTCGCATCCACGTCGCGGGGAAGCCAGGTGATCATGTTGTCGTATAGCTGCGCCGCCGCCTCGGCCATGGAGGCCTGCTCGGAAGCCAGTTCCTTCCGGAGGTTGGCCTGGGCCAGCTCCCGGCGTTTGCCGCCGGCCGTCCAGTGTACGATGTCGTTATAGAGCCCCTGCTGGCGAATCGCCAACAGCGTCAACTGGTCGCGTACGGTCGTGCCGCTCATTCGCATGGCAGCCATGAATCGCCGCAGCAGTTCCGGGTCCTTCTCCATGACCTCGGCCAGTGCCGCCATGAGTTTCTTGAGTTCCTCGTGCCGCGCCTCGATCAGCTTCTTGAGCTTCTCGATCTCCTCATCCGGAAGCTCGAGCATCTGCCCCGGCCGCGGGTTCAACTTCGGCTGGCAGGCCTGGAGCATCGCGTGCATGTCTTCCAGGAACAACTGGTGCATCTTCTTGACGTGGGCAATCGCCTCCTCGAAGTCCTTCTCGCGCTTCACGGCCTCGTACTGCTTGGTCAGGTCGGCCAGCCGAGCGCGTGCGCGGGCGATGTGGTAGGCGGCCTGCTCCAGTTGCTTGTATTGCTCGTCCGGCCGGTCGACGGTCCGCCCGGCGTCGGCCAGGAACCCCGCCGCCGGCTCCACATGCGATGCGTTGATGTCCTGGAGCTGATAGCCGATGAAGGCATAGGGCGTACCGTGGCTGACACGCAGCAGATCCTTGACCACCTCGTCGGCACGAACAAGGTGCTTGCGGGCATCGCCCAGTTGCGTCGTCTGCTCAACGACCCACGGTTTGCGCCCGCGGACGTGCTCGGTCAGCACGTTCGTCGGTTTCTCTGCAGCCGCCAGGGCCGCGTCGAGGTCGGCCAAATAGCGATCAATGGCCAACTGCAACTTCTGCCGCCGCTGTCCTTCGTACGACCCGGCCCACTCGTCAATCTGGATTCGCTGTTTGCCGGAACAGGCCGTCGGGTTGCCCGGCAATTGCCGCTTCTGCATGTCGTTCGGCGGTCGCGAGGCGCTCTCCAGTGGCTCTTGCCCGTCGCGCTGCTCGTCCTGCGGAGGCTGCTTCGCGGTCGAGGAATTCGAGGATCCCTGGCACTGTCCCCCCTGCGATTTCTGCGACGAGGCCGACGCCAGCTGATCTTTCGGGTCGTCCGGCTGCTGCTGAGAGTCCTCCTGCTGATTGCGGGGTGATTGGTTCGCCGCATCGCGCGGCTCCTGCTCTCCCTGCTCTTCCTGTGGCGACTTCGACGTGCCGGACTTGCTCGATCCCGATCTGCCTTGGTTCACCGAGCGGCTGGCCGACGCGCTGGCCTGCCGCGTGTCGCTGGCCTGCACGGCATAGACCATTTCATCGCCTTGCTTCAGGTCGAACTCCTTCAGGTCGATGTCCACCTTCGCCTTCACGCTCTTGGGCGGTTTGCCGTCGGGATCGGATTCCACGTCGATCGGAACGACCTTGACGACCTTCTCCTCGCCGTCGACCTTGCGACTGACAACCAACTCGGCGGTCTCGATGCCGATGTCGTCGCTGATCTTCACGTCCACAGGCACGACCTCGTCGGGACGGACCGAGATTTCCTCCTCGGGCGACACGATCTGAATGCTCGGCGGCCGGTCGGGATAGACCACGATTCGGCAGGACGGCGGCTTGGCGTTCGTCAGGCCGTAGGAGTCCGTCGCGTGCACACTGAAAGCCAACGTCTTCTCAAGCGGTGCTTCGAAGACGTACCATTGATCGTCGCTGAGGCCAAGCTCAACCGTCTCGTCCTTGTCCATGTGCAGGGCCATGTGTTGAACCGCCTTGTTCGGTATGAAGGCGACTCTCAAGCGGCTGCCTTCCAGTGCCCTGCACTGCCGCGGCAATGCATTTTCGCTCACGGATTCCTTGCCGGCGTATTCCGGCGGCGTGATGTCGAACTTCACCTGGGCGATTGACGGACGGTCCACGGCCGTCACTTCATGCCACGGCGTCTGACTGTCGCCGCAGCGGAGGCGATAGGTGAACGACTCATTCACGGCGCGAATCGGGTAGCTCAACGAGGGTTCGTCGCCATCGGCCGCATTCAGGGTGACCTCGCGAGGCAGGTCATCGCCGTCGCGGATCATCAGCGTGGCTGAGCCGCAGCGACGTCCTTCCTGTCGGGCCTGGATGGCCAACGGCTCGCCGCGCGGCACGGCGCGGTCGCCGGTCAGGCTGACAACCTGAGTCAGGGTGATGTCATGCGTCGGGTGCAGGAATCGGTCCAGGAGGACTCTGCCGGTGCGTCCGCCGACCAGCAGCACAGAGGCAAACACAACCACGGCCGCGACGGCCGCCAGGGCACACCAGCGCAGCGTTCGCCCGGAGACAAGGTGCTCGCGGGCCACGGCGGGGCTCAGGTCCTCGGCCTCGCGGGCCACCTGGTCGATCAGAACATCGGAGCCGCGGATCTCGGGCGCGTCGTGGCCTTCGGCTAGTTCGACGACCGTAGACCATCGTTCTTTCAGGACGGGAACGTGGCGCTCGACGTCCAGGGCCACGGCCGACAGACGCCGCCGAGCCAGCACGAGTCGCACGATGCCGATAGAGAAGACCGCTCCGGCCAGCGCAAGGGCCACCAGGGTCAGAACCGTTCGTGCGGTCGAGCTGAACAGGACAACCGCCCAGTCCACGGCCATAGCCAGCAGGATGGCCACGAGCAGCGCCGCGGCCGCAGCCAGCACCGCCTCGGCGGCCCGTACGCCGGTTTGCTTTCGCCGCACGTCCCGCAGGCGGGTAGTCACCGCCGTCGGCACCTTCACTGTGTGAGTTGAATCGGACATGATCGCACCCTCCTTAAGGAGGCCTCAGGCATTACGCCATACCACCCAGTTTCCTGATAATCCATTCCGCCGTCAAGCAGCCGAGGAATATCCAGAGACACACCCATCGGGCCCACATCGGCTGCCGCTCCGTGCGTTCGGTCACCTCGGGCGAAAGGTCCAGCTGGGCGACCGCCGTCCCGAGTGCTGTGGGCGGAATGACCGCTCCGCCCGTCCCCTCGGCCACTTGCCCGAGCAGCGACAGGTTGCAGCGCGTGTTGCGCAGTTCCAGTTCGTCCGGCGGATCGATTCGGGCCAGCGCCTCGATCGGCTCGCTGTAGCCTTCCTTCTCGGTCAGTTCCTGCACCGTCGCCCCGAGAGGCTGTATGCGTACCGGGCCGGCGGGCAATCCTTCGAGCGTTGCCCGGTACTGGCCGGGCGACTCCTCGTCGGGCGTCAGGTCCACACTCTGAACGATCTGCCCGTCCATTCGGGCGACGACCCGACACGAAGCGTCCTCGACAGCCGACCCGTCAAGATGGCTGAGCCGCACACTCACCTGCACGCTGTCGCCAAACGCGTAGCGGTTCTTGTCCACGGCGATGCGGACGGTCTTCGACCCGCTGTCCATTTCGCGAGCCGCGGCCCAGCGGAGCAACTGGCCCCAGAGCCGGTGGTGATAGCGATCGCCGTAGCGAAACCGCAACTGGTAGGTCGCCGGCGCCGACAGGTACATGACCCGGCCCCGCCCATATGTCTGCCAGCACAGGAAAGCCGGCCCTTCGGTCCCCTTCGTCCACGCACCTCCCCGCGAGCGGGCTTCGATCAGCGTGAAGGCCGTCGGCTTCGCCTTGCTGTAGCGCGACAATTCGTACAGCGGCAACTGCTGCGTGACTTCGCGCCACAGGCTCTCGCTCTGCAACTCGTTGTCCGCCAGTTGCAGGGCGGGCGTGTTCCGGCCGGCCGCCGTCAGGTGCAGCGTGAAGCCCGTTCTGTCGCGGGGCGCATCCGGCCACGGCTCGACGGGCAGCAACTGCATCAGCTTCGTGTTGCTGAACATCTCGGGCACCGACTCGCTACCGGCAATAATGATGGCCGTGCCGCCGCGCTGCCCGACATACTTCTCCAGCAGATCGATCTCCCGTTGACCCAACCGCGACGGCATCAGGTCGCCCAGAATCACCACCTGATAGCGCCGCCAGGCGTCAACCGTGCTCGGCCAACCCGTTCCCCGGGCCGGACGGCCGTCGTCGCGCCGCGGCTCAAAGACCAACTCGTCGCACTCGATTCGCTCGTCGCGTCGCCACAGGTTGTACAGGTACCGATACTCCCATCGCGGCAGATTGTCGGCCAGCAGAACGCGAAGCTTGTCCTCGATCACCTCGACGCTCACCTCGGCCGTGTTGTTGTCCTCGACACGTTCGTCCGGCAACTGGCCCACGCGCACCGTGTACTTGTGGCGGCCCATCGTCTCAGCCTTGCGGGCGAAGGCGATCTGCCGGGCGTAGGTGTCCGAGACAATCGGCACACGCTGACTGTCCACCGCGGTCTCGCCCTCGAACAGTTCGACCAGCAGTTCCTCGCCCGCGCAACCGTAGGCATCCACCGTACCCTCGATGACGGTCTGGTCATTCAGGAAGACGGTTCGCGGTGCCTGGACGTGGTGCAGGATCACGTCGCGCACGGGATCCGGGTTGCCCACAGGAACCACCAGGGTCGGCAAATTCGACATGGAGGCTGCCACCTTGACCGGATCGCGACCGCTGTTGTGGCCACCGTCGGTGCACATGACGACGGCCGCCAGAGGCTGCGTGGCTCCGTCGCGGGCGATCTGTTCCAGAGCGGCCGCAATATCGGTCGTCCCTCCCTGGGCCTGTTCACCGTCGGCCGGCTCGGCCCGGCCTGTTTGCGTACCCGGAATCGGGCGCGAAGCGAAATCGTAGGTAATCACCCGGGCCTTCTTCCGCACCTCGGCAAGCCATCCTTGCTCGGCTCGGCTCAGAATCCCGGTGATCTTGTCGCTGCGGCTTCGGTCGCCGAGCCGCTGCATGCGGGCCTTGTCTTCCCCGCTCGAAGCGGCCTCGAACTCCGCGGCCGCCGCGTCAGCAATAGCCCGGCTGCGGGCCGCACACGCAGCGATCGTCTCGCGGAGAGCCGCCAGCCGCACGGGGGCGTCGGCGTCCATCTGCAGCCGCCCACGTTCCTGGTCCTCGCCCAAGGCACGCAGGTCCGGCAGCAATCGCTCCGCCATCTCACCACACACCGTCCGTGCCTCGCCCCTCAGGTCCGCCGGATTGGTGGGCAGCGAGGGCTCCGCTTCGTTGAGCATGTTGACCGCCTGCCGGACAGTCTTCAGCACGGACTCTGCTGCAGCCGTGGCCCACCGCGGATCGCCGCCGGCGCGGAAGGCGCGAGCGAAATCGTCCAGATGCACACGTGCAACCACAAGCGCCGCCGCCGCTCCGTCCATCAATTCGACCGGCCGCGCGACCTGCGACTCCAGTGCCGCCGCCCAGCGGATGGCCGAGCCGGACGGTTCAGTCGAATCGATAACGCCCATGCTCTTGCTGGTGTCCACAAGCAGGCCCACCGCCTTGGGCCGCGTGTGACGGTAGGTCGTCAGCATCGTCTGCCCGGCCAGCATCCAAAGGACGACGGCGACGACCGCCATACGCAAGGCCACCACAACCGGCGTCAGCCACGGCCGGGCACCGCGTGATTCGCGCCAAGCCAGCAGCGCGATAATCGCCAGGGCCACGACTCCCGCCACGACGAGCACGTGAACCGGGAACGGTCCAGAGTAGATCACATCTTTGAAGGTTTCGGTGTACTCCTGCGGCATCAGTCGCGTCCTATCTCGTCTTCATCGACAAGCCGGGGGTCGTGATCATCCTGCGGGTGGTGGCCCGCCAAGCCAGAAGCAATTCAGCCAACATCATCGCCAGCAACGCCACGAGCAGGTACCACCAGACCGGCCGGGCGTCGGGCGTCGAGCGTTCGGTCTGCACCTGGGCCAGACCGTCGGCATCGAAGCGCAGGCCGCCGGCCTCAGCCAGAAGGTTCGACTGCTCGGTTTTCAGCGGCTCCAGGTCGGACTCCTCGGCATCTCGCAGCACGTTGAACGGCACGGTCAGGCTGGTCTTGTCCGCGAAGTCCATTGTCACATGGTAGCCGCCGGGAATGAGCGTCCCGTCGAACTCCACCTTGGTCCCGGCGTCACCGGCCACGGGTCTCAGCGGCACCGTTCGCCCGTCGGCCGTTGCGATCGTCGCATCCGCCACGGATCGGCCGGTCGGGACAGTCACGGTCAGCGTGTCGCCCGGATGAATGTTGCGGTCCGGCGTGGCCGGTTCGCTCAGATACCACAGCCACTCGTAGAGCATGGCCACAAAGACATGGCACGCAGGCAGGTTGCTCCAGCGAGCGCCCAGCGGGATGCCCTGCACGATGACGCGTCCGCGACCGAGGCGGTTCTCAACGACCAACGGGAAACCACCTTCGGTCGCCAGCAGCACGGAGACCCCTTTGTCCGCTTCGGTCGTCAGGAACCGGCATCGCCGCCGCACACGAACGCGGTCGATGTCGAGTCGCTCGGTGTCGCCCAACAGCCGCGTGGCGGAATGGTTGACGGCCGGAGGCAGCACGGCGACACCGTGGTCCCAGTCGTCGGCGTCGCCTGCAATACCGTCAAGGGACAGTGGCGACAGCCCCGCCCCGCGGACAAAGCAGCGGGCATTGAACGATTCAATCTCCGCGCGATCGCCCAGAACGATCCACAGTCCGCCACCGCCGCGCACGTACTGGACGAGGGAGGCCAGGGACGCCTCGGACGGCGCGGGCACGTTGGCCAGCACGACACAGTAGTAGTCGGACAAACGCTCGGTCAACAGGGCTTGCGGCGAGACGATCCTGGGCCGGAAGATGGCCTGTGCAGATCGCGGTTTGCCCGAGGGATCGTACCCCAGAGCGGCAAGCACGTAGGCCGTGTCGTCGTCCAGCGGTCCCTGGCCGCCGCCCGAGGTAACGATCAGGATGGGCGCCTCGCGGACCACCTCAACCACGAGGCGACCCGTATTGTCCATTTCCAGATCGTCCGGGCACTCGATGCGGCACGTGACTTCGCGCCCGCCCGAGGCGCCGAAGGCGTGCTCGATCGACACGGTGGTCGACTGTCCCGGGGCCAAGCCGGCGAGACTGCTGACGCCAAGAGCCTGATCGCCTTCGGACCAGGAGACCAGGCAGGCCTCGCTGATTACGCTACCGCGGTTGCGTACCGTGGCCGTCAGCGACACGCCCTCCCCCAGGGCGGCAATGACCCGCGAGGCGCTGACGGATTCGATTGACAGGTTGGCAGCCGCGTCAGTCTGTCGCCAGACGTCCACGACGTTCAGCGTCGTCGGCTGTTTGGCTTCGGCCGCAGCCTTCCTGATCCGTTTCCACCCTTCGGCCGCTTCGGTCCGCCAACCGTAGGCCCGTCCGTCGGTCAGGATGGTGACAATGCGCGTTGTCGCACGGCCTGAGGACTCCGCCTCGACGGCCTCCAGCGTGCAGCGAAGCATATCGGCCGCAGCCAGTGTCGGCTTGAGGTTCTCCAGCCGGACCATGAGTTCTCGTTTGGAGTCCTCGTTCACCGGCACCGCAACAGGCGTCAGCCATTGTGGTCCGGTCGAGGCCAGCAGCACCCGCACGGTATCGCCTTCGCCAAGGCGACCAATCAGGTCTCGGGCAGCATCAATCTGCCGCCGGAAGGCTGTGCCGTCGGGTCCCTCGCGAGACGTGGACATCGACGTGTCGAGCACGAGAAAAACGTCGCGCGATCCACTCTCACCGAACAGGCCCGAGGAGATCATGGGTTGAGCCAGGGCGAAGACGAAAGCGGCCACGGCCAGGGCCCTCAACACCATCAGCAGCAGGTCGTCGATTCGCCACATGCGACGGCGGCGCGTGACGGCTTCAGTCAGGAACCGCATCGCGCCCCAGCGCATGACGTTCCGCCGCCTGCGATTCAGCAGGTGGACAATTACCGGAACCGCCACGAGCGGCAAGCCGACCAGAAACGCACCCGCGATGAAACCCATAGTCTCGCACCCTATCACGGCCGGGCACCGCTCCGGCCGCTTGTCTCGTCGGTCTATCGAGCCCGCGCCGCGCGGCGCGACAGGTAGTGACCCAGCACGTCGGCCAGCGGACGACTCGTCTCCAGCGGCATGTAATCGCAACCGATCTCGCCGCAACCCAGCTCAAGTTGCTTCAGAAACTCGCCCACTCGCCGTAGGTAGTCTTTGCGAATGGCCGCCGGGTCCAGGTCGATGCGGTGCCCGGCCACCTCCAGGCACTCGAATCGCGACCAGCGACTGAAGGCGAATGACAGTTCCTCGGGAGCCATCGTGTGAAACAGGATCGTCTCGTGGCCGCGGATCCGCAGATGATGCAGGGCATTGAGAATGCCTTCCACATCGTCGAAGCAATCGCTCAGAACGAAAACCATGCCACGGCGTTTGAGACGTTTGCCCAGTTCGCGGAGTTCGCCGGCCAGGGAGGTCGGCCCCATGGCGACCGCCGAGCCCAGGGCCTCGACCAGCACGCGGAAGTGACTCGGCCGGGAACGCGGCGGAATGTACGTCCGTAGCGATCCGTCGAGCACGGCAAGCCCCACGGCGTCCTGCTGGTGGAGCATCATCCGAGCCAGGCACGCGGCCGCCATCTGGGCGTAGCGCAGCTTGGTGACCGTCGAATGCCCGAAACCCATCGAACCGCTGGCGTCCAGCACCATCAGGCATTTCAGGTTCGTCTCTTCCTCGAACTGCTTGACGTAGTAGCGGTCGCTGCGGGCCAGCACGCGCCAGTCGATCAGCCGGGTCTCGTCGCCGGGACTGTAGTGGCGATGCTCAGCGAACTCCACGCTGCTGCCCTTGTAGGGCGAGCGATGTTTGCCGGAGAGAAATCCTTCGACGATGCGCGAGGCGATCAGCTCGAGCTGGCCGAGACGCGACATGGCCATCGGATCGAGCAGATCGGCATACGGCAGTGCCTGGCCTTCTGTGCCCACGCGTGCCCCCTTGAGACAAGACGCCCGTCAAACCCACGCTGCCCGATGTCAGCTTCCGGCGGCCACCCTGATCGGCGGACTCTCGGTCAACAGTCGCCGCACGATAGCATCGCTGTCGTGCCCTGCCGCCTCGGCGTTGAACGTCGGAATCACCCGGTGCCGCAGGACCGGCAACACCATGGCCGCCACGTCCTCGGTCGTGGCGTGATACCGCCCGTGGAGCACGGCCCGGGCTTTGGCCGTCAACAGCAGGAAGATCGTGGCCCGCGGTCCGGCGCCCCAGGAAACCATCTCGCGAACAAAGGCCGGCTGCTGCGGCTCGCCCGGCCGGGTCATGCGAGTCAGCTTCGCGGCGAACTGGTAGACGTGGTCGCCTACCGGCACCTTACGAATCAGACTCTGCATCCGCTCGATCTGCTCGCCCGTGAGGACGGTCCGCGGCTCAAAGGAGTAATCCGTGGTGACCCGCTTGGCAATCTCGATCTCCTGCTGCTCACTCGGGTAAGAGACCTTGATCTTCATCATGAAACGGTCGAGCTGGGCCTCGGGCAACGGGTAGGTGCCTTCCTGCTCGATCGGGTTCTGCGTCGCCAGGACGAAGAACGGGTGCGGCAACGCGTAGGTCTCGCCGCCGACGGTCACCTGCCGCTCCTGCATGGCCTCCAGCAAGGCCGCCTGCGTCTTGGGCGGCGTACGGTTGATCTCGTCGGCCAGAATGATGTGGGCGAAGAGCGGTCCCTTGACGAAGCGGAAGACGCGCCGACCGGTCGTATGGTCCTCCTCCAGCACGTCGGTGCCCGTGATGTCGGCTGGCATCAGGTCCGGGGTGAACTGAATGCGGCGGAACGTCAAACCGAGCATCGAAGACAGCGAGGAAATGAGCAGCGTCTTGGCCAGTCCCGGCACGCCCTCCAGGATGCAATGGCCGCGACAGAGAATGGAGATCATCATCTGCTCGATGACGTCCTCCATGCCGACGATCACGCCGCCAAGCTCGGCCGTCAGCCGCGTGTAGTCGGTGTGAAGCTGCTTGACCGCTTCGACCTCGTCGAACGAAGCCGCACTCTCCCTGGTCGTCGTCACGGCCGTACTCCTTTCAGTTGCCTGTGGATTTGCAGAAGCCGCCTGTCGCCCCACCGCTTGAGCCGGTGGCGCGTTTTGTCACGCCTCCGCCACGTGGCAGCAAGCGCCATCCTGCCGCCCATTATCACACGAACGTGCCACCGCACCAACCGCCAAACAGACGATACACACGAAGACGCCCCCATGTCAACTACAAAACCCGTAGCACTCGATTTGCAGGACCCCGCCGCATGCACGGGGCAACGTCTATTAGACGACTGACGGATGGTCTTCGTTGCACGAAAACCGTGAAACGGCACGCCCTGTCCCCGTGTTCGGCAACCGACCGCGTCGCAACGGGCAAAAAGTCCGACAAGTCCGGGTTTTGCAGTTGACAGCACCCCGCCCGCTCAATACTATACCCCGTAGTATTATCCCTTCAGTAGTCCATGGAACGGGTGCGGAGGTGGCGGCCATGGCAGACAAACCGTTGGACGATCTCGGTCCCTTACAGCGAGAGATCATGGAGGCCGTCTGGAAGGCCGGACGGGCGACCGTGCGTGATGTCCAGAAATCCCTGGGCAAGCACGGCAAGGCCCTGGCCTACACGACGGTCCTGTCGGCCATGCAGAAACTGGAGCGCTTCGGGTGGTTGACGCACGAGAGCGAAGGGCGCACGTACATCTACCGAGCCGCGCACACGCGCGGCGAAGCGGGCGTCGGGTCGTTGCGGCAGTACGTGCAGCGGGTCTTCAAGGGCGATTCAAGGCTCCTGCTTCGACATCTGCTCGACGACGAGCAGCTCGACGAGGAGGACCTTGACGCCCTGAGGCGGATGATCGATGCTCGAAGAAAGGAGCTTCGCGATGAATAGCCTGCTTGCGGTCGAGACATCGTTCCTTTCGGATTGTCTGTGGCAGAGCGCCGTGTGCCTGTTCGCGGGCGGGGCCGTCGCTTACCTGTGGTGCCACCGCGCCGCTCGAGCTCACATGATTCTCCTCCTGGCCGCGGTTGCCGCCCTTGTTCTGCCGATGGCAAGTCATGCCGTTCGCCACCAGGAGCTCGGCCTGTTTGCCCGGCCCGTTCGGCTGATCGAAGACCAACCTGCCCCCCTCGCCGACCGCAAAGCAACGGCTGCTCCTGTTGTATCGTCTCGCGACACGTCGCCGGGCACGCAGCTTGCGGCCTCGCCGGACTCGACACCATCTACGACTGCATCCCATCAACCGCAGCGTCAGGCGATGACAACCCGCCTTTCCCAACTGCCCTGGACGCGACTGCTCGCAGTCGGCTGGGCGGCGGCGAGCGGCACGTATCTTGTGTGGCTTGTTGTATCGGTCGTCCTGACCCTGCGAGTGGTCGCCCGGACGCGGCCGCTGGACGATCCCGGGATTCACGCCGCCCTGCGAAAAGCCGCCGACCGGCTTGGCGTCAGGCATACGCTTCGGCTCTGTACGTCGGACCGCGTTCGCAGTCCGGTCATCTGCTGCTGGGGTCGCCGGCCGGTCTTGCTTCTGCCGGAGGAGTGGTCGGCCGCCGACGCAACGATCGATTGGGTGGCGGTGTTCTGCCACGAACTGGCCCACTTGAAGCGGCGCGATCACCTGTCGAGCCTGTTGGCTGAATTGCTCGTCTGCGCGTACCCGTGGCAGCCGCTGGCCTGGTGGACGCGGCGTCAACTGGGCCGCTTCGAGGAACTGGCCTGCGACGACTGGGTCCTGACGCACTCAACGTCCCGGACGGCCTATGCCGAATCGTTGCTGGGCCTGGTGCCGCAGCGCCGCCCTGCCCTGGCCCTGCCGACGGTCTCCAGCCGCAAGGGGCTCGTGGCCAGGGTCCGCCGCATCCTCTCCGATCACAACATCAACCCGCGTCTCGGCGTCAAATGGGCGTGCGCCGCCGTGCTTGCCGCCGCGTGCACGGCCGGAGCGATTGCCTTCGCCCAGACCCGGCCGGTGCCCCGGACGCTGAAGATCACCGTCGTCCACAGCGAGACGCAGAAGCCCCTCGACGGCGTCGTGCTGTCCCTGTGGATTGACAACGTGAACAGTTTCGCCGATGCCGACGAGAAGGGCCGCTGCACAATCGACCTGCCGCAGGGGAAGGTAAGGCGGTTCTCCGTCACGGCCCAGAAGGAAGGTTTCGCACTGAAGACGATCGCCTGGGAGGACAATGACGGCAACCCCGCGATTCCGGCCGAGTATACGATCCCGATTGAGCCGGGCACGACCATTGGCGGCATCATCCAGGACGAACAGGGCAAACCGATTCCCGGCGTGTCGTTGACCGTGCGAATCATGGCCCGCAGCAAAGGGCCGAACGGCGAACGCATCAGCGGCGGGCATCCCGTCACCCTCTCGCCGACCGATTCCCAGGGACGCTGGCAATACGATGCCGCTCCCAGCCACCTGGAGTCCGACGACGTATTCCTTCACTACAGCCACCCGGACTACATCGGCAGAGGGGTGTTCCAGCCGGTGGGTCCGGTTGAAGACTTGCGCAAGCAGGTCGCCATAATGATGCTCAACCGTGGCGTCATGGTCAAAGGACGTATCGTCGACACCGCAGGCAATCCTATTGTCGGCGCCCAAGTCAACCTCGGGAAGTACGGACGCTACAGCGGCCACCAGGACGTCCGCAGCGGCGACGACGGCAGGTTCGAGCTTCCCCCCTCCATCCCCGGCAAGAACACGCTCAGCGTTCAGGCCGATGGGTTCTCGCCGGCGGCCTGTGAGGTCCTCGTCGCCGAGAACATGGACCCCGTAACGTTCCGGCTAGATCCCGGCGGCGAGATCAAGGCCCGCGTTGTGGACAGCGACGGCCGGCCCGTCGTCGGCGCTTACGTACGGGTGCGCAAGTGGAAACAGTACGAGTGCCTGTGGTGGAACGTCAAGACGGACGATGAGGGGCGTTTCTGCTGGAGGGCTGCGCCCAAGGACGAGGAGGTCGTTTTCGAAGTCCGCAAGGACGACTTGATGACCCAGATCATCGCCCTGAAGGCCGCGGAGAGCGAGCAGACGGTCACGATGGGGCCGCTACTGACCGTGCGGGGCTCCGTGACCGACACTGAGACCGGTCAGCCGATCGATGCGTTCACCCTGATTCTGGGTCACGACCGCGGCAACCAGAGAGACTGGGATCGCGAGATGGGTCTGAATCTGACGGACGGCAAGTATGAAATCAGAATCGACTTGATAACCTTCGCGAGCAACCCGAAGTACGGTTGGGCCGAACCTCGCCAGGAACACTACATTCTCATCGAGGCGCCCGGCTATACCCCCATCGTTAGTCGCAAGGTCGCCAACACAGAGGGCGAGGCCACTGTGGACTTTCGCCTGAGCAAGGGCAACCAGATCAGCGGCACGGTGCTCGCACCCGACGGTCGGCCGGCGGCCGGCGCTTCCGTGGTGTTTACCCCCGAGGATCTCGATAGGAGCATCTGGATACAGAATGGCGATCTCCCTCATGCTCACGGTTATCAGCATGCTGTGACCGACACGGTCGGACGGTTCGCATTCTCGTCCTACGAGGGAGACTACAGGCTCGTGGTCGTCAGCGATGCTGGGTTCGCCGAGGTCAAGCGGGAGGCGTTTCTCGCCTCGCCGCGGATTACCGTGACGCCATGGGGCCGCATCGAGGGCACTCTGCGCATGGGCAACCGGCCCGGCGCCGGCGAGACCGTCTCGCTTAACCTGGAGGAACTCCCCTACTCCGTTGTGCCGCAAGTGCGGTACCAGTACGAAACCAGGACCGACTCCCAGGGACGTTTTGTGATGGAGCGCGTGGCACCCGGAACGACGGGCGTGATTGGCCGACAGATCACGATCCAAGAACGCCCCGGCGGAACGTTCCGTGTCGGCAACAGCCACAGCGTGCCGGTCGAGATCAAGGCCGGCGAGACGGTGCGGGTGGCTTTGGGCGGCACGGGGCGACCGGTCGTCGGCCGCGTGACGGTGCCCGAGGAGATCAAGAGCAAGATCGACTGGAGAGAAGGATACAGCCACATTGTCCTGCACGTCGAGGGTATGCCGGACTTCTACAACATGGATGCGGCCGCATGGGATGCCTGGTCCAAGATACCCCCTGACCGGCAGATGACACTGCGCCGTCAACAGCGGACCTATCTCGTTCACCTGAACAATGACGGCACGTTCCGCGTCGAGGACATTCCGGCCGGCGACTACTGGCTGAGGATCGGCATCATGGACAATTCCGGAGACTGGCAGACCGACGGCAGGCTGCTGGGCAGAATTGCGCGTCGATTCACCGTGCCCGAGATGCCCGGCGGCCGCAGCGACGAGCCGCTGGACCTGGGCGACATGCCCATGACGCCGCTGGGAGACCAACCGTAGTCGACGACCGGTGGCCCGGCAATACTGCCCTGGTGAGGCTCACGGAGTCGGCGGCTGCGCCGCGGGACCGTCGTCGACGACAAACCAGACGTCGATCAGGCGTTTCTCCTTCCTCAGCGTCAGCGACGTCTGCTTGCTGATGTTGGCCAGGAGCAAGTCGAGCAGGCGGTCGTAGTCCTCGGCGGCCCGCTTCGTCTTCAGATACGAGGAGCGGTATGTCCTGTACGAAAGCTTCAAGTCACCGGAAGCTTCCGTGTTATCGATCACTCGCCGTCCCGTCTGTTGGTCCAGGGCATGCAGCAGTCTGGCGACCGTGCCCGATCCTCCCCCGCCGCCACGCTCAGGCTCGATCGTGTCGCTGTACATGTACACGTCGAACCGTGCCGCCTCGGGCGAATCTTCCAGCGGCCGATGTCCGTACTTGCCTTCGGCGACGATCACGTCGCGCTCCACCTGCCGGCTTTCGATGCGAATGGTGTGGCCTGTCTCTTTGCTTGCGATCTTCTCCAGCGCCTTCAGATAGTCCGCCAACGGAGTCTCCAACCGTAGGATCCAGTCGCCGGGAAGCTGAATGCTCAGCACCTCCTCAGCCCCCTCGAACTCCGATTCACTCATCTCAAGGTTTTTCGCCAAAACATCACGCAGTGAGTGGGAGTCGCCAGACGAGAAACCCAAGCCTGAATTCTGTAGTGCTCCGTCCCAACAGAGTGTAAAGAAGGTCGGCGGATCATGAATAGCCTCCCACTGGAACTTGTGTTCGGCCTTGTAGTATTCCGCCCGCTCGGGGATGAAGGGCGGCGCGATGCGCTTCAGCACCTGACCGTCCTCCAGCCGATAGACCTCGTTGAAGCGCTTCCGCCATGCCTCGGCGTCGGCAGCCGGCTCGGGCTCGGGTCCAGGCGCCGGCTCGGCCAGGAGCCGCGTCACCCATTCGTCCACATTGTCGTAGGTCAGCGTGCGGCGAATCCGCCCCTGTTTGTCGATCGCCACCATGGTCGGCGGGGTGGTCACGCCGTAAAGCCCCCATGTCGTACCGCGGACATTAACGTCCCGCCGAGCCTCCGTCGTCAGCGTGTCGCGTGGCAGGTCGAACGCCACCGGGAAGTCGATCCTGTGCCTGGCCAGGTACGCCTTGATCTCCTCGTCGCTCATCTCGGGCACGTCGTAGTTGGCCGGGTTGACGTGCACGGCGATGGCTACGAGCCCTTTGTCGCGATACTTTTCCCACGGCGTCCGCAGCCAATCGGCGTATTGGGCGTAGGTGCCCCCCCACTTGGTCGGGAAGCATGCCCCGATGTGCAGCAGCACCACCTTGCCGCGAAGGTCGGCCAGCCGCAGAGGGTCGCTATTGAACCACTTGCCGACGCGCAGCTCGGGCGCCGGCTTGCCCCACATCTTCCAACAGAGCGGCAGCAGTTGCAGACGGTTGTCCTTGCTGTCCGGTCGGACCTTGAACTGGTTCCACTGGTAGCCCCTGGCCTGGGCACTGAGGGTCATCTTCTCAACGCGCGGCATCCCTTCAAGCTTGAATCGCCCGTCCAACCCTGCCGTGTCCTCCGCGGCGCCCCCGGCCTTGTGCATATAGACATTGGCCCCGACAAGCGGATTGCCGTTCTCGTCCACCACCAGGCCGGTTACTACCGCGTCCCATCGGGTTCCCTCAGGATAGGGACTGACCTTCCTGAGCGTCAGTGTTCCGACGTCCAGTATCGTGCAACCCGGGTCAAGTTCTCCCAGTTCCCGGTCTACATAGTAGTCCGGATTGCGCACGGTCAGGTGAATCGGCAGGCCGACAGGAATATCCTCGACGGCGAACACTCCGTCGCTGCCGGTTGCGGCCTTCCACGGCGTACCACGGTAGATGCCGTCCGCAAACGGTCCGACCGACAGACCGGCCTCCATGCCGACTGCCGGCGAGCCATTCTCCAGAATCGCCTTGCCCGTAATGGTGACCAGCGGTTGCAGAACAAACTCCAGCGGCTCGCCGAACCTGGCGTATTCCACGCGCCGCATGCAACCGAGTTGCTTCGGACGATCGAAGGCCTTGATGAGCATGAACGTATCGGCGGCATTGTGCAACGGTTCGTCGAAACTGAAACTGCCGTCGTCCCCCGTCTGGACGATCTCGTTGTAGAAATGGATCGATCCGGGGACGCCGCGTCCCTGGGCATCGACCAGACGTCCCGTTAAGAGAAGCTTCCACGGCACTTCGAAATCAATCGGCTTCAGTTCGGAACCTTCGGCGACCGTGACTTCGCGGACTTCCTCGACGGATCGTCCGTCCTGCATACCGCGCGTCCCCACCTCACTCTTTCCCAACGGCAGATAGAACTCCCAGCGTCCCTCCTTGTCCGTCGTGGTGAAATTGACGTACTCGCCCTTCTGCTTGGCAACGACCTGGTGGTCGCCCAGAGGCCTCCCGGTGTTCTTCGCCACGACCCGGCCGCACACCCTGACGCCGCGAACGAGCCGCAGGTCGACCTGCGTGAAAGGTTGCCCGGCCGTGACTTCAACGTCGGCATCGCTCAGCGGACAGACAAGCCCCTTAGGCAGGCTTCCCGGATCGGCCGCAAGACGATAGCTCCCCGAGCCCAGGCCGACGATACGGAAGTGTCCCTCGTCGTCGGTCACGGCATAGCCCATGCGGCCCTCCGGCCCCTTTGTGGTCCTGACTGTGATGTCGGGCTTTGTGTAAGGTTGCCCATCAACGAGCAGACGGCCGGTGATGCCGCTACCGGGCTCCAGGGTCATAGTGATACCCTCTGTCCCAGCGCGAACCGGGTGGTCGTTACCCTGGTAGCCGACATATGTGCTGTACGTTGTGTAGCCCTCGGCCTCAACCATCAAGTGCAGCCGTGAGCCCTCGGGCAGACGCTCCAGGGCAAACTGTCCCTGCTCATCGGTAACTGCCCCCAGACCGTTCTCGCGGCAGAAAGCCAGGTAGTCGTACTGGTTGCCCTGGCGGAACTGAACGTGACCGGTGACCATGGCGCCGCGGACAGGGTTGCCATCGCCGTCCATAACGGTGCCTGCGACGCGGGTCGGAGCGACCATGGTGACCTCCACGGCCCCCGGGTCCTCACCGCGATGATAGGCCGACTGGTACCAGGCCAAGGCATACCGCGGGTGCTCAAAGAAGATGACGTAGTACAAGTCCTTGTCGGTGAGTATCGGCACTGCGGCGAGGGAGAAGCGACCGTCGCTGTTGGTTGCTGTCTGCGTGACACCCTTGGCATGTATCCTCGACCCACCCCAGTGGATATCGAGCCGCACCTGGACTCCTGCAACAGGCTTGCTCTCTGCATCAGTAACGATGCCGCTGTAGCTCACCGTGTTGTCGGGCGGCGATTGCGAAGAGGCCGCCGCATCTTCAGCTTCGCCCGCATTGGCAACGATCTCAGCCGCGACCGGTTCTTCCGGCGCGTCCGGTGCCGCGGTCAGTCGCAAGGAGGCCAGCGGCAGAGCCACGGCAGCCACGATGGCGATCATGGCCGCCAAGGCTACGCGGGTCAGGGTGCGGCGGTTGCGCGTGGGGTCCAGAATCTCCAGCAGCCGGCCCTCGAACCGCGAGCGTTGAGCCATGGCCAGGGCCGCAAGCGTCGGACATCTCAGGTTCCGCAACGAGCGAACGATTTCCAACAGGTGCTCGGCGTACTCTCCGGCATCGGAGCCACTGGTCAGGACCATGTCGTCGCAGGCCCGTTCGCGCTCGATGCGAAGTTGCCGCGCGGCCACCCAGACCAACGGGTTGAACCAATAGATCGCGCAAATCAGGCGGGCGAGCATCTGTGTCAGGCAATCGAGCCGCTTGACGTGGGCCAGTTCATGGAGCAGGACCGCGCGGCAACGATCGGCGGGCCACTGCCGCGCGGCCTCGGGCAGCAGGATCGCAGGTCGCACGACACCGCAGGTCAGCGGAATGGCGTCGCGGGCGATCTCCCGCAGGTGGACGCTGCGTCCCAGGCCGAGCCGCCGGCAGGCGTCACGAAGCAGCGCTGCCGGCGGGCCGCCATTGACAGGCCTGGCGTCCCGCACCAGACGCCAGACCTGTAGCGATCCGATAAGCAAGGGCACAAGGGTGAGGATTGCTCCGGCCCCCCAGGCCAGCGGCAGAGCCAGAATCCATGATTGGGCCGCAGCCGCAACAGAGTCCGCACGCGTCGGTTGCCGCGACTGCGTGACGTCGGGCATCCCTTGCACTTCGGACACGGACGGAAGGGCAGCCATTGCGGCGGCGTCGCGCGACGATGCCTCAGAGGACGATGAGTCGGCAGGCAGCACGAATGCCTGCGCCGGCGTCTGGTCCGCGTCGCTCGGCAATCCGGAATCAGGCGGCTGCACCGGCGCACGCTCAACGGCACCGGTCAGGGCATCAATCCACTGAGAGGGAACAGGCACTTGCAGACTCGGCAGTACGCCGGACAGAACCGGCAGGCCGAGAAGGGCCATCATGGCCAGAAGCCAGACCATGTGTCGCGCCGAGGCGGAACTTCGCCTGAGGGCTGCAGCGATCAGCGCGGCAACAGCCAGCACGGCCACCCCCTTGAGCGCCGCATCCAGACACAGGGTCAGCCACGCCATGGCATGAACGTTCAACGAAACCGCGTCGAGTGTCGTGTTCATGATTGCTTGCCCCCCTTGCGCGTCTGGCGGATCATCCCGGCGATGCGGTCGAGCTGCTCGTCGGAGATATCCGCGTCGGAGACGTCCAGGAGCGCAGCAACGGCCTTCTCCAGCGAACCGCCGAAGAAGGTCTGCACGGCCCGCTTCAGGGCGGACCGGCCGGCACGTTCGCGCTGCCGCTTCGGCAGGTAGACGTAGCGCGGCCCGTCCTTGGTGTGGCGAAGGTGCCCTTTCTCCTCGAGAATGCGAAGCAACGTGCGAACCGCCGAGTATCCCGGCGGGTCGGGCAGATCGCCCTGAACCTCGGCGGCCGTCGCCTGCTTGCGACGGTAGATAATGTCCATGATCTGTCGTTCGCGACGACTGAGTTCGACGTGTGAAGGATCGCCCACGATGCACCCCCAAGAATGCCCTACGCTGCCCTGACACCCGCAGCCGTGACGCCGCACCACCGACCGCACGGAAATGACTGCTAAAATATTAGCACTGGTTTAGCCGCAGTGTCAAGCGGCAATCTGCGAATTCTTTAACATTTTTGCGAGGTCGCAAGGAGAGGTCCAGTGAGGGGAATGCCGCGGAGAAGGCCAAGGGCAAGCCCGCAGCGTCCGGGGACAGGGGCCGTGGGTCCCCGGCCCCGGACAGGGTCAGCCGTCACGAGGCGTCCATGGCCTCCATGCGGCGCATCTCGTCCTGACGCTGCCTCCGGCGGACGACGGGGATCAGTCCGCCAAAGACGACCGTGCCGATGATGCCGCCCAGAATCAGCGGGTACCAGACGCCGTAGGGCTGCTTCATGCCCAGGGCAACAGCGCCTGCGAGGATCATCAGCACGCCGACAGCGGCCGTCACAGCCATGATTCTCAGGGCGGCGCGGTGCGCGGAGCGTTTGGCGCCGAGGATTCCCACGACAGCGCCGGTGAGCCCGAGAATAGCTCCGATAATGCCCCCGGTCAGTCCGCCGGACCGGCCGCTCCACCAGGCGTCCTGCGACGCAGCCAGCGGGTCCTCGCGCGGCTCGAACTGCACGAGTTCCAGCGAGTCGAGGACGACGGTACCCTGCCCCGGCAACACGACGGAGAATGTCAACCGCGCGGGGCGATCCGAAGTCTCGACCAGATAAGCCGGCAGGACGAAAGGGCGTCGGTCACTGGTTCCGCTCAGCCGCGCCATGGGGCCATGGTCGGCCATCGTCCGCGAGAAAAACTTGCTGCCGTCGGGCATGTGGTTCCACATCTCAAGATAGGCTTCGCCCTGAACATCGCGGCAGCGGACGTAGCCCTTCAGGGCATAAGTGGCCTTCGTGATCCCCGGGGCGTCGACGGCCAGCAGTTCGACAGTTGCGGGCGCGGTACCGGGATTGTCGATCTGCAACTGTTCGACGGCGACATCTTGTGCCGCCGGCAGAATGGTGCCCTGTGTGAGAGCCCCCTGCTCTTTCAACTGCGACCACGAGAACGTTCTGAGCGTCTCGGCCCCCAGGGTCGGCGATGCGAGAGCAGCAAACAGACTAATCAGCAGAACTGTGCGTTTCATGACGTCCCTCCAATTCGCTCCTGTGAACGGCCAACAGAGCCTTCATAGTTTCGATATCAATCTTGCCGTCGGCATGAAGAACCCGCAACCGACGTTCGAACTCACTCTGAACCGTCTGGCTGTCGAGGATCTTGACCTTCTCGATGAGACGGTCGAGCCGCAGACGGATGGTGGGATACGAGACCCCGTAGACCTGTGCCAAGGCCTTGAGCGACCCCGAAGCCATCAGGAATCGCTTCAGAAAGGCCTGATCCTCGTCACCCAGCATGTCGATCCAGCGGCTACCGTTTTCGCGTTGCATGGCTGCGACCCTCACTTTTGTTGATCCACGCTTGAAGTATGACTTTCACAAAGCAAAAGTCAAAATGATTTTTATTAAAACAACGGCGGGATCTGCCGTACGCGTGATAATCTGTTTGGAGAACAGAAGTTACGACAACGCAGGAATATGCCCATGGGGGTGCATGTCACCGCGGCTGAGGTGTCCGGGGATGCGGAAATGGCTGAAATGAGGCGTGAGACAGGCAGAACTCATACGCCGACGTGTGGCGACGAGAGGCACTTGCCCGTGGCGTTCGGGGCTTGGAGCCGCACCTCGACGGGCGACTCCGACGGCTACTTGTCGACCTGGAAGGCGACGTCGTCGGCCGCCAGTTTGCCCTTGGAATCCCTCTCCCACTGTCCTCCGTCGTCGGTCCCATTCTGCCCGCGTGAATAGACCACGAACCCCTCGCCCTGCCGCTGGTAGATGAGCGGCGCGTCCGGGCCGATCATGGGGTCGATCGCGGGACCGGCCCCGCGGCTGAATTCGGGCAGCAAAGCATCGAGGCTCTCGGGATAGGCGCCCCTGGCCCGCTTCTGCAGCATCAGGGCCAGACCGAGAGCCGTCACCCGACGCCGGGCCTCGTGCTCGTTGACTTTCTTGTACACCGCATCCAGACTGGGGGCGAGCGCCCGCGCCGCGGCGGCATACCTCGGTATCTCGAGCCCAGGATGGTGGCGCGACCTAATTGGCACGAGCGGCCACTGGCTCTGACCAAGCTCCTTCAAGTAGGTATGCCAGAAACGGAGGCCTTCACGCTGATTGACGAGTATCCAGAGCCTGGGTGGTCCACTCAGGCGTGCCATCCCAGAGCCGGCACTTGCCGGGTCCGGCGACCTGCCGTTCAGGAGAAGGTTCATCGTCTCTGTGAACAGGATCATCTCTCCGGAGACAGCCTTGACACTCCGCTGGCGATCTTCGGGATCCTCAGCAACGAGCAACTGAAGCCGTGACAGTTGGCTATCAGGAAGATCGTACTTGGCAACAATCTCGCGGATCGAATCGTACAGGAAGTCTTCGATGGCGACTCGCACCACCAGGCAGATCAGGACTGGCTCATCGCGCATCCAGCGGCACAGTCCGCTCATGGCTGTGAGGTGCTCAACCGCAGCGAGGTAGTCGCCCTGGTCGGCGGCCAATTCGGCGGCCATGCGGCAGAAACAGGCCATCTGCATCGCCGGCTGCAGGTCCGGAAGAAAGGTTGCCGTCCCGTTGCTGTAGTCGACCTGCGAGTTGAAGCCCGGTTTGTCGGCTGCTTCGCGAAGCACGCTGAGTATCCGTTCGTGCCTGCGAACTAGATCGCGAAGACGTTCAATATCCCGCTCCGTCGGCTCCCGTTCCGAGTCGCCGCGGATGGACTCGAACTTCCCGTCGCTCAGTCTCACGAAGTTGATTGAGAGTTCCGCGTCAAGATCGGCAGCGGCGTCAATCTCGGCCTTAAGAACGCTGTGGAGCTCCGCAGCGGCACGCCACAGCGGACCGGCATCCTGGCTGACAGGAACCTTCTTCCTCTGCAAGTCGGCGGCCGACACGGGGAACCCGTCCTGCCTCATGGCCGCAGCCTCACGGGCAATGGCCGCGGTTAGACGATAGTTGAGCACCGTGTAAGCCACGGCGTAGATCGAACCGGCCACCACCAGCCGCACGACCAACCAACGCAGCCACCCAACCTGCCAGAGTCGAGCCATGTCACTCTCCATTCGTTCCAGTCACCCAAGCGCCGCCTGCCAGTTGCGATTGTGCCCTGACCTCGCCTACCCGCCCCTGATCGCACCAAACATTTCGAAAACGTTGCGCATGCCGCCAAGGAACGAGTGAACGACGGTAATCAGCACGAAGATGGTCACGACGACAACGAGATCGGTTGCCCAGCGGAACAGGCGGCTTGCGCGGTACTTGTCCTGCAGCTTGCTTTTCATCTTGCGGATCATGACTTCAGCAATGCCTCCAATTGGTCCCGTGCCTGCCCGATGCTGAGGCCGTCCTGACATCGCACCCGACCCTGAGGCAACGAGCACCCGTACGAAAGAGCGAATTCCCTGAGCTGCGGGTCCGGCTGCATCCGATCAGCCACAACCGGGCTCGAGCTACCGTTCAGAACCGGACGCGATTCGACCCAGGCGTTCAGGCAGAGGCAGGCCACGATGACGGCAGCCGCCACTCGGACGACCCACCCCAGCGGCACTCTCGATGATGACTGCTCGCCGGCAGCCTTCAGCACGCGGTCCTTGAGCGAATCGTCCGGCCCCGACGGCACGAAGGTCCGCAACCGCTGCTCGAAGATGTCCGTCGGATCATGACTCATCCAGTTCCCGCCTCAGCTTCTCGATGCCGTAACGGTAACGGCTTGCCGCCGTGTTGGGGCCGACGCCCACCAGGTCGGCGATTTCGGCGAAGGTCTTCTGCTGCCAGACCTTCAGGAAGATCACCTCGCGCTGCTCGACCGGCAGTGCGGCCATGGCTCGCTCGATGTCCGCAGCCACCAGACCGGCATCCGCCGCGGCTGCTTCATCTGCCGCCTCCAGGCGAAAGGCCCCGACGGCGGCATCGTGCTTCCACCATCTTGACCATCGCCGGCGGCCCCGCAGGCACTCGTTGCGAAGCATGGCGAACAGGTACCGCTCGGCGTCGCGGACATCGGCCAGTCGCTCGATCCGCTCGGACGCATGGAGAAAACACTCCTGCAGGGCGTCTTCCGCATCGCTCGGCGACCGGGCCAGTACGCAGGCGTAGGCGTGGAGCCGCCGGGCATAGCGGTCCCAGAGCTGCGAGAGCTTCTGATGCCGTTCGTTGTCGGTCACAGCAGATCGCGACGCCCCTTTTCCCGTGGTGCCCATGGCAACGGCCGATTCTATCATGATAGAGTCGTCCGGGCCGACGATTTGTCTGGTCCCTCGACTGCGTTTGTCGCACGTTTTGTGCGGGAACCGGCAGCCGACAGCCGTCTGCGGCAGGCCGTGGCGGCGACTCGACGGTTGACAATTGGCGCGAAAGGCGCAGAATGGTGATCATCCGGGCCAGACAAAGCCCGTATCAGAGATTCGGGAGAGTATTTGATGGCAAGACCGCGCAGCCCCCATCCGACCCCCGCCGAGTTGGAGATTCTGCAAGTCATCTGGGACGGCGGCCCGTCGACCGTCCGTGACGTGATGACGACGCTCAACCGCACCCATCGCCGGGCCTACACGTCGGTGATGAGCCTGATGAACGTCATGGCCGACAAGGGACTGCTGACGCGCAAGCCCAAAGGGCGAGCTTTTCTGTACGACGCCAGAGCGCCGCGCGAGAAGACGCTTTCGCAGTTGATCGGCGACCTGGTCAACCGGGCCTTTCAGGGTTCGGCCGGGGCCATGGTCTGCCGCCTGATCGAGGACACCGACCTGTCGGACAAGGAACTCGACGAGATCCGCAAGACGATCGCCCGCCAGAAGGACGTGTAGAACTCAGTCCAACCGGATGCCTTGCTGCTCGAGCCATTCGCGCAAGTCACCCATCTCGGTGTTGAACAGTTCGCTGTCGTACTCGGCTTCGAGCCTGTGAATCTGTTCGGCCAGCCCCTCGCGTTCCAGGATGGCGGCATTGAGCCGCTCCTCAAACAGGTCGCTCGCCCGCCGCATGACGTCCAGGTCGATACGCAAATCCAGCATGGCGGCCAGCCGCCGCACCACGGCCTCGATGCACTTGGGGTTGCGTCCCTGGACGTAGGCTGGGATCTCGGCTACCAGGGTCGCCAGTTCCACGCCCCGCGCGGCCGCCAGCGTCGTCAGGTAGGTGACGATACTGCCCGGCCCCTCGTAGTCGCTGAAACGGATGCCGTACTGCTCAAGCTCCGGCTTCAGCGAAGCATCGGAGACCGAGCTGTAAATTCGCGGCTCCCGCGTGTGCGGCGTCAGGCCCGAGTAGCTGCCGACGAAGTATATCCTTCGCACGCCGAAGCGTGTGGCCACCGTCAGCAGACACTCCAGAAACGAGTCCCAACGAACATGCGGCTCTTTGCCCTTGAACAGGACCAGGGGATGCTCCGGGCTGCAGTAGAAGACGTTCGACGGCATGACAAACTCCCGAATCAGGCCGTCCTCGATCTTCACGTCGGGCCGGAACAGGGCGGAGATCTCCATCGAACCCGGGAAGTTAAAAATGTAGAAGTCCTCGGGCTCGATCTCGGCGAACGCTTCCCCGTGCAGCTTCTCGATCAGGTAGTCGACCGCCCCCGTGGAGACCTCGCCGCCATCCATCCAGCCCGTCAGCGACAGAACCATGGTGGTCGCCTGCTCATCAGGCTGCGACAGGATTCTCAGTTGCGGGCACGCCATGGCTTCTCTGCCCCCATCGACCGAGTCGTCGTCGGCTACAGAAGCTCCTTGAACCACCGGACCGTCCGCGGGATGACGACCTGGTGGTGATCGCAGTTCATGAACACGTGATCGGCGCCCTCGATGAACAAGTGCTCGGTCGCGGCACCGGCCCGTTTCTTCAACGTCCGCACCCAGTGCATGGCCTCCTGCAACGGCACCGAGCCATCGCGCGTGCCGTGAATGAGCAGCACCGGGCCGCCGTACTTGGCGATCTCGTCGAACGGATCGTGCCGCGTGATGTCGTCGAGCCACGCCTGACTCAGCCGCAGACCGGCCAGGTCCAGCCAACCGCGGTCCTTCAGGCTCTGCTTCTGCTCGGGCGTCAGGTTCCATCCCTTGCACTGCATGGTGAACCCGGCGGCGGACCAGAGGGCAACGGCCTTCACCTGGTCGGGTCGCGCGCCGGCCGTGCAGGCCGTCATGAATCCGCCGAACGACAACCCCAGCAGACCCACGCGAGCCGGATCGATGCCATCGCAGGATCGCATGAAGTCCAGGGCCGCCAGGGCGTCGGCCCGTTCGGTGGAGGCTGTCATGTCCGCGAAGTCGCCGTCGCTCTCGCCGCTGCCGCCGAAATCGAAGCGCAGCGAGGCGATGCCTGCCGCCTCCAGGGCTCGTGACGTCTCGCGAAACAGGAAGCCCGGCTCCAGGCGCTGCCCGGTGAATCCGTGCATGATGACGACGCCCGAATGCGGCCCCTTGCCGTCCGGAAGATGCAGCGTCGCCCTGACTGTCCCCAAACTGCCGCGAAACTCTACCATCCTGACCATCAGCAACTCCTTACCAGAGTGTCAAGGTCAAGTATAATGGCTCCGCATGCCCCGGCAAGGCCAAATCGTTGCACTTCGTGGTTGCTGTGGTATAATCGCCCCCCGTTGCCGAGGCAATCCCTGAAGAGTAAGGAGACAGAACGTGTTTCAAGGCAGTCTCGTAGCCATGGTCACGCCGTTCAAGGGTGAACGGGTGGACTTTGACAAGATCCGCGAGTTGGTCGACTGGCACATCGAACAAGGGACCGACGGGTTGGTCCCCATGGGCACCACGGGCGAATCGCCGACCGTGATGGTCGCCGACCACAAGAAGGTCATCGAGACGGTCGTCAAGCAGGCGGCCGGACGCGTGCCGGTCATTGCCGGAACGGGCGGCAACTCGACGGCCGAGGCCCTGGAACTCAGCCAGTTCGCCCGCAGTGTCGGAGCCGACGCCACATTGCAGGTTTGTCCCTACTACAACAAGCCGACGCAGGAAGGACTCTACCGCCACTTCGCCACGATCGCCGAGGAAGTGGACCTGCCGATGGTGCTCTACAATGTGCCGGGGCGCACGGCCGTGAGCATGACGCCCCAGACGGTCGCCCGGCTGGCCCAGTTGAAGAACGTCGTGGCCATCAAGGAAGCCTCCGGCTCGATGGA